>CAZINF010000323.1:0-1602 GCA_964540555.1 uncultured Syntrophus sp. | reverse complement strand
ATTGAGAAGGTTCGGGGGATTTCCGGAAGAGAGAGCGGCGACAAGATTCTCTGCGGCCATCATGGCCATCTTGAAGCGGGTGTTTTCGGAAGAACTGGCGATGTGCGGCGAAAGCACCACATTCCTCAGTTCCCTGAATCCCGGATGAAGGGCAGGTTCCCCTTCGAAGACATCGAGACCGGCGCCGGCGATGGCGCCTTTTCGGAGCGCCTCGACCAGCGCCGCATCGTCGAGCACGCCGCCCCGGGCGGCATGGATGAGGATCGCCGATTTTTTCATGAGGGCGATTTCCGGGGCGCCGACGGCATGGTGGGTCTCCCGGCTGTAAGGAATATGGATCGTCACGATATCCGCCCTGCGGAAGAGCTCCGCTTTTGGAACATACGTGGCCCGGCAGGCGGCCTCGATCTCCGGGGCGGCCCGCCGGACATCATGGTAGAGCACCTCCATTTCGAAACCTGCCGCGCGGCGGGCCACTACCTGGCCGATCCGTCCCAGACCGACAATTCCCAGCACGGCATGGTGCACGTCAAGGCCGAGAAACTGCTTGAGCTTCCACTTGTCCCACGATCCCGCCCGGACGTAGGCTTCAGCCTCGTTCAGCCGGCGGGCGGTGGCGAGGATCAGCGCCCAGGTAAAATCGGCGGTGGTGTCGTCCAGGACGCCGGGGGTGTTGGTCGCCATCACCCCATGGGCGTTGCAGGCAGTCAGATCGATATTGTTGTATCCCACGGCGATGTTGCAGACCGCCTTCAGCCGGGGGCAGCGGCTCAGGAGGGTCTCATCGATCCTTTCGGTAAGGGTGGTCATGGCCCCTTCCTTGTCGGCGAGAACCAACGCCAGCTCCTCGCCGGTCAAAACCTTGTCTTCCTGATTGGCTGAAACCTCGAAATGAGGAGCCAAAAAATCCAGGACTTCTCCAAAAACCTCTCGGGCAACAAAAATGTTTTTCTTCATTTTTTCTTCCTCTTCTCTTCAACGGATCATGGAAATGACATAAACAATCGTGCGGTAGCTTATAACAGTTTTTTCGCAAAGAGAAAATAAAAAAGGAGCGGTTTTCCTACTCGCCTGCCTGCAGGAATTGTACTGCAGAAATTGTTCTTGACAAATTTCACAAATGATAGAAGATTACACATGAGTAGCGTGATCGGTCGTCGGAGATGTATCGCGTGAGGATGTTTCGTCTCGTCGTTTTTTCCGGTCTCTTCCTGATGCATAACCTCGATCCGGAATTCCAGGGGTGAACACAAAACGGCTATCCGATCACCGGAGTTCAAAAGGGGTTCCGGAAAGGATCTTTTCGTTGTCGGTTGAAGGGTTTTTGATTCAGACGGTCGTTTTTTATCGTTAACATTTAAACACTTAGGAGGGTAATTATGACAAAGAAAGAACTGAGCAAAGATGCAAAGAAGGCAGGCGTATCGCGCCGTAATTTCCTCACCGCCGCTGCCGCAGTGACGGCCGGGGCCGCAACGCTGGGATTCCCTTCGGTCCTCAAGGCGCAGGGACCGATCACCATGCGCTGGCAGAGCACATGGCCCACCAAGGACATCTTCCACGAGTACGCACTCGACTTCGCCAAGAAGGTGAACGACATGA
>CAZINF010000322.1:0-1616 GCA_964540555.1 uncultured Syntrophus sp. | reverse complement strand
TCGTCAACCCTCTGACAGGGCGCTCGCTGATGAACCTCTTCAGCACCCATCCGCCCGTCGAGGAGCGGGTCGCCCGTTTGAAAAGCATGCGACCGGTGTGACCTTTAGCCATACTCCACAGTTGCGCGACAGCCCTTCCCGAAGAGGGAGGCCGGCCGACATCCAGTACGATCCAAGGAGGTGTCATGGAAGAAGAGAAGAAGGAAAAAGGATTTGTCATCAAGGACCGCCGCTTGTTCGACGAATCAGGCTCCGTGCGCAAGGAAAAGGAAGAGGAGGCGGTGGCGGAAAAGCAGCCGGAGACCAAGACCGACGAACCCCATATCCCACCTGAAACGGCAGCCTCTTCCAAAGCCGAGGAAGGCCCCTTTCCCGAGATCGATTTTACCAGCTTCATCTTTTCACTCAGTACGACCGCAATGTATCACTTCGGCGACTTCCCCGATCCGGTCACCAAAAACGGGCAGCGTAACCTGCCTGCCGCCAAACAGACCATCGACATCCTGAGCATCCTCAAAGCGAAGACGGAAGGAAATCTCGATGAGGATGAAAAACAGCTTTTGGAGAGGCTTCTCTTTGAGCTCCGGATGAGGTATGTGAAGGAAATGACGAACAAGTGATAACGAGGGCGTCGCCGGCAAAGGTGAATCTCTATCTGCGCGTTCTCCGGAGAAGGGAAGACGGCTATCACGACATCCTTTCCCTCATGCAGCGGATCAGCCTCTGCGACGAGATGACCTTCACGCCAAGGGCAGGCGGCATTGTCATCCGCTGCCCGGACAGCCCGCTTCCCGAGGATGAAAGAAACATCGTTTACCGGGCTGCGGTTTCGTTTTTTTCCCGTACCACCGCCCCGCCGGGCGTTGAAATCACCATCCGGAAGAATATCCCGATCGCCGCCGGGCTCGGAGGAGGGAGTTCCAACGCCGCTACGACCCTGATGACGTTGAACGAGATTTCCGGTTCTCCTGCGACCAGAGAAGAACTACTGGAGATGGGAGTTAAATTAGGGGCGGATGTCCCTTTTTTTATTTTCGGGAACACGGCCTGGATGTCCGGCATCGGAGATCGCTTTATCGAAGCCGCCCCTTTGCCCCCCCTATGGTTTGTCCTGATCAATGCCGGCTTTGCCGTCTCCACAAAATGGGTGTATCAGGAACTTAATTTAGAATTGACAAACGGTCGAATAAATTATAGCATCCCTTGTTTTGATACAGTGGATCATTTGACCCGCGGCCTTACAAACGATCTGGAAAAAGTAACGATGAGGTCCCATCCCGTTCTTGAGCGCGTCAAGTCCCTATTGCTCGAAAGCGGCGCAGCCGGCGCCCTGATGTCGGGGAGCGGACCGACGGTTTTCGGCGTTTTCGGGGATGAGGCATCCGCTTTACGGGCGGAAAAATGTCTGAAGCAGGAGAACCGGGAAAACCGGTGGTCGGTGTTTAGGGCGCATTCACTATAAAGGTGAAGGTGCGCGGGTGATGGGTTGTGGGTAAAATAGGGGTAAAATAAGGTATCTGTCCCTATTTTACCACCGCCTGCTATCTCTTATTTGTTTTTGTTGGGGCGTCGTCAAGCGGTAAGACACAGGAATTTGGATCCTGCATTCGGAGGTT
>CAZINF010000321.1:0-1662 GCA_964540555.1 uncultured Syntrophus sp. | reverse complement strand
AACGTGACCACGGTCTCCATTCGGGTCGGTCTGCTCGGGAACAAGCTCTCCTCGCAGATGATCCACGACAGGATAGGCGAGAACCTGGTCAGGAAGTAGGCCTGTGCCCGGTCATGCAAGGTTGCCGCTGCAGTTCACCGAGAGTTTTGAAAATCATGCTCCCTCCGCACGCTGGACATTTTTCGACCCTGCGCCTCCTCGCTTCGCTGCAAAGACGAAACTCGCGCTGAAGCGCTCAAACAGTCGTCTTTGCGGGCGCTACGCTGCGGGGGCAGGGGGCCCCGAAAAATCTCCAATGCGTGCTTCCGGGACATGATTTCCAAGTTGTGCAAAGGTCTATTCACCGAGGGCGGAACCGGCTGATGAAGAAAAAAGTGTTTGCGGGGCTGGCTCTTTCCGCCCTGATGGTCTATCTTTCCATCCGGGGGATCGATTTCCAGGGCGTGGCCGACGGCTTTCAGACCATCCATTATGGATATGTTCTCCCTGCCCTTGCCCTGCTGTTTCTTATGCAGCTCCTTCGCTCCTTCCGCTGGGGGCTCATCTTGAGCCCGCTTGCGGAGATCGATCAGCTCTCGCTTTTTTCCGTCACCAGCGTGGGTTTTCTCGCGATCGTCGCCATCCCCGCGCGCCTGGGAGAGCTGGCCCGCCCCTATCTTATCACGAAAAAAAGTAATCTCAAGATGAGTTCCGCGCTCGGAACCATCGTTGTCGAGCGGGTTCTCGACAGCCTAACGGTTCTTGTCATCGCGGTTTTTGTCCTCTTCTTCATACCGCTCCCGCCGTGGCTTGTCCGGGCCAGCGTCCTGTTTCTCCTGGCGACACTTGCCCTTCTCACCACAATGATCCTGATGATTGTCAAACGCGAAGCGTCCCTGCGGGTCCTGGCCCCGCTGATCAGGAAACTGCCGGCGGGCTTCGCCGAGGGGCTGAATCGCCTCATCGGTCACTTCATCGAAGGTTTCCGGATCATGATCGACCCGGCGCTCCTCATCTCCGTCACGGGGCTGTCGCTGCTCATCTGGCTTATCGACGTTCTGGCGATCTACCTCCTGCTTCTTGCCTTCGGGTTCCAGCTGCCTGTCTCGGCCGCCTTCGTCCTGATGATCATCCTGATCGTCGGGATCGCCATCCCCACAGCGCCCGGCTTCATCGGGAACTGGCACTACTTCTGCATCCTGGGCTTGAGCCTCTTCGACATCCCCAGGACGGAGGCCCTAACCTTCGCGATCATCTTCCATGCCCTTTCCATCGGGCTGGTGGTCGTCCTCGGGGTCGCCTTTCTCCCCTTCAACCGTTTCTCCGTCGCCGATCTCCGCCGGCAGACGCGATCGTAAACCGAATCACATTGGCAACAATTCAGAAATGACGACCTCGTAAAAAATCGTCATAATGGGACGGCTTCGTAAAAAGACCGCAGGCAAGGCGCGCGAATCCAAAGGAATGAGGCGTACTGTTGCGTACGCCGCAATGACGAAGGATGAAGCGTAACGCAGCATCCGGACTTTTTACGAAGCCGTCAGGAATCGCCTTTGACCTCCAAGCCATAGCCGCGGATCTTTTTATGAAGATTGCTCCGCTCCAGACCGATTGCTTCGGCCGTTTTAGAGATATTGCCGTCGAACTCCCGGAGCTTGCGGACGATATACTGCCGCTCGAAAT
>CAZINF010000320.1:0-1685 GCA_964540555.1 uncultured Syntrophus sp. | reverse complement strand
CCGTGGAGGGCGAGGCGCGGAGCAGCCGGTCTTTGGTGACGATCCCCAGTAGCTTGCCTCCGTCGACCACCGGAAGCCTTTCGATCTTCCGCTCCTTCATGATATTGGCCGCCTCTAGCACCGGCATGGTGCTGGGGATGGTCAACACGGGGCTTGTCATGATGTGCTTTACTCGCATGGGATCCTCCTGTCGTCCGATTAAAAGTGTTCAATCCGATAAGAACTCACTTCCGCACGGAGGCAGTTTAAGAGAAGCCTTCATGCATGTCAAGGACATTAATGCGACATTACCTGCGAACAGGATATTAATACGAAGAAGAGAAGTGTCAGCTTACTGAATCATTTCCGGAATCGCTATGGCAGGTCGTTGCCAAGACGGGCGAATGCGTCGCGGATCGCTGCAAGAAAGTCGCGGCGGTGAAAAAGAAACGCCCCCACGTGGCCGCTCTCAAGCCAGCGCATCGTCGAACCGGACCAGTGGGTGTGCACCATCTCCGCCGATGACCGGGGGATATAGGCATCATACCTGGCCGCAACAAGAAACGCCGTCTCGGGTCGTTTCGGCGGCGGAAACCGTCTGATATCTGTCGTGTCGAGAAATTGTCGCATCAGGTCGATTGCCTGGATGCCACCTTCGATCTCCCGATTCAGAGTCTCCCAGTCGAGATAGTGTTTCAGGATCCCCTCGGTGAATACGGCACTCGCGGAATGGGCGGTCACGCAACCGATCATGGCAACCTGTTTTTCCGCATGGACGGCAACCTGGGCTGCCATGCTTCCCCCCATGCTGATTCCGCAAACGCCGAGCCTGGTGTGACCTTCCCGGCGGAGCCAGCCCAGCAGGGAAAGCCCCTCCTCCACGGCAGCGCCCCCCATGGCCATGAGGTCGCTGAATCGGTTCAGCATTTTTTTTTGCTGCCCGGCCGGCCGTCTCCTCCCGTAATAGGGATTCTCCAGGATCAGCGAACCGATACCCTCTTTCAGAAGAGGGAGGGCAAAGGTCCGCCGCCTGCGGGAGAATCCCTCGTCACCGGTTGCCGCAAAGTGCATGCAGATAGGCGTTTCCGGTGACGCTTTCCGGGGAAGGACCAGTTCGACATAGGCGTTCTTACTCTCCTCCGGTAGGGGCAGGTCTGTAAAGGGACTCGCGAAAGACCCCCGGCGGTACGATGCCCCTCCCTTTTCTTCAACATCCTCCCAGACAATCTCGATGGTCCGGGGCGGCCCCTTCCTGTAGCCAACGTGATGGAGCTCTTGGAGAAGCGGGAGATCCCCCCAACCGTCCGTGAAAAAAAGGAGACTGTTGGAATGCCGCGCGTAGAGGCGATCGAGAAGGCTCGTCATTTCCCCCTGCCGTTTCTGGTGATTTTTAGGATAATCATCGGCAAATTCCGGATCGTTCCCACCGCCAACCTCGCTGCATCAAGCTCTTTGCCGGGATGATCCCTGATTGGACAGGCAAGGAGCGCAGTGATGACAGGGTAACAGGCTCAGGACAGTTCTGACAACCGGTTTTTTGCATGGTAAAAAACCCTTCAGAGGAGCGGTCATCCAGGATGGAAGATGCATTTACCTCCGTTTTATTGTTTTTCCCCTTGCAAACGGTCTTCTTGTGTGTTAGGGGATATGGACATCATCGGCGGATTTTGCTGAGTGGGCGTTAGCCCACTTTTTTTTTCCACGGG
>CAZINF010000319.1:0-1764 GCA_964540555.1 uncultured Syntrophus sp. | reverse complement strand
AGGGCCGCCGCCTCGATCAGCTTCTGGGCGGCCTGGAACTCCCCTTCCGCATTGATCACCTTGGCCCGCCGTTCTCTCTCCGCTTCCGCCTGTTTGGCAATGGCCCGTTTCATCTCCTCGGGCAGGTCGATCTGCTTGACCTCGACGTGGGAGACCTTGATCCCCCAGGGTTCGGTGCTCCGGTCCAGGATCTCCTGGAGCTGGAGGTTGATCTTCTCCCGCTCGGAGAGGATCTCGTCCAGTTCCATCTGGCCGCAGACGCTTCGGAGGGTCGTCTGGGCGAGTTGCGACGTCGCATAGAGGTAATTCTCCACATCGATCACGGCGGCTTTCGCGTCGATGACGCGAAAATAGACGACGGCGTTCACCTTGATCGAAACGTTGTCCCGCGTGATGACGTCCTGCGGGGGGATATCCATCGTGATCGTCCGCATGTCGATCTTGACCATCTTATCGACGATGGGGATCAGGATGATGAGCCCCGGTCCCTTTGTGGCGATGACCCTCCCGAGGCGAAAGATGACGCCCCGTTCGTACTCGTTGAGGACCCGGATGGCCGAAGCGAGAAACATGACGACCAGAACAACTACTACGATGATTGGATACAAATCTGACATGACTGACCTCCTTTTATTTTTCGATAGGTTCTATTTTGACTTTCAGATGCTCCACACGGACCACCCGCACCTTTGCCCCCTTCGCCACGGGCGCGTCGCTTACTGCACGCCAGTACTCCCCGAGGATCAGGACCTTTCCTTCTTTGAAGACATCGGTCACCGCTTCTCCCTCCTCACCCACCATCCCCTCTTGACCGCCGAGTTTCGGCCTGAGTTGGGACTTCAGTGCCAGCGCAATGATGGTGATAAAGAAGAGCGACGTGACTGCCACCGCCGGAACGAGTACGCCCCAGGAAATCCGGAGGGCGGGATCGGGGGTCTGGAAAAGCATCAGCGATCCGATAACGAGCGAGATGATCCCCCCCACGGTGAGGATTCCATGGCTGACAACCTTTATCTCGGCGATGAATAAGATAATGCTGAAGAGGATCAGGGCAACCCCCGCGTAGCTCACGGGGAGGGTCTGCATCGCGAAGAAGGCCATGATGAGGGAGATGCCGCCGATCACGCCGGGGAGGATGACGCCCGGATTGGATAGCTCGAAATAGAGACCTGCCAGACCGACAAGCAGAAGGATGTAAGCGATGTTGGGATCGCTCAGAGCGGAGAGGACCTTCTGGCGGAGCCCCATTTTTTTGTCATTGAGGGTGGCCCCTTTCGTCCGAAGGACCTTCTTCCCCGAGGCGAGGGAGATTTCCCGGCCACCCACCTGGGAGAGGAGCTGATTCAGATCCGTCGTCACAAAATCGACAACCTTGAGGCGGAGGGCCTCTTCGGCGGTGATCGATTCGCTCTTTCGAACCGCCTTCTCGACCCACTCCACGCTCCGTCCCCGCTGCCCTGCGATCCCCCGGACATAGGCGACGGCGTCGTTTTCTACCTTCTCGCTCATTGTCTTGTCCATTTGGCCGCCGATCCCCAGACCTACGGGATGGGCCGCCCCGATGTTTGTCCCCGGCGCCATCGCGGCGATGTGGGCGGCTACGGTAATGATCACACCGGCCGAGGCCGCTCTCGCTCCCGATGGGGAGACGTAGACGATGACCGGAATGGGGGCGTTGAGGATCCCCTTGGCGATGTCCCGCATGGCCAGATCCAGGCCGCCGGGCGTATCAAGACGGATGATCAGCCCCTCCGCATCGCTCTT
>CAZINF010000318.1:0-1812 GCA_964540555.1 uncultured Syntrophus sp. | reverse complement strand
CATGTGCGAGACATAATCCTGATCCAGCCGCCGTTTGAAGTAGGGTCCTGAGAAAAGCCGCATCATATCGGGGAGCGGCGTAATTCCTTCGTCGCTGCCTTCGGTGAAGGAGGTCCAATTGCGAACATGCCCTTCCGACCGGAAGAGGTTCATGGTCGCTCACGCATATCCGACGTCTTCGAACCATTTCCAGAACGGAACGGCCACATAGGCCATGTATCCGGAGGCTTCTTCATTCAGGATCCGGCCATCCCGGAGCACGACTTGAAGAGGTTCACCGCAGTCCAGACAGGGGAAATCCACTGTTACCGTCTTGCCAGGGAAGAGCCAGCAGACCGCCAGCGATTCGAATCCTCACTGGCCGAACCATTTCTGCCGGCCGTCGATGGTGATGCGGTAATGGGTGGGGAGGTTGTTGAAGGGTGCAAAGGAGACGATGTGGTCGGTTCTTGGATACAGCCATCCGGCGATGCCTGAGCTGAAAAGGTCGTGAAGGGTCTTTCTTCCCTCTTCGACGGCAACACCGAGAGAGGATGCCAGTTCCGTATAAAACGGCGCCTGGCCCGTTTCCACCATGCGCTTCATGATCACATGAAACGCCTTGTCCAAAATCGTAGGTTCATCCATGGCATTTACCTCCTGATGTTTTTGATATCTATGCGCAGCTTTTCAAAGGTCTCCCGTCAGGTAACGTGATATGCGGTTCATCCCCTCCCGGATGTTTTCCAGGGAATTGGCATAGCAGAAGCGCAGATAACCTTCACAGTTTGCTCCGAAATCGATACCGGGAGCGACGCCGACATGCGCCCTCTTCAGGATGTCAAACGCCGTCTGATAGGAGTTCTGTGAGAAGGCGCTGATATTTCCGAGGATATAGAAAGCGCCGGTCGGTTCCACGCAAATTCCGAGCCCCAGCTCCCGGAGCCGGCCGATCATGAATTTTCGCCTCTCATTATAGATCGATCTCATGCGAAGCACATCCTGTCCCGCTTCGCGCAGGGCCGCCACCCCCGCCCACTGGACGAAGGCGTTCGGGGAGATGAAAAGATTCTGCTGGATTTTTTGCATCGGCCGGATATATGCGCGGGGGGCGATCAGGTATCCCAGACGCCAGCCCGTCATGGCATAGGCCTTGGAAAAGCCGTTCAGGACAAAGGCGTTGTCGGTAAATTCCAGGATGCTGTGTTCCTCGCCTTCGTATACGAGGCCGTGATAGATCTCATCGGAGATGATGGGGATCCCGAGCGAGGCGATCTGGGCCATTCTTTCCCTGCTCAGGAGATTTCCGGTCGGATTGGAGGGGGAATTGATCAGGATTGCACGGGTCTTGGGGGAGATTTTTTCGCGGATCGCCTCGGGGGTGTATTGAAAACCGTCGCACTCTCGGACCGGGACGCAGACGGGCGACCCCTCGAAAAAACGGATGAAGTTGGGATAGCAGGCGTAGTGGGGATCCGAGATGATCACTTCGGCGCCTTTCTCGAGAAGGGTAGAGAAGAGGATCATCATGGCCGGCGAGGTCCCGGAGGTGACGAGGACTTGATCGGGTGAAATGACGACGCCGTACCGATCCAGGTAATGGTCGCAGATCGCTTCCCTCAGTTCGAGCAGGCCGAGGCTGTGGGTGTAATGGGTATTTCCGCCCTGCAGGGCGGAAATACAGGCATCCTTGATGCATTGCGGCGTGTCGAAATCGGGCTCCCCCACTTCGAGGTGGATGATATCCTTGCCGTCGCGCTCCATCTCCTGGGCGGCTTCCAGGACATCCATGACGATGAAGGGGGGAATCTCCGCGGCTCTTTTTGCAAACAT
>CAZINF010000317.1:0-1813 GCA_964540555.1 uncultured Syntrophus sp. | reverse complement strand
CTGTGGTTGGCTGTTCCATCATCTGGGCGCCCGCCGGGATCATGATGCTGATCAACGGCTATATCTGGGAGGGGGTGCTGATTCTTGGGGCGGGTTTCCTTTTGATCAGCATGATCGACAATGTACTGCGCCCCATCCTGATCGGCAAGGATGTGGCGATGCACCCCTTGCTGATCTTCCTCTCCACGCTCGGCGGGATCTTCATGTTCGGTTTTTCCGGGTTCGTTATCGGTCCGATTATCACATCGATGCTGCTGGCGGTCTGGGATATGTACGGCGAGTTCACGAAAGAATGACGGCTTCGTAAAAAAGTCCGGATGCTGCGTTGCTCTTCATCCTTCGTCATTGCGGCGTACGTCAATGTACGCCTCATTCCTCAGGATTCGCGCGCCTTGCCTGCGGCCTTTTTACGAAGCCGTCCCTTTTTTATTCTTTCATCAGTGGATTTTGGCGCCGGTTTTCGGCGGGCGGTCGAAGCCGAGGAGGGTGAGACCTTCTGACGTGTCCGCGGCCAGGAGCATGCCGCGGGATTCGATACCCATCAGCTTTGCCGGCTTGAGATTGGCTACGACAACGATCGTCTTCCCGACGATCTCTTCGGGGCTGTAATCCTCCCCCATACCGGCGACGATCTGCCGTTCCCCATCGATTTCGACCGTCAGATTCAGGAGCTTTTTCGACTTGGGTACGCGCTCTGCGGCGAGGACCTTCGCCGCACGGAGATCCACCTTATCGAATTCCTCGTATGAGATCTCCGGCTTGATGGGCAACAGAGTCTCCGCCGTTATTCCTTCCGGCTTGGCTGCCCCCGCCCGGATTTCCACACGGGGGAAGAGCGGTTCTCCCCGCTTCAGTTCATTTCCTGCCTTAAGGCCGCCCCAAGGCTTAAGGCTCTCGAAGTTCTGGCCGGCGGCGTCGGCAATGCCGATCTGCTCGAGGATCTTCGCGGCCGACCCCGGCATGAAGGGGGTGATGAGGATCGCCGTGATTCTGAGGGCCTCCAGCAGGTTGTAGAGAATCGTCTTGAGACGGTCCCGGTTCGCCGGATCTTTAGCCAGCACCCAGGGTTCCCTCTCGACAATATACTTGTTTGTGACACTGATGAAATCCCAGATCGCGATCAGGGCCTTATGGAGGGCCAGTTCAGAGAAGCAGGTCTCCACCTCGGTCACGGTCCGCGCGGCGGTTTCCCGGAGGAGACGGTCTTCTTCGGCAGCATCCGCCGGCTCGGGCACACGGTCGCCGGCATACTTGACGGCCATCGCCATCGTCCGGCTGACGAGATTGCCCAGGTCGTTGGCCAGATCGGAGTTGATCCGCTGGATGAAAGCCTCCTCGCTGAAGCTCGAGTCGAGGCCGAAGACCATATCCCTGAGAAGAAAATAGCGGAAGGGATCGAGGCCGTACTTGTCCTTCAGATCGAGAGGACGGATGACGTTGCCGAGGCTTTTGGACATCTTGCTTTGATCGACGTTCCAGTAACCGTGGACGTTGAGATTCCGGTAGGGCTCGATCCCGGCGGCCTTGAGCATTGTGGGCCAGTAGATCCCGTGGGGTTTCAGGATGTCTTTGGCGATCAGGTGCTCGGCCACCGGCCAGAAGATCCGGAAGTTTTCCCCCTCGGGATAACCGATTGCCGTGACGTAATTGATCAGGGCGTCGAACCAGACGTAAGTGACGTAATTTTCGTCGAACGGGAGTGTGATCCCCCAGGCGAGGCGGCTCTTCGGTCGGGAGATGCAGAGGTCCTCGAGCGGGTCGCGCAAAAACGCGAGGGCTTCGTTCCGGTAGCGCTCCGGACGGATGAAGTCCG
>CAZINF010000316.1:0-1870 GCA_964540555.1 uncultured Syntrophus sp. | reverse complement strand
CTATTCGTTTCTGGTTCTTCAGGATATTGCTCAGGGTGATCAGGTCGCACGGTTCGTTCCGGTTGTAAAGCTCGACAGTGGCGGAAAAGATCTTCCTGTGGGCCTCGCTGTAAAAGTCGTCCGTTTCCAGCAACTCCAGAACCGTGTTCAGAGCCAGGTTATCCAGCAGGATGCCGCCTAAAACGGATTGTTCCGCTTCGAGGTTTTGAGGAGGCACCTTATGCAGGGAGGCATCGATGTCCTTCATGGTTGATGTTCCCGTATCAAATTCAAGGTTTTTTCGACTTCTTGCGAGGTCGTCATTTTTCAGGATTCTGCCACGATGGAGACTTTTATCTCGGCGGTCACCCCGGCGCTGAGTTTGATCCGGACGGGAAATTCGCCGAGCGCCCTGATCGGTTCATCCAGGAGGATGTTCCGCTTTTCGATCTCGATTCCCTGGGCGCCGAGCGCCTCTTCGATGTCCTTTACACCCACCGATCCGTACAGCTTCTCCTGCTCTCCGACCCGCCGGGCTATAGTGCAGGCGACACCTCCCAGTTTCGTTGCCGTCTCTTCAGCCAGTTTATGAATCTTCTCCGCCTGATGCAGGATTCGCTGCTTATCGTGCTCAAATATCTTGAGATTCCGGGTGTTCGCTTCGGTGGCCAGTCCTTTGGGGATCAGAAAATTCCGCCCATAACCGTCCGCAACCTTGACCATATCTCCCGCCTTGCCGAGAGATTCCACGAATTGTTTCAAAATGACCTTCATATCATTCCTCCTTTATGGACGGCGTGTGCAAACGACGCCGCCTGAGATGTTTAGACATGGGCATCTTTTATTCCCGTCATGCGTTTTCGGAAGTCAATCCACATATCGGAGAGACCGACGGCGATGACGAGAATGACCATATATTGCTGAACAACGATCAGCACATAAAAAAGCCATCTGAAAATGACAGGGACCTGTTTGTGTCTGAAGAAGAAACTGGTGATGGCCAGTCCCTGGAAGAGATAGATCAGACAGCAGACGATCAGGATATTCACTCCGGCCGTGTCCAGAATCTGTATGGGAGCAAGCGTCATCGACCCCGAGACGATCAGCAGCCACACGAGCTTTTCCGGCGCCTTCCACAGGGCCAGGTCGCCAAAATCGGGAAATTTCCCGATATGTCTACGCAGGAGAGAGCGTCCCGCAAGCACGTTCAGCCAGACGGTAAGTATCGCGCCGGAGAGGGTCAGGGCAGGAAAGATATCGGTGAAAAATCGCGTGATCTCCATCGTATTTTCCCGGATCACGGTGATCTGGTCCTCGGAAATGTTCATCTGTGCGTATAACTTGAGATTTTCTTTTATTGTCCCTTCGATGTACATCTCCACCATCCGCCACGGTGCAACACCGGCCTGCGAGGCATAGTAGAGCACGAAACCGACTCCGCAGAAAAACAGCGTCAGCGAGGCGAGCGTAAATGTCTTTTCGAGCGAATAGCGCCTTTTCAGAGTCTCCGAGAGCATAACGCCGGTAAAGCCGATCATGATGAAGGCCGACATGTTTGCAGAACGCCCCAGCAGATTGAGGATGCCGGAAGCAACCAGAAATGCGACGGCCAGGGCCGCCAGTCCCTGCATCCCGCCAAGACGGAAGCAGTAATATAGGATCGGCAGAGGGGTCATAATGATCGCAATCGGTCCGATGAAAGGGATCAGCGCCACAGCAAGCAGGGTCAGGGTAAGGATTGCAATCCCCTGGATCATGCCGTTGTTGAAAAAAAAACTCTTTTCTCTTTTCAAGTTCCGAACCAGTTATCCTTCGGACACGACAAACGGCAGCAGGGCGATCGTCCGCGCCCTCTTAATGGCCACGGTCAATTCCCGCTGGTGTTTGGCGC
>CAZINF010000315.1:0-1899 GCA_964540555.1 uncultured Syntrophus sp. | reverse complement strand
TGCCGCGGCGGCTATTCAGATCGCCGATGACATCGCCCATGTACTCGTCGGGGATTTCGATATTCATGTTGACGATCGGTTCGAGAAGGGTAGGCTGGCATTCGAGGACCCCCTTCTTGAAACCCAGGGATCCCGCGATCTTGAAGGCCATTTCGGAGGAATCAACCGTATGATAGGATCCATCCACAAGCGACACGCGAAGATCCACGACGGGATATCCGGCGAGGACGCCTTCCGCCATGGCCTCTACAATGCCTTTTTCCACGGCCGGTCGGTATTGATGAGGTATCACGCCACCCACGATCCGATCGGCGAATTCGAAGCCGCTGCCGCGGGGGAGCGGTTCGATCTCCAGCCAGGTGTCGCCGAACTGCCCGCGGCCGCCGGACTGTTTCTTGTATCGCCCCTGAATGGTCGTCTTTCCCTTGATCGTCTCCTTATAAGGAACTTTTGGGGTCTTCAGGTTCACTTCGAGTCCGAATTTCCGCTTCATCTTTTCGACGATCACTTCGATATGGACCTGGCCCAGACCCGAGAGGATCATCTCCCTTGTCTGGTCATCCCGATGGAACGTTAGGGTGGGGTCCTCATCGGTCAGGCGATGGATGGAGGAGACGAGCTTGTCTTCGTCGCCGCGTGTCTTGGGTTCCACGGCAAAAGAGATGATCGCGCGGGGAGGTTCGACCTTAGGGTAGATGATCGAGGATTTCTCTGCGCAGAGGGTGTCTCCGGTTGCGGTTTCCTTCAGTTTTGCGATGGCGGCAATGTCGCCCGGGATGAGCTGTGCGACCGGTTTCTGGATTTTCCCTTCCAGAAAAAAAACGTTTCCGATCCGTTCGGTGATTTTCCGCGATGCGTTGAAGACGCTGGAGTCGGAACTAAAGGTTCCCGAATAGACGCGGAAGAGGGTGAGACGTCCGGCATAGGGATCCGCGATGGTCTTGAAGACGAGGGCTGAAAAAGGCGCTGATTCCACCGGAAGACGGATTTCCTCTTCCCCGGTGACCGGTTTCTTTCCGACGATCGGGCCGCGATCGAGGGGCGAGGGGAAAAACTGAACGATAGTATCGAGCAGGGAGGAAATGCCGATGTGATTCAGGGCAGACCCGCAGAGGACGGGGGTGATGATCCCGGCAACCATTCCCCTCCGGAGCCCTTCTTTGAGATCTTCGGGGCCAAGTTCGCCCCCCTCGAGATACTTGTTCATCAGTTCATCGTCCGTCTCGGCGATGTCTTCGATGAGGATGTCGCGGTATTTCTTGACCTCTGCGGCCATGTTGCCGGGAATATCGACTGTTTTTGCCACCCTTTTTTCACTGTCAAAAATGAGGGCCTTCATCGTGATCAGATCCACCACACCGGAAAATGCGCTTTCAGAGCCGACAGGAAGCGAGGCGATCGTGACTTTCTTGCCCAGGCGGGTCCTGATGCTTTCCAATACGTTGACGAAGTCGGCCCGCTCCCGATCCATCCGGCTGACGAAGAGGATGCGGGGAAGCTTGAATTCATCTGCGTATTCCCAGACTTTTTCCGTCTGAAATTCCACGCCCTCGACCGCGTCGACCAGGACTATCGCCCCGTCCACAATCCTGAGGCAGCTTTTCGTATCAAAAGCAAAATTGGAATCACCCGGCGTGTCGATGATGTTGATCCGGTGCTTTTCCCAGTCGATATGGTTTGTGGCGGCGCCGATCGATACATGTCGCCTCTGTTCCTCCGGTTCATAATCCATTGAGGAGGTTCCCTCATCCACCCGGCCGGGCCGTTCCGTTTTACCGGTGACATAGAGCAAGGATTCGCAAAGGGTGGTCTTCCCCGTCCCTCCATGACCGATGACTGCCAGGTTTCTTATGGATTTTGATTCATATTTTGACATGAAAGCTCCTTTCTGACTGCCCC
>CAZINF010000314.1:0-1915 GCA_964540555.1 uncultured Syntrophus sp. | reverse complement strand
GATCTTCGCCGTCCGGAACCCCGGTCCCATGACCACCGTGCAGGATCTCGGGCGTTTCGCCTTCCTGGACCGGGGCGTTCCCCTCTCCGGGGCCCTCGATCCCTTTGCCTGCCGGGTTGCCAATCTGCTCGTGGGGAATCCCGAAGGGGCGGCCGTCCTGGAGATCACCGCCATGGGTCCCACCCTTGAGGTGCTCGCCCTGGCCGATATCGCACTGACCGGCGCCGACATGGATATGACGATCAACCGCGAGCCCGTCCGGGGATGGCGGACGGCCAGGGTGAACCCCGGCGACGTCATCCGAATCCCCAGGGCTGCACACGGCTGCCGGGCCTACCTGGCGGTCACGGGAGGCATCGATGTTCCCCTGATGATGGGGAGCCGCTCCACCTTCGTGAGGGCGAAAATCGGCGGCATGCAGGGACGTGGACTGATCAAAGGCGACATCCTGCACAGGGGCGCGGGCGCGCTTCTGGGTCGCCTTCACGAGCTGCCCGACGAATGGATCCCGCAATATGCACGGGAGATTGCGCTCCGGGCCCTTCCAGGTCCGCAGGACGACGCCTTCCGGAAAGGGATCGACGACTTTTTCGGCGCTCCCTATGTAGTGACCCCGCAGGCTGACAGGATGGGCTGCCGGCTCCGGGGGCCCGCCATCCGTCGCGATGATGAATCGCCCGAGAGCATCGTGACGGAGCCCACGATGCCCGGAAACGTTCAGGTCCCCGCCGATGGGCAGCCCATCATCCTCTTTGTCGAACAGACCTCCGGGGGGTACGCAAAAATCGCGACAGTGATCACAGCGGATCTCCCCAAGGCGGCCCAGGCCATGCCCGGCAACATCGTGCGGTTTGGACGAGTGGGCCTGGAAAATGCCCGCGGCCTGTATCAGGAGCAACAAAAGCGCCTGCAACAGATCCGGGAATATCTCAGAAGTATGCCATGAATAAATGTTACCGAAAAACTTGACATCACGGTATGTTCCCGTTAGATTACGGCAGGCTTATCATGTGAAATGAGGGATTTCACTTATGTTCGATCAGATCAAGAAGTACGTTATCGCAACCCGTCCCTGGTCATTTACCATGTCCCTGATTTCCGTTTCTGTGGGAACGCTTCTGGCCGCCCAGGAGGGGCCTGTAGCCTGGGCATGGTATGCCTTGACCGCCCTGGGCATCACCCTCTTCCACGCCGCAGCCAACGTGATCAATGATTACTTTGACACCCGTTATCATGTCGATCAGCAGGATTCGCCGACGGCGAAATATCGGCCCCAGCCGATCCTCTCGGGGATGCTTACGCCTCGTCAGCTTCTGGGGGAGGCCATTGTTCTGTTTGCATTGACCTTTGTTATCGGGATGACGGCGGCCGTGTTCGTTTCCTGGCACATCCTGTGGATCGGGTTCATCGGATTCTTGACGAGCGTCTTTTACACAGCCGCACCCATCAAGTTCAAGTACCGCGCTTTCGGTGAGCTTGCCGTCTTCATGATGTGGGGTCCGCTGATGGTCGAAGGGGCTTACGCCGTGCAGCGCCAGGCCCTTTCTCTCAAGGTTCTGATTATTTCGATCCCCTTCGGCGTTCTTGTCGCTCTTGTGCTGTTTGCCAATAATATGAGAGATATCGACTATGATTCCCGTCAGGAAGTGAAAACCCTGGGCATCATCCTTGGAAAACGCAGGAGTTATCTCCTTTTTACCGGTCTTATTGTGCTGGCCTATGCGTATGTCCTCGGGATGATCATCACGGGAATCATGAGCCTGTGGGGATTCTTAATCTTTCTTTCCGTTCCCCATGCGATACGCCTGCTGAAGACCTTCAAAACAAAGATCCCCGATATGGCGGATGCCCTGACTGCCCAGTTTGACACTGTTTTCGGGATTCTCCTTATCCTGGCCATTTTCCTGGAAGCGAT
>CAZINF010000313.1:0-1982 GCA_964540555.1 uncultured Syntrophus sp. | reverse complement strand
TATACTACGTGCCAGTCAATTGTGGCTCCATGGTGGGGCTACCTGAGTAGTTACCCCAGTTCATCCAATAGATTACAAATCGTCCTTTGACTTACCGAGTGGCCTTTGGCCGTCAATTCCTCGGCAAGTTTTGTCGTGCTCTTACATGTCCACCGAAGGGGCGTCTCAGGATCTCCACGGGTGTTAGGCTCCAACAACTCATCAAGATCCTGAAGCAGGGAAGGGTCTTTCTCTCTCAGCTTCTTTCTGCCGCCGCCTGCCCTTCGTATCTTCCCAGGCAATCGCGATTCACCGCTCGGTCTGCCCGATTCAATTTCGGACATTCCCACATATATAGTCGTTCTTGATAATGAAGTAGCCTCCGCTACCTGGGTAATACCTCCTCTGCCTAACGACTGCGCTTCTACCGCTGCCCATAGACGAAGAACCTTCTCGTCCAAGTGTGAACGTAGATGCCCATACTTCACCCTAATTTTTTCAACGGCGTCAGACATGCATTACACATATCACCACCGAAACTAAATGTCAACATGTTTGTTCAATTTATTTTTGCTAAACACCTTATTCCTTCGGGATCCCGAATTTGTCTATCAGGTCATAGAGCGTGGGTCGGCTGATGCCGAGATCCATGGCGACCTTCGTCAGATTGCCACTGTTGCGGAGGATGGCTTTCGTGAGCAGCTCCTTTTCGAGGGCCTCGCGGGCCTCCTTAAGACCCATGTTTTCGTATTTCGCCTTGGGCGTCTCCATCTCCAGATCCACCGGAGTGATCTTCGCCCCCTCGGCCATGATCACTGCGCGTTTGATGCGGTTCTCAAGCTCCCGGATGTTTCCCGGCCAGGCATATTGCGCGAGGGCCTCAATCGCCTGGTCACTGAATCCCTTGATTTTTTTCCTGCTTTCACCGGCATAGCGTTCCAGGAAGGTCTTGGCAATCAGGATAATGTCCCCTTCTCTTTCTCTGAGAGGAGGCAGTGACATCAGGATAACCCCCAGTCGAAAGTAGAGATCCTCCCTGAAGCTCCCCTCTTTCATCGCCTCTTTGAGATCACGGTTGGTAGCCGCAATGACGTGGGTATCCAGCTCGATCTGCTCCCGGCCGCCGACCCGTTCGACCACCTGCTCCTGAAGGAAGCGAAGCAGCTTTACCTGGAGAGCAAGGGGCAGTTCGCCGATTTCGTCCAGAAAGAGGGTTCCCCCATCGGCCATTTCAAAACGCCCCTTGCGCTGGATGTGCGCCCCGGTGAACGCCCCCTTCTCATGGCCGAAGAGCTCGCTCTCCAGGAGGTTTTCGGGGATGGCGCCGCAGTTGATGACGATAAATGGGTTCGCCTGGCGGACGCTGAGCCGGTGCATGGCGCGGGCCACGAGCTCCTTGCCGGTGCCGCTTTCCCCCGAGATCAGGACGGGGGCGTCCGTTGTCGCAACCTTCCGGACGACGGTGAAGACCTCCTGCATCTTTTTACAGATCCCCAGCATCCCCTCGAACGTATCTGCGCTCAGCTGCCGCTGCAGCGCCCGCTGCTCCCCTTCGATCTGGGAGAGGTGAAAGGCGCGGCGGAGAACGATCTTGAGCTCATCGAGTTGGATCGGCTTATAGAAGAAGTCGTACGCCCCCTTCTCGACGGCGCGCAGGGCATTCTCCTTCTCGCCGCGCCCAGTGATGATGATCACCTTGGTCTGGCCGTACTCATTGAGAATTTCATCGAGGACGGCAAATCCCTCCTCGACGCCCGCCGGAAGGGGGGGGAGGCCGAGATCGAGGGTCACCACCGCAGGCTTTTCCTTCATCATGACAGCAGCGGTGCTTAACCGGTCTTCCGCCAGGAGGATCTCATAATCCTGGGCCAGCGCCCATTTCATCTGCGTCCGCAGATCCTCATCATCATCGACGATCAGAAGTTTTTGTTTTCCCGAACCCTTCATAACCTAATTTCCCGAAAAAATTATACCTATGCCATGCCAGGGAGTTGGATATCCAA
>CAZINF010000312.1:0-2005 GCA_964540555.1 uncultured Syntrophus sp. | reverse complement strand
CCCGAGCGGCTGTATTCGGCGCATGAGACGCCGAGGACTTTGCGGTTGTCGCAGAGATTGACATCGCCCCGGCGGCAGTAAAAGCATTCGCCGCAGTATTCGGTCGAATCAAACGTGATGCGGTCTCCGTTCCTGAAGCGCGTGACGCGCTTGCCGACGGCGGCGATTTCTCCCGAGGCTTCATGGCCCATGATGATCGGGGGCCGGCGTCGTCCCGTGGAGCCGTCCATCCCATGGACGTCGGAGCCGCAGATCGACGCGGCCCGAACCCTCACACAGATGTCGTTCTCGTCCCGTAAAACGGGGTCGGGAACGTCTTTGTAGACGAATTTATTGTATTCTTCGAGAACGAGGGCTTTCATGCTGACCTCCTGTTATGCGTCATCTCTGGATACGGGAAGCGGTCTTGTCTGTCAAGGATATTTTGTCACAACATATTGTGTTGAGAAATCAGTAAAAAATATCCATTGACAAGCAATAACAGCCCCCCTATACTTTGGCCCGTCAATAGTAATATCTTATCAAACAAACCAAACAGACGCTATAAGGAGGAGACGACATGAGAAGGAAGGTTCTGCAGTTTGTCCTGGCCCTGGCGCTTAGCGTGGCACTCGCCGTTCCCGCACTGGCCCAGACGATCACCCTGAAGGGTGCGAGTCAGTTCGACGACACGCACTCGTACAACCAGACCATGCTGAAATTCGAGGACGAAGTCAAGAAGTGCTACGGCAAGCCGATCAGCTTCACGTTGCACCGCAACCGCGAACTCGGGCTGGAGAAGGATTACGTCAGTTACATGAGCCAGGGCCTCTCGGTGGACTATGCCGTGTTCGCCCCATCTCATGCGGCCACCTTCTCCAAGCCGACCACCATCATGGACATGCCGTTCCTCTTCCGGGACATCGACCATTGGAACAAGGTCCTCTCCTCCGGCGCCGCGCTGAAGCCCATCTATGACGATCTGATGGCCAAGGCCGACATCCTGATGATCGGGTACGCCGGCGGCGGGGTTCGCAACATCGTGGGAAAGAAGCCTGTGCGGGACATGGCCGAGTTGAAGAACCTGTCTATCCGCGTCATGGGCGCCCCCATCCAGACCAAGATGTTCCAGGCCATCACCGCAGCCCCCACCGTTATCGCCTACGACGAGGTCTACAACGCCGTCCAGACCGGGGTCATCCTGGCGGGCGAAAACGAGAGCCCGGGCTGGTTTCAGATGAAGTGGCACGAAGTGGCGCCGAACGTCTCCAAGACGATGCACGCGATCACCATCAGGCCTCTCGGCTTCAGCGGGAAAACCTTCAAGAAGCTCCCCCAGGATCTCCAGGCCTGCATCGTGAAGGCCGGCACGTTGGGCGCCGCCCATGGTCGCAAGTGGGAGCGGGAGGCCGACGACAAAATCATGGCACAGATGGAGAAGGAAAAGAAGATTCAAGTGTGGGAGTTCAAGGATCGCGCAAAGATCCTGGAACTGGCCGCGCCGGTGAAGGAGGCCTTCGCAAAAGAGGTCGGCGCGGAAAAGGTGCTGGCCAACATCAATGCGGTGAAGTAGTACGGATCGGTTCGATCTTGCAGGTGATGCGCCGGCTCCCCGGAACAGCGGGGAGCCGGCTTCTTCTAACTTCAGCGGACGCACGGTATCAGACACCGACAGGTTTTTATGAGTCCGGTCGGTGATAGCGCTGCGCGCTTCGAACGGAAACCGCCGGCGCACGGGGATTCCGGCGGGTCCTGCACTTCCTGAATAGGAGGGTTATGCACGATCATCACAGGGTCAAGAGTTTCCTCAACTGGTATTACAAGGGACTGAAGACGCTCTCATGGGTCATCATGGGCGTCCTGGTGGTACCGGTCACGCTCCAAATCTTCTCCCGGTATACGGAGCTGATTCCTCGGTGGATCTGGACCGAAGAGGTGGCCCGCTTCTGCTTCATCTGGATGATCATCGTAGGCGCGACTCTCGCCGTGCGGGATGGGTCCCATTTCGAGGTGGACGTCCTCCCGT
>CAZINF010000311.1:0-2023 GCA_964540555.1 uncultured Syntrophus sp. | reverse complement strand
GTTTTATCAGGATCAACGAGGTTCTTCATTTTTCTTGGTGGTGGATCATGGTAAAGGACTCCAAATCATCCTGCAACGACCCTCGCAATAATAACCCCCGCACAAGCCAGTTCCTCAGAAAGCAAGACGGAAAAACCATAGGCGAATCCACCATTTCTTTTCTCCCTGGATATTTCTATGACCATCCGGTCGTCGGGTCTGACGGGCAGGCGAAAACGGACCCTGCTGACGCCCGTCATCATCACCGCTCTCCCCTCCCTGAACTCCGCTTCGCTTATCGCTTCCTCCACCAGGGCGAGGATCGCTATACCCGGAAGGAGCGGAGTGCCCGGAAAATGACCGGCATACCAGACCGAATCGGCGGGAACGCTGGCCGAAGCCGTCAGGTGGTCCGCCGTACCCGACAGTTGTGAGAGCTTTTGCCGGAATGGTTCTGACATTGTCTTTTCTCCCCTCATCTCTACCATCTTAGTAACTTCCATGAATGGGGACGGATTTGAAATCCGTCCCCTGCGCGCGATGACCGGGGCGGATGCCGACAGCTTTTCCATGACCGGCCGGTCGATCAGTTGCGACAAGGACACAATTGCGTATCCCTGAAATTTCAGCCCCAGTATGAGCTGTTCCACCTGCCGGAGCCAGACTTTTAACATATCCTTGCCAGGCGGTGAAACGTCATGGAGAAGAAGGATGGCGCCTGGATGGATCTTTTTCAGGACACCCTTTGCCAGCCCTGCGATCCGACGGTTTCCGAAGTCACATGCCCGGCAACTGAAGGTGACGCAGTCGAGGCGCAATTCCCTTAAAACTCTTGGCAATCTCGGATTGGTGATGCCTACCGGCGGGCGGAAGGCCAGGGGCCGGATGCCGAAATTGGCCAGCAGTCGCTGGGTACGGCCAATTTCCTCTGCGAGCCTCGCGCTGGAGCGTAGCATCAGAAAAGGATCATGGCGGTAAGAATGATTGCCTATGGCATGGCCCCGCGACAGGATCTCCCGGACCAGCTCCGGATGTTTCTCCGCCTTATTGCCTATCACAAAAAAAGTCGCCGGCGCTTCATGCCGCTGCAGAAGATCCAGCAAAAGGAAGATCACATCCGGGTCGGGTCCGTCATCAAAGGTCAAGGCCACCGCTTTACCTGCCGACCTGCCCCGGCTGATCACCGGCAGGAAAAAGCCCGTCTGGGGAAAGAAGGGGGCAAGCAGACAGAAAACGACGAACACACCAAGCGGCAAGGCGGCCATTTCGGTCCAGAAGAACAGAAGGCCTCCGGAAAAAAGAAATGCCGCCAACCCCACTCCGTGGGCAGGCGAGAATGCTTCTTTACTGGCGGATCGGCGGCTCATCAGCGGAGCAACTCCCCATTTTCTCGATTGCCTTCCGCGTTGCCCAGCGGAAGAAAAACGGGGCATAATGCGAACCGGCGAGATCGATTATTTCATATACCAAAAGCAACAAAAGCGCCATGCCAAATTAAGGACATTGATTTTTTTCACCTCTTCAGGTTATATGTATCGCTATGAAATATTTGGAATCGAACCCGACATGAAAAAAATTCTGATCACCGCCCTGATCGTCCTTCTCCTGCTGCCGGGAGGGCTGTGCGCCGACGACTTCACCTCGCAGTACTACGGCCTCCGGGAAAAGGAGATACGTAAGTTCGGCGCCGAACTTTTTGCCGCCGGAGAATACTACCGGGCGATCACCGAGGCCAGACGCTATCTCTCTCTCTTCCCGATAGGAGTGCGGAGTGAAGAGATGTCCAAATCGATCGGAGACGCTTATCTGATGTCTCATGAATGGGGAGAGGCGGTCACGGCTTACGACGAATTTCTCATGCACTTCCCGGCGTCGCCCCTGGCCGGAACGGCGATCTTCCACAAAGCGATTGCGCTGCTAAAGTTGGGCGGCACGGCAGAAGCCGAGCGTCTCTTCCAACTCATCCGAAGCGGCGCCGGCCATGAAAAGAAGAGCGAGGCCGCCCGCTGGGAGATCCTCCTCCTCATCCGCCAGAACCGGTTCG
>CAZINF010000310.1:0-2031 GCA_964540555.1 uncultured Syntrophus sp. | reverse complement strand
TCCGGGATGGCCGGGCGCGCGAACGCGACATCGCCGCGAAGGACATCAGGAGCCGACTGTCGAAAGGATGGTGACCCGGAAGCAAGGAAACGCGGAGATGGTCGCGAGCGTGGCCAGAAGTCTCGGCCCGTTGCTCGACAAAGTCGTCTTCCTTGGCGGCGCCACAACCTCCCTGCTGATTACCGACCCCGCGGCACCCGAAATCCGGGGCACTCTCGATGTAGACGTCATCGTCGAAATCGGCACCCGGACCGCCTATCAAAAATTCGGCGATAAACTTGCCGGCCTCGGATTTCGTCATGACACCGAAGAAGGCGCGCCGATTTGTCGGTGGCGCATCGGCGAGATCAAATTGGATATCATGCCGACCGATGCCGGAATCATCGGCTTCAGCAACCGTTGGTACCCGAATGCGATGGCCACGGCCCGGACGGTTCGTCTGCACGATGATCTGGAAATTCGAATCGTTTCTCCTCCGTGCTTTCTCGCAACGAAAATGGAGGCGTTTCGGAACAGAGGCGGCGGTGATCACGCCGCGAGCCACGACATGGAGGACATCATCGCCCTTCTGGATGGGCGGGCGGAGATCGTCGAGGAAGTTCGGGCGGCGAACCCCGAGTTGCGTTCATATCTGACAAATGGATTTCGCGCATTGATGGAGGACCGGAAGTTCACGGAGTCGATTTCCGGCCACCTCCCGCCCGATGCGGCTAGCCAGGCACGGGTCCGGGTCGTCAGGAGCCGATTGGAGCAAATCGCTGATATCGGCTGAGGGTGACCAGGCCCACCGCAGTCATTTCTACCAGAGGATGACCGACCTTGGGATGACCCACAGGAAAGTCACTTCCATCGAACTGCTCGTGGTGGTCGCTTCCTGCGCCGCCGCCGCGGCCTGCATCCCGGCCGACCCTGTGGTACGGATCGCTTTGGTGGTTTCCGTGACCGCGGGGATCGCCTGCGGAGGTCTTTGGGTATGGTGCAAGGAACCGCTGAACAGGGACGTTCCTGCGAACTCCCGCTGAACCGGGACAGACGTGAACCCTTCGCCCCCGACGAGCTACGCTCGTCATGCGCGAAAGCCCACGCGAAAGCCCCCTTCCCGGGGGCTTTCGCGCTTACGGGCCCAGCAATACGGGACATGCGCCCCTTGGACGGAAACCATTTTCACAAGGGGACCATACCGATGGAACGAGTGGAAAACCGGAATAAATTTTCATTATTTCAGCGTTTGTTGAAAACACCTTTTATAATGAAAGACTAAGAGGTATACTCCACCCCCCAGATCTGTTTCATTATTAATGCATGTTTCAGAAACGTTGAAAACGGGGACTGAGATGAAATTATCCCGGGATGAGCTTGAGCAAAAGGAGGAAGAGGCGGTGCGGTCCTGCCTTGAAGGGGTTCCGTTTGCCAAGATCGAGAGCATCGAGAGGGAACGCGATTTCAAGGGATACCGGGCCGATCTGGTCACGACGGTCAACACCCCGGCGGGTATCCGGTATATCGTCGCCGAGGTAAGAACCGTGGGACAACCTCGCGTGGCGCGCGAAGCGGTCAATCAACTATGGCGCAATTGGGCGAAGCAACCGGATGTCGTGCCGGTTTTCATGGCGCCCTATGTTTCTCCCAAGGCGGCGGAGATCTGTAAACAGGAGAATACCGGCTATATGGATCTGGCCGGGAATTGCCGGGTATGCCTTGATAACCTTTTTATCGAGCGCGAAGGGAAGCCGAATCCTTTTGCGGAGAAACGCGGTCTTCGATCACTCTTCTCCCCGAAATCGTCCCGCGTCTCGAGGGTCCTTCTGGCGAATCCCGGTGAGGCATGGAAAATACAGGACCTGGCGAAGGAGGCGGGGGTAAGCCTGGGACTGGCGGCCAATGTGAAAAAGTGTATGGAGGATCGGGAATGGGTCCGGAAAACGGGAAAAGGACTGGTACTGCTGGAACCGGAAAAACTGCTGACGGAATGGGCAGAGAGCTATTCATTCCGCAAAAATCGTGTTCGTGATTTTTTCTCGCTCAAATCCA
>CAZINF010000309.1:0-2112 GCA_964540555.1 uncultured Syntrophus sp. | reverse complement strand
TGCACGACATCGGCAAGAACATGGTGGCCACCATGCTGCGCGGCGTCGGTTTCGATGTGGTGGACCTCGGCGTCAACATCACGGCGGATGGTTTCGTTGCGGAGGTTGACCGACAACGACCGGACATCCTTGGGATGTCGGCCCTGCTGACCACCACCATGCCAGAGATGAAGAAAACCATCGATGCTCTTATAGCCCGCGGGCTGCGGGACCAGGTGAAGGTTGTGGTGGGCGGTGCGCCGCTCAACGAGAAATTTGCACGGGATATCGGGGCGGACGGGTACGGGAGCGATGCGGGGTCTGGCGTGGATTTGGTCAGGCGGTTGCTGAAAGGGACTGTCCCTCGGTGACATGGCTGGGTACCATAGTACATCTGTTGGCATAGAAGCGATTTCATAAAAAATTTTGAAGGAATGTGAACGATGAAAGCGACACACTACAATCTCTTCATGTCGGCCCTCTACGGCGGCCGGAAAGGGATCCGCCCTCCGGCGGGGAATCCCACCTCGATCGCCTGCGTGGAGCTGATGAAGGCCTGCGGGGCCTTGTTTCCGGAGGCCCATCTCAATGCCCGCGCGATGGCCGACCTGGCCCTGGCCGGCCATGAGCTGGCCGGTTTTGATACGGTCATGCCGGAATACAGCGTTCATCAGGAATCGGCCGCGCTAGGCTGCGAAATGGACTGGGGAAACGAAACGCGGATGCCCGATGCCAAGACGGCGCCGCACGCGGATTTTTCGGATGTGATCGTTCCGGAAAACATCCTCGAAAGGCCGTCCCTCCGCGTCGTCCTTGACGCCCTCTCCCTGCTGCGCCGGGATGTCGGGGGACAGGTCGCGATCATTGGCAAGGTCATGGGTCCCTGGACGCTCGCTTACCATATGGCGGGTACGCAGAATTTTCTACTGCAACTCGGCCTCGGCGAAACGGATAAAATCAACCGCATGCTGAGGCAGCTCATGCAGGTCACCATCGCGTTCGCCAACGCACAGTTCCGGGCCGGCGCCGACGCGGTGGTCCTGGCCGACCACGCCACAGGCAATTTGGTCGGGCCTTACCATTACCGGGACTACCTGCTTCCCATTCATCAGGAGATCACCGCCCGTGTGGGCGGGCCGATGATCCTCCACGTCTGCGGCAACTGCCTCGACCGTCTGGAATTATTCGCCGAATCCGGCGTCGATGCCTACCATTTCGAATGGCAGGTGGACGCCAAGGTGGCGGTCGAGAAAATCGGCGACCGGATTTCCCTCATCGGCAATCTGAACAACCCCAAGACCCTGTTTCAGGGCACGCCGGAGGATGTTTACAAGCAGGCTCGTTATGCAATTGAGTCGGGTGTCGATATCATCGGGCCCGAGTGCGCCATACCCCTCACAACGCCCCTGGCGAATCTCCGGGCCATTTCGGCCGCGGTGCTCGATGGTTACTGATCCGGATCAAGGAGAAGGAAGAATGCATGAGTTCGTCCAAAAGATCAAGGAAAGCGTCGTTGAGGGCCATCACAAGGAAATCGAATCCCTGGTCCGCGAGATCTGCAAAACGGGGATATCCCTCGATACGGTGCTTCAGGAGGGGCTGATCGCCGCCATGGATGTGGTCGGCCGGAGATTCAGCGCCGGAGAGATCTTTGTCCCCGAAATGATGGTTTCCGCCATGACGATGAAACTCGGCCTCAACATCGTCAAACCCCTCATAACCGGCGCGGCCGGCGAACCCAAAGGCGTTGTTCTGATGGGAACCGTCAAGGGCGATCTTCACGACATCGGCAAGAACATCGTGGTCATGATGCTGGAAGGGGCCGGCTTCCGGGTGGTCGACCTGGGTGTCGATATCGACGTGGAGAAGGTTGTGGCAAAGGTAGCCGAAATCCGCCCCCAGGTGCTGGGCCTTTCCGCGCTGCTCACCACCACCATGCCGGAGATGAAACGCGTCATCGAAGAATTATGGGCGCGCGGTCTGCGGGACGGGGTCAGGATCATGGTAGGGGGCGCCCCCGTCGATGCGGCCTTTGCCGAAAAGATCGGCGCCGATGGCTACGGAAAGGATGCGGTACAGGCCATGGCCCTGGCCCGCAGCTTCGTCGGCCTTTAACCCGCCTTCAGGAGATGC
>CAZINF010000308.1:0-2137 GCA_964540555.1 uncultured Syntrophus sp. | reverse complement strand
AACCGGATCGCACTGGAAAAGGTAGTAGGGCCTGACCGAGATCCTCTCCAGGCCGATGAGAAGATCCCGCATCGTCTCATAGTCGTCGTTAATCCCCTTGAGGAGGACCGACTGGTTGGAGACGGGAATACCTGCCATAAGCAGCCTCTCGCACGCCCGGGTGGATTCCGGCGTGATCTCTCTGACATGGTTGAACTGTGTGTTGAACCAGAGCGGCCTGTGCCGCTTCAGCATTGCACAGAGTTCCGGCGTGACACGCATCGGCAGGGTGACCGGCGCCCGGCTTCCTATGCGGAGGACCTCCACGTGGGGAATCGACCGGAGGGCGCCTAACAGACACTCCAGAAGGCCGTCGGAAAGCAGGAGAGGATCGCCCCCGGAAATGATCACCTCCCGAAGGGAAGGTGTCCGCGCCACATGATCGATCATCGGCTGCAACCACTCTCGCACCCCCCGGTGTTTTTCATCGCCCCATATCCGCTTGCGGTTGCAGTGCCTGCAGTAGACGGCGCAGGCGTTGGTGACGATCAACAGACAGCGGTCGGGATAGCGGTGTATCAGCCCCGGAACCGGCATTGTCGTCTCTTCGCCGAGAGGATCGTCGGCCTCTCCCAGGGAGAGGTCAAGCTCCCGGGGATCGGGAAAACACTGCCCGCGGAGGGGATCGCCTTCCTCCGCCGTATCGATAAGCGACAGATAGTAAGGTGTAACCGCCAGGGGATAGGTTTTCGTCACAGGTCTGCACGCCGCAAACGACTCGACAGGTGTATTCATCGCCGAGGCAAGCTGCGCGAGGGAGCAGACCCGATTTCGGAACTGCCACTCCCAGTCTCCCCACTGAGCAGCGGACGCCTCGCCCCAGGGTCCTCTGCCGATCTTGTGACCGCATGTAAAGCTACCCGCCCACAGGGCAGGGTTTCCCGGCAAAGAAGCGTTCTGTTTTTTTTCGCGTCCCCGATCCCCGCCTGCAGGGCGGGGCTTACGGGTTGCACTCCCGATCACGTTTTTCATAGAAAATCCGTACCACCTGTTTATAGCGCTTGCAAGAAATGATTTGCTTTATCCTTATCGTTTTTATATCTTACAGGAAGGGGGATGGTCCAATGCACACATTATCACAGGATGAATTAAAGACGTTGATGGGGAAGCACCAGGGACTGTGCATCTCGATTTTCATGCCCACCTTCCGCACCGGCGCAGAAAGCCAGCAGAACCAGATCCGGTTCAGAAATCTTCTCCGCAGCGCGGAGGAAAAGCTGCTGGCCGCCGGTCTGCGTTCGCAGGAACTCAAAGAACTTCTGGAACCTGCTCAGGCGCTGCCGGGAAACATCCTATTCTGGCGGCGGCAGAGCGACGGGCTGGCGCTTTTTCTCTGCGCCGGCCTGTTCCGCTGTTTCTGTCTTCCCGAGGCATTCGATGAGTTCATCGTCGTCGCTGACCGTTTTCACATCAGACCCCTTCTGCCAGTCCTGAGAAACGACAGGCGGTTCTACATCCTGACCCTCAGCCAGAAAGAGGTCCGGCTATTGGAAGGGACCGGGCAGGGCGTCACAGAAATAAAACTGGAGGCGCTGCCCAAAAGCCTCGATGAGGCTTTGCAGTATGACGATCTTGAGAAGCAGGTCCGTTTCCGCACCGGCTCCGTCGGCGGTGGAACCGGCATGGCGATGGTTTCCGGACACGGAGGGGTTGTCGACGACACGAAGGATAACCTCCTTAAGTATTTCCGCGTGATCGACCGAGGTCTCCACGACCGGCTCAAGGACGAACAGGCGCCGCTCGTCCTTGCCGGGGTGGAATATCTCTTTCCCATCTACCGTGAGGCCAATACCTTTCCCCACCTGATCGAGGAGGGCATCCCGGGTAATCCCAGGGGGATCAACCCGGATTCGCTTTACCGGATGGCATTGAAAATCGTCGGCCCCTTCTTTCAGAAGGCCGAAAACGACGCCCTCGCTCAGTACCGGCAGTCCTCGGGAACCGGCCTGACCTCCGCCGACATCCGGGAGATTGTCCCGGAAGCCGCCCACGGCCGGGTCGGCATGCTCTTCATCGCCGCGGGGAGCCGGAATTGGGGAACGTTTCACAGGGAGAGCGGCGCCGTTGAACTGCGCCGGAAGCCGGAGGCCGAAGATGA
>CAZINF010000307.1:0-2160 GCA_964540555.1 uncultured Syntrophus sp. | reverse complement strand
CTTCGCCGTGATGTTGGCCGCCGGAATGAAAGGGGTCGAGAAAGCCTATCCCCTGCCCGAGCCGGTGGAAGAGGACATCTTCGAGATGGACGAGAAGGCCCGCGAGAAGGCGGGAATCACCTCGCTGCCGGGAAGTCTTTACGAAGCCCTTGTCGCCGTGCAGGGGAGCAAACTTGTCCGCGACACCCTCGGCGACCATATCTTCGATAAGTTTGTGGAGAACAAGAAGGTGGAGTGGGATCGTTTCCGCGTCCACGTCAGCCAGTTCGAAATCGACCGTTACCTGCCGATGCTGTAAACAGCAGAGAGCGCAGCCAAAAGGAGAGGGAGTTGTTTCGGATATTCCTTTACGAAAGGGGAAGTTTCTGATAACTCCCTTTTCTCTTTATTCTACAAAGGTGTTATCCTGGCCCGTCGGGGAAGCGGCTTCGCTTTCGGGCATCATCGAGGAGCAGCCATGCTGGGGAAGGACAAGCGGCAAGCGCTTTTGGTACTGGAGGACGGAACGGTTTATAGGGGGACGGTCTTTGCCGGCGAGGGCGAGGTCCTGGGAGAGGTCGTCTTCAATACGGGGATGACCGGTTATCAGGAGGTCCTCACCGATCCCTCCTACAAAGGGCAGATCGTCGCGATGACCTACCCGCTTATCGGCAATACGGGAATCAACCCGGAAGACATGGAATCCGACAACCTCCACCTTGAGGGATTCGTCGTCCGGGAGTACCAGGATTATGCGAGCAATTGGCGTTCCCGACAGAACCTTAAGTCCTTCCTCGAGTCGCAAGGCAAACTCGGCGTGGAGGGGATCGACACCCGAGCCCTGACCCGGCGCATCCGGATCACCGGGGCGATGCGGGGCATATTGTCGACGGAGACGACGGACGTCGAGACCCTTCTTAATCGTGTTCGTGCCTACCCGGGCCTGATCGGTCGCGATCTTGTAAAGGAGGTCTCTTGCCGGGAGCCCTATCAGTGGAAGGGGGGGGCGCAGCGAAAGATGCCGTCTGTCGCCTCGGGACACCGGCGGGTTGTGGTCCTCGATTGCGGTGTCAAGTTTAATATCCTCAGGAACCTGGAGAGACGGGGTTGCGAGGTCCTCGTTCTGCCCGCCACGGCTACGGGGGATGAGATCCTGGCTCTTCGGCCCGACGGGGTTCTGCTCTCCAATGGGCCCGGGGACCCGGCGGCCCTCCCACATATCGTGGAAGCGGTCCGGGCGATCCTGGGACAGGTCCCCCTCTTCGGCATTTGTCTGGGTCATCAGGTGCTGGGTCAGGCGGTCGGAGGACGGACGGCGAAACTCAAGTTCGGCCATCACGGGATCAATCAACCCACGAAGAACTGTCGGAACGGTCGGGTAGAGATCACTTCCCAGAACCACGGGTTCGTAGTTCTGCCCGAATCCCTCTCGGGGGAGAGGGAGACGGTGCACGAAAATCTCAACGACCACACCTCAGAAGGAATCGCTTACCCAGCCCTCAAGGCGTTCAGTGTCCAGTACCACCCGGAGGCGGCGCCGGGTCCGCACGACGCGGATTATCTATTCGACGAGTTCATCCGTGCCATCGATCAGAAAGTGGAGACCTGCTCAGGAATCCCTGTCCCGCCTATTTAAAAAGGAGCGATAACCGTGATCCTGGTCATCGATTTTGGCGCCCAGTACAACCAGCTCATCGCCCGGCGCGTCCGGGAGCACCAGGTCTACTGTCAGATCGAACCGCCGGGGATCGGCCTCGAGAAGATCCGCGCCCTTAGACCCGAGGGGATCATCCTCTCCGGCGGCCCCGCCTCGATTTACGAGGCGCGATCGCCGCGGGTGGACAAGGGGATCTTCGAGCTCGGCATCCCGATCCTCGGGATCTGCTATGGCCTGCAGTTCATGGTCGACGCCCTGGGGGGCCAGGTCGTAGGGGCGGATAAACGGGAATACGGTTTCGCGGAACTGGTCGTCAAGAAGGTGGGGAGGCTTTTTACCGGCGTGGGGAAAAGGACGCGCTGCTGGATGAGCCACGGCGATCAGATCGGCCGGCTTCCGGCGGGCTTTACGATCACCGCCTCAACCGAAAATACCGAGGTGGCCGCCGCCGAGGATGCCAAACGGCGGCTCTACGGCCTCCAGTTCCATCCGGAGGTCGTCCATACGGTTGAAGGGAAGAAGAT
>CAZINF010000306.1:0-2168 GCA_964540555.1 uncultured Syntrophus sp. | reverse complement strand
CTTTGCGGCCGGTACGCCGTTCAGCTCGATTCGGACGACCTCTACCGCGGAGTCGACGCCCTTCAGCGGCTGATCGATCTCCTCCGTAGGGGCGACTGCGCAATGGCCGTCGGTTCTTACACCCTTGTCGATGAACAATTGCGGGAGATCCCGCCGGGACTCATCGATCACCGGGAATGGACCGACGCCAACGGGCGAAACAACGCCCTTCGCATCAACGGTATGGGCGCTCCCCGTGCCTTCGATACTTCCCTCCTCCGCCGGATCGGATTTCCGAACGTGGGTTACGGCGAAGATTACGCCGTCGCCCTTCGCCTCTCCAGGGAATACCGGATCGGCCGAATTTACGACAGCCTTTATTTCTGCCGTCGCTGGGAGGGGAACACCGACGCCTCCCTTTCCGTCGAGCAGATGAACCGCCACGACTATTACAAGGACCGTCTCCGGACGCTCGAGATCCGGGCGCGCCGGAAGATGAACGGGATGAGGGGATGGAGACACTGATCCGGCCGTGGCAAAAGAAGGAACGATAGTGCATGTCCGACACCGTTTTGCGCACCATTGAACTGACGAAGCGTTATAAAAACCGGCTGGCCGTGGATCATCTGAACATCGAGGTTTCCCGGGGCGATGTCTTCGGCTTTCTCGGACCCAACGGCGCAGGCAAAAGCACCACTATCCGGATGATTTTGCATCTCGTCTTCCCCACAAAAGGGGATGTGGAGATCTTCGGCGTGTCGCTCAAGAAGGCCCGCCATAAGGCCCTGGCGAAAGTGGGGGCGGTGGTCGAAAAGCCGGCGTTCTATACCCATCTGTCCGCCCTGAGCAACCTGGAAATTTTGGGAGGGCTGCAGAAGCCGGTGACCCGCCGTCAGATCATGCAGCAGCTGGAAAGGGTCGGGTTGGCGGACCGGGCCAACGATCTGGTGAAGACCTATTCCCACGGGATGAACCAGCGCCTCGGTTTGGCCCTGATCCTGCTGAACGCACCGGAGCTGGTGGTCCTTGATGAACCCACGACCGGCCTCGATCCGCAGGGGATGAAAGAGGTGCGGGAGCTGATCCAGGAACTTGCCCGCGAGCACGGGGTGACCGTTTTTCTCTCCTCCCACCTGCTTTATGAAGTGGAGCTGATCGCGACCCGGATGGCCGTCATCCATCAGGGCAAACTCCGTGTAGAGGGGAGCGTCCAAGACCTTCTGAAAAAGGGGCAGTCGTCCGCGGTGGTGAAGACGGACCGTCCGGATGAGGTCCTGCGGTTTCTCAATGGATACGACGCTTATCGGTCCGCGGTACTCCGCGGCGATGGCATCCACGTGGATTTGGCTCCGGAGAATATCCCGGATCTCAACAGGCAGTTGGTCGGCGCCGGCTTCAACGTCAGCGGCCTCATTCCCCAGAGGACACTGGAAACCTATTTCCTCAACCTGATCGAGGGGCGGGAGGCGTGAGGGATTGACCAATGGAAAGATATGGGAGATCGGACAAACCATGATGCATCTTATCCGGTTCGAACTGGTCAAAACGTTTACCCGCCTGCGCACCTATATCGGTTTTCTCGCCTTCGGCGTCATTGTCCCGTTGGTGGTGGCGGGCCTGAAACTGGGCGGGCAGCAGTCTTTTGAGAGACATCTGCTTTCCCTCCTGCAGAACGACTTCGTGATCGGCGGGAATATCTTGAACGGCTGGTTTTTTGGTTTTTTCTTCATGGGCGCCCTCTGGGTGCATATCCCGATCGTCCTGACCATCGTGGCCGGAGACCAGATCGCCGGCGAGGGGAATGCCGGCACCTTCCGGTTTCTCCTCATACACGCGGTTTCCAGAACCCGGATCATCGCGGCCAAGTTCATCGTCACCCTGATCTATACGGCGCTCATGGTCCTTTTTATCGGCGGCTTGACGCTCGGTCTGTCTCTTTGGGCCTTCGGCAGCGGCGATCTGCTGGTCATCCGCCGGGGGATCCTCGTCATCCCCGAGGCCCGGCTGCCCTACCATTTTCTGGTTGCATACGGGCTCGCCACTCTCGCGATGTTCGTTGTCTCCTCCCTCTGTTTTCTCTTCTCGGCGCTGACCGATAACTCCATCGGTCCGATCATTGCCACGATGGCGGTCATCATTGTCAGCATTATCATCATCACCCTGCCGTTTGAGCTGTTTCAGACGATCCG
>CAZINF010000305.1:0-2193 GCA_964540555.1 uncultured Syntrophus sp. | reverse complement strand
GGAGCTTTTTGCGAAGCCATCCGTTGTTGACTGTGTTGAGAAATGATTGGGGAGCGAGGATATTGATCAAGGCCGACACATATACCTTCAAGATTCTCCGGTATGACGCGAAGGAACCGGACGCAAAGCCCCGCTTCGCGACCTACCGGATCGCTGTGATTCCCGGTCTGACCGTGCTCGCGGTACTGCTTCGGATCCGCGACGAGATCGACGGAACGCTCTCGTTTCGGTGCTCGTGCCGGTCCGCCGTCTGCGGGTCCTGCGCGATGGTGATCAACGGCAAGATCGATCTCGCCTGCCGGATACAGGTGGCCGCCTTTGACACCGATACGATCATCCTGGAGCCCCTGCCCAATTTCGAGGTGATCCGGGATCTGGTCGTCGATATCACGCCGTTCTGGGAAATGTACGAGAAGGTCCAGCCCTATCTGATCCGGCACAGCCCTGTTCCGGAAAAAGAGCTCCCGCAAAGCGAAGAGGAGCGCCTGCGGATCGACCAGTTCGTCAACTGCATCCTCTGCGCCTGCTGCTACGGCGCCTGTCCGGTCCTCGCGCGGGAACCCGACTATATCGGCCCGGCGGCGGCGGCCAAGCTCGAACGGTTCGTCCTCGATTCCCGGGACGAGCGGCCCGCCGGGGCGCTGGAGATCCTCAACGACGAGCGGGGCGTCTGGGGCTGCGATACCCTTTTCCGCTGCATCGACGCCTGTCCGAAGGACGTGCGGCCCACCGATGCCATTGTCGGTCTGCGCAAGGCGCTGGTGAAACACCGTTTCCAGAAGCTGCTGGGGAAAACGAAAGATGAAGCTTAACTATTCCCTCATCACGAGGAGGACTTTTCTCAATACGCTTTTCGGCGGCTGGCTCGTCGCCTTCTTTTCCGGGACTTTCTATACGTTGATGAAATTCGCCTTTCCCACCCTGGGCAAGGAGCCCGACTTTGTCGTCCTGAACAAGAAGGATTTTATCGATCTGGCAAATAATTCGATCAAGCGTTTTCCCTGGGGCGGCACGGTGGGGCTCTATTATACGAAGGCCGACGGCAGCGTCATCGCCCTGAAGGGGGTCTGCAGCCACATGGATTGCAATGTGGACTACAAGCCGGCGGAGAAGCGTTTTTACTGCGCCTGTCACCAGGGATGGTTCGACGAAAACGGGAAAAACGTCGCCGGGCCGCCGCCCAAGCCGCTGGAAATCTTCGTGATCACGGAAGAGGGTGAAAAACTGATCATCGCCAAGAAGGGGGTCAAGGTTGAACTGCCCAAGGCTTAAAGACTGGCTGGATGAGCGTTATGACTGGGAAGGGATAAAGAAGCTGGCCAAAAGCAAGCTCATCCCGGAACATCGTTACGACCTCTGGTACTACACCGGCGGGATCACGCTCTTTCTGTTCATCCTCCAGTTTATGACGGGGATGCTGATGGCCCTGTACTATGTCCCCCACATCGATTTCGCCCACAAGAGCATCATCGAAATCGTCACCAAACTGAACATGGGCTGGTTTTTCCGGTCGCTTCACCACTGGGGGTCGCAGCTCTGCGTCGCCTTTCTGTTCATCCACCTGTTTGGCACGCTGCTGCTGAAGTCTTACCGCAAGCCCAGGGAAATGGTCTGGGTGACCGGATTCATCCTCCTGGGCATCTCGATCTTCTTCGGGCTGAGCGGCTACTTACTCCTCTGGGATGAACGCGCCTTCGCAGCTACCCGCGTGGCGACGGGGGGGGCCGGCGCCTTTCCCGTCATTGGGTGGTTCATCAAGGCCTTTCTGCGGGGGAGCATGGATGTGACCGGCGACACCCTCCTGCGTTTCTATGCCTTTCACGTGGCGATTCTGCCGATCATCACCCTTAGTCTTGTCGGCCTGCATCTGATTTTGGTGCAGGTTCACGGGATGAGCGTGCCCCTCTCCCTGGAAAAGGAAAAACAGAAGGAAGTCCCCTTTTTTCCGAATGTCTTTTACAAGGATCTGATGATCTGGCTGGTGGTGATGGGGGTTCTCGTGACGCTGACAGTCCTCCTGCCGCCGGAGATAAATCCGAAGGCCGATCCCCTGGCCCCGCCGCCGGAAAACATCAAGCCCGAATGGTATTTTCTCTTCCTCCTCGAGACCCTGAAACTCTTTCCCGGTGAAATTCTGGGGCTCAACGGGGAGACGATCGCCATCTTGCTGGTCGCCGGTGCGATCCTCTTTTT
>CAZINF010000304.1:0-2196 GCA_964540555.1 uncultured Syntrophus sp. | reverse complement strand
GCTTTCCGATGTTCGAGCTCACCCTCGACGGCCTGGAGAAGGCGGTCCAGCACCTGATGCGGCGGCATTGAAAAAATCGCCGCGTTTGTTAGAGGCATGGTACATCAACTCTACCCGGAATGAGTCCGAGGAATTTCGTAATTGCACGGGTCGTGTGAAGCGAAAAAATTATGTTTACAAAACAATACGGAAATGTATTATAATGTAAACCGTCATGAAGAGCTACCGTGAGACATACGTCCGGAAGGCGGAGATCGCCCAGTTGATCCTTCTGCATCAAATCTACTCCCTGTCGGGAAGTCGGGAGTTGATCTTTCAGGGAGGGACGGCACTCCGTTGGTGCTACGGCGGGAGCCGGTTTTCCGAGGACCTGGATTTTGTGACGCCCCTCGGCGCCGATGCCGTTCGCGCGAAGCTGAATCGAGCGCTGAAGGCGGTGGAAAGGGAGATGGTCCCCCATTTCGGACCGGGCGCCTTGACCCTGTCCGACAAATCGACCCGGCCGGATACCCTGAAGCTCCTCGTGGACTACCGGCCGGCGGCCTCGCGGGAGAAGATTTCCGTCAAACTCGAATTCGAGGGTATCCGGAAAGAGAGCCTTCCGGAAACGAAGAACCATATTCTGTCGGCGCTTCCGGCCATTTCCTACCTGATCGCCTCCGGCGATTTCCGTGTGCCGCGTCCCAATGCCGTGCTCGTGGTGGAAACCCTTCCTGAGATCCTCTCCGACAAGATCCGCGCGCTCCTGGAACGCCGTTACCTCAAGGGTCGCGATATCTTCGACCTATGGTATCTGCGGGCGGTGTTGAATGCGGCCGCCAGCAAGGAGATGATCGAAAGAAAATTCCGTATGTATGCCTGGCCGTTTCAGGCCGCACGGAATCTGGATTTCTTTGCTGACCCTTCATCCGCGGCGCGGGAGGAGCTGAAAACCGCGATCTGGGAGGATCTTGCCCGTTTTCTTCCGCCCGCGGTCCTTGCGGTCCATCAGGCGGAAGGATACGCCTCTTTCCTTGCTGCGCTTCAGTCGCTGTTTGCGGAATTACGGACGGCAGAGGTGGCCCTGCCATGACAGCGGTGAAAACTCTCCAGCAGTTGCCGCAGCTCTTCCGCTACGCCGATGTGGAGAAATTCACCGGCAACGCCAATGTCTTTCTGACGCGGGCGCTGCAAAACGGACTGGTCGAGCGCATCGCCAGGGGGGTATATGTCAACGCCTTCCTGAAGAATCGCCCGGAGATCGAGGAGGTCGCCTGCTTTCTCCGAACCCCGTCCTACATCTCCTGCGAATGGGCCTTGAATCGTCACGGCATCCTGCTGCAATCCCCTGTGGTCTGCACCGTGCTGACGCTCAGCACGGCGGTCGGTTCGGCCCGGAACGTCCGATACGGCGGGGTGACGATCGAATTTTCCCATCTTGCTCCTCGCCTTTTCACCGGTTTTGAAACACGGGACGGGTTCAACCTGGCCCTTCCGGAGAAGGCACTGCTCGATACGATCTACCTGCGCAAGGCGATTCCCTTTCGGGACGAACTGGAACTCACTCTCCTGGACGGACAGAGGCTGGTTCGGATGGCGAAGGATTTTCCCGGGCCGACCCGGAAGCTGGTCCAGGAGTTCCGGAATTCTCCAGTTAAGGCATTTTGAGCAGTTTTTTAGAGCGGATACGGCAGGTGATACTGTTCGCCGGGTGGATCTATCTGAAGAAGATCATTTACCGGTACATCATAAAAAAGCTCTTGACAGTATCCGTGAATGTGTTATGAAACCGTAAAACGTGACATGGTGAATGAAGATGTCTGAATTGGTGCGTTTCGGTGTTTCCCTGGAAAAATCCCTCCTGGACAGGTTTGATCTCCTGATCCGGGAAAAACAGTACACCAACCGCTCGGAGGCTCTGCGGGACCTGATCCGCCGGGAGCTGGTCCAGCGGGAGTGGCAGGGGGGGAGCGATGTGGCCGGCGCCATCACGCTCATTTACGACCACCATAAAAGAGACGTCATGAGCCGGGTGACGGACACCCAGCACACGTTCCAGGAGGCGATCATCTCCACCCAGCACATCCACCTCGATCACCATAACTGCCTGGAGATCGTCGCTGCCCGTGGGAAAGCGGAAGAGGTGCAACGACTGGCCGATGCGCTTCGGTCCATCAAGGGGGTCCGCCACGCGACCCTGAGCATGTCCAGTACGGG
>CAZINF010000303.1:0-2219 GCA_964540555.1 uncultured Syntrophus sp. | reverse complement strand
ATCATGGCCTACTCCGGACGAAAGACGACCGGTCCCTCACTCACAGGGATCCAGATCGCCGATGTCGCCTCGGGGTCCAATAACGCCGTCATCGGCATCCTGGCCGCCGTGGTACACCGGCAGATGACCGGCGAGGGTCAGCATGTCGACGTCTCCATGACCGATGGGGTGATCGCCTTCAACGCCATTGCGGGCGCCGCGTTTCTCACGGACGGAACGGAAGCCTGCCGCGAGGAGGGGGTGCTGAACGGAGGCTCGCTCTACGACTTTTACGAAACGAAGGACGGGAAGCACCTCAGCTTCGGAGGTCTGGAGCCCCAGTTCTTCGCCGCCTTCTGCCAGACTATCGGCCGCCCCGACCTGATTTCCGGCGGTGTCGCTCCCCGGGATCTCAACCGCATCAAGGAGGAAGTCAGGGCGATCCTGAGAACCAGGACGCAGGACGAGTGGATGGTCCTCTTCGAGAAGGTCGATGCCTGTATAGAGCCGGTCCTTTCCCTCGGGGAGGCCCTCCGCGACCCGCATGTCGAGGCGCGGGGCCTGATCGTAGAGGTGAGTCTGCGCGGGGGCGGCAATGTGAAACAGCTTGGCCACCCGATCCGCTACTCGGCCACGCAACCGGAATATAGGTCGGTCGGGGTCCCCGTGGGAACGCATACGCGGGAGATCCTCCGCGAACTCGGATGTGCCGAGGGCGAGATCGATGAATTCGAGAAGACGGGGCTGTTTGCGTGAATTGCAGGAAAGGAGGAATCATGGGTCCATCAAGAGTTTGGTACATGGACGCACGGGCGAGGCGTTTTCTTGAATCGACGGCCATCAAGGGCCGCCAGATCATCGAGCGTTCCGGCTGGCTGGATCGGTTGAAGCGGGGCGATATCGTGGCTCTGAAGACCCATATGGGCGAGGCATACAACACGGGCTATCTGCGGCCCGTGATCATCAGCGCCCTGGTCGATCTCCTGAAGGAAAGAGGGCTGCGCCCCTTCGTCACCGATACGACGACGATGCCGTACCACCCCTGGATCAGCCGGACCCTGGCGATGGATCACCTCGAGACCGCAAACAAAAACGGCTTCAACCAGGGGTCGGTCGGCTGCCCGATCGTCATAGCGGACGGCTGGCTCGGGACCGATGACGTGATCATCGATCTGCAGGGGCGCGGAAACTACCTGAAAAAACAGTTCGTGGCCCGCGCAATCGCCGATGCCGACGCGCTTCTGTCGGTGGCCCATTTCAAAGGCCACCCGGCCGGCGGATACGGGGGTTCCATCAAGAATATCGGCGTCGGCGGGGCAAGCAAACGGGGCAAGATGAACCTGCACGGCGCCCTGGCCGGCGACAAACCCCTGGTCGACGCCAAACTCTGCCCGGGAAGGAGTTGCGAGTGGTGGCAGGTCTGCGAGGACTGCTGCCCCGAAGGGTCCATCAAGGTGACGGATCAGGGCCTGGAGGTGGACCTGGAGAGCTGCGTTTACTGCTTTGCGTGCGCCAATCTTTGCATCAACATGGCGGGCGTCAAGAGCATCCAGCGTTTTGATCATTTGCCCGCGCTCGGGCGCCGCATCGCCGATTCGGCCTTGGCCGCCATGCTGACAAAAGAAGAGGGGAGGGCCTTCTTCCTCAATTTCGCGATGGACATCAGCCCCAATTGCGACTGTTACGGCTGGACCGACACCCCGATCGTCAATAGTCTCGGGATTTTTGCTTCATACGATCCTGTGGCCGCCGACAAGGCCTGTATCGATATGATGAACGCCGCTCCGGGACTCCTCAATTCCGAGGCGGAGGAGTTCGGCGCCCTGGCGGCCGGCGCAAAAAAACTGAATCTCATCAAGGGAAAGGACATCGAGGCCCAGATCCACGGCGGTGTGGCCAACGGCCTGGGTTCGGCCGACTACGCAATCGAAGAGGCGCCTCTGGACCGGAGCCGGGCGGCGATCGACGCCTTATATTCCGAGGTGCGCGCGAAAAAACTCAAGACGATGTACGCAAAGCACCATCCCCTCAAAGGGCTGGACACGGCCTCTTTCGGACGGCCGACCGAAGGGGTGACCGACCCCAGTTATCCGAAGAAGTAGAACAGATCTGCCGATCACGGAAGGGGTCGACGCCAAGAGGAGGACGTCCATGGATATGAGGCCCTGGCACAGGCACTATCACGGAAAAGGAGTGTGAGATATGGGCAGTTTGATCGTCGATCCGAGGGATCAGAAATT
>CAZINF010000302.1:0-2265 GCA_964540555.1 uncultured Syntrophus sp. | reverse complement strand
TACCGATTTCACCTGCCTGGACCAGTCTTTTCAGCGCATCCTGCAAAGTTCTTTGGGGGATTTCCCTGCGTTTATAATCTGATCAGAGCTGCGTCACCTTGCCAATGATCTCTTTCATGATCTCCGTCGTGCCGCCGCCGATGCTGAGGATCCGCGAGTCGCGGTAGAGCCGCTCGACGAGGTACTCCCGGGCGTAACCATAGCCGCCGTGGAGTTGGACGGCGTCGTATACCACCTTGTCGCACACCTGGCAGGCGAAGTTCTTTGCCATCGACACCTCCTTCACGGCATCCTTCCCCGCCTCCATCCGGGAGGCGACCCGGTAGTTGAACTCCCGGGCGACCTCCACCTGCGTGGCCATGTCGACGAGTTTGTGGCGGGTCACCTGGAAACCGGAAAGAGTCCGGCCGAAGGCCTCCCGGGTTTTTGCGTATTTGATCGACTCCTCCAGGGCCAGGGCGGCCACGGCGTGGGCCATGACGGCCAGGGCCAGCCGTTCGTCCTGGAAGTTGGCCATGATGCCGTAGAACCCATGACCTTCACCGCCGAGGAGGTTCTCCGCGGGGACCCGGCAGTCGACGAAGGAGAGCTCCGCCGTGTCCGATGCGTTCCACCCCATCTTGCGGATCTTCTTCGCGACGGAAAAACCGGGGGTGGCGCTGTCGATCACGAGCAGGCTGACCCCTTTGTGGCCCGCCTCGCCGGTCCTGACGGCCGTGGTGATGAAGTTCGCCCGGCAGCCGCTGGTGATGAAGGTCTTGGCGCCGTTGACGACGTAGTGGTCCCCGTCGCGGAGGGCCCGGGTCCGGATGTTGGCGACGTCGGATCCGGCGTTCGGCTCGGTGATCCCGAGCGCAGAGATCTTCTCCCCTTTCAGCACCGGGACAAGAAACCGCCGTTTCTGCTCCTCCGTCCCCAGGTGGACGACCGGCGGCATGGCGATCGTGTGGCTGCCGAGGCCGGCGACCAGCCCGACCGAACCGGAGCGGATCATCTCCTCGGTGAAAACGATCGACATGAACCGGTCGCAGGGGGTGCCGCCGTAGGCCTCCGGATAGCCGATGCCGAGGAACCCTTCCGCGGCGCACCGTCGATAGAGCTCGACGGGAAAGAGCTCCTCGTCCTCCCAGCGGTCGATATGGGGGAGGATCTCCTTTTCGACGAATTTACGGACCGAGGCCCGGAAGATTCGATGCTCCCCGGTAAAATATTCTTCGTACATGCGGCGGCTTTCTATACCCGCTCTTTGAACTCTTTACCCAGAAGGCCTTCGTGCCGAACCAGCAGAATCACGATGATGATCAGAAAAGCCAGGGTATTTTTAAAGGCAATCGAAATATACCCTCCGGCCAGGCTTTCCGCAATGCCCAGAATCACACCGCCCAGAATCGCCCCGGGCAGGCTCTGCAGACCGCCCAGGATCGCCGCGGCGAAGCCTTTCAGGAACGGTTCCAGCATGAAAAACGGGTCCAGGAGCAGGGCGGGGGCAAGAAACAGCCCCGCCATCACCCCAAGGCCGGCGGCCAATCCCCAGGCGAGGGCAAGAACCCTGCGGGTGGGTATTCCCAGGGTCTGGGCCGCGGGAAGGTTTTCCGACGTGGCCCGCATGGCCAGACCGAGGCGGGTTTTCTGCACGAGGAGGTAGAGCAGACCGCTCCCCAATAATCCCATAACAAAAGTCCCGAGTCCTAAATCACTGATCACCACCCCGCCGAATCGCCAGAGCTTTGTGTCCGAAAGGGGAAAGGTCAGGGTTTTTGTATCCGCTCCCCAGAGGTAGGATACGAGCCCCTGGAGGATAAGGCCCAGCCCCAGGGTGAGGATGATCTGGCCGAGGGGTGTGGCATTCCTCCTTTGTGCCGGCACCAGGATAGCAAAATAGAAGAGCATGGCCAGGGCAGAGCCGGAAAGGATAGCCAGCGGAAAGGAAAACATCGGTGCCAGATTCATTCCCAAAAGTGTAAAGGCGACAAAGGTGCCCACCGTGGCTATATCCCCATGGGCGAAGTTGAGTATCCGGGTGGAGCGGTAGATGAGAGCCAGCCCCATGGCCACCACGGCATAGATGCTTCCCGTGGACAGCCCGGAAATCACGTACTGCATGAATTGTCGCATACTTGTCTCCCTTTTATCTTAAATCACAAAGCGGTGTTTCTTCTCCCGTCAGCGGAAGGGCCAGTTGCGGAAATAAAGACGTATCTTCAGCCAGCGGCCGGCAATGCCCTGGGGCTCAAAGATCAGGATAATCAGGATGGTGACCCCGAA
>CAZINF010000301.1:0-2287 GCA_964540555.1 uncultured Syntrophus sp. | reverse complement strand
CCGAAGCTCAGGATCTACGACATCTCCCGGGAGATCGAATCGATCCCCACGGAGCGGTCGGCCATCGACGGCGTTCCGGTTTTGAATCATGACCTCTTCACCAACGGGATCGCCTATCTCGATCTGGCCTTCGATGTCTCCGACATCCCCGAGGAGCTTCAGCCCTACCTCCCCCTTCTTGGAAAACTCAGCGTCCAGATGGGGGCGGCCGGCCTCTCTTATGAGGCGATGGCGAAACGGCTCGCCCTCCGTACCGGAGGGTTGTCGGTCAACCTGGCCGCCGGCCTGACCGCCGACGGTAAGAGGAACTGGCAGAAGATGATTTTCTCGCTCAAGGCGCTCTACCGGAACGTCGATGAGGCGGTCGGGATCGTCCGGGACGTCCTTACGGCCGGGGACCTGACCGAAGCCGCCCGGATGCGGGATCTGATCCTTGAGAAGAGGAACAGCCTCCATGCCTCGGTGATCCCCTCGGCGCACCTTTTTGCCGAGAGGGCCGCGGCGGCAGCCCACACCCTTTCAGCCTGGCGAAACGAGCAGTGGCACGGGCGGACCCAGCTTCGCTTCATAGCCGGCACGGCAGACCGCTTGACCGATAGCCGGGAGGATCTCCGGGAGAAACTGATTCGCCTCCGAGAAATGGTGTTCGTCCGGAATCGTCTGCATTTGAATCTGACAGCCGATGAGGGGGGGTTGGGGCGTCTCACCGGGACGACAGGCGCCCTCTTGGAAGCCCTCCCGGCAGGTCATCCTCCGGCAAAACTGCCGGAACAGGCTCGTCGCGTGGAGCACATCGGCATCGCCGTCCCCGCCCAGGTCTGCTATGTGACCAAGGTTCTCGCTGCCCCGCCTTATGACGATCCGCTTTCCGCCGGTCTCTTCGTCCTGGCGAGGCAACTTTCCAACGGCTATCTCTACCGGCACATCCGGGTTCAGGGGGGGGCCTACGGGGGCTCCTGCCGGTATGAACCGCTCGGCGGTCTGTTCGCCTTTCTCTCCTACCGGGACCCTCACCTGACTGAAACGCTGGCCGTCTACCAGGACGCGGTCAACTCTGCCTTACAGAATCCGATCGCGCAGGAAGAACTCGAAAAGGCCGTTGTCGGATCAATCAGCGCCCTGGATAGGCCGATGGATCCAGCCGGCAGAGGATACACCGCCATGATCCGGGAATTCTCCGGCCTGAAAGATTCCGACCGTCTCCGTTTCCGGAACGAGGTGCTCGATGCCACACCCGAACACCTGCAGGAAACCGCCCGGCGCTACTTTCCGACAGCCTCGGGAGCGGCGGTGGTTGTCGTCTGCGCGGCAGAGGACCGCCTGCAGAAGGCCAACGAAACCCTGAAGGAGAAATTAACACTGGAAAAACTGATATGAGAAAAGTAACGATTCAGTCTCGAGTGGAGGGGTATGTAATTTTCACTGGACTCGACGAAAGATTTGAGATATACGGAAGGCCATGGGCAATGGCATGGTCATCCAGGGGCGTTTACTAAGCAGTGACGATATCGATATCGTTCGAGAGATCATTGTTTCCAATCCATCATGGCGGCGAACACGCATATCTCAGGAACTGTGCAGCAGATGGGGCTGGTTCAATCATCTGGGGCAGCCCAAGGATATGGCCTGCCGGAGCCTGTTGCTCAAGCTTGAGGCCAAAGGCTATATCACCTTGCCGGCTCGTTCGTCTTTTCCTTTAAACGGTTTACAGCACAGAAGCATTCCGGACATTAATCCTGATACAACCCCGATAGCAGCTTCTCTGAGAGATTTGCTGCCTTTATCTATGGAAATCGTGAAGGGCAAGGATTCTTTATCCCTGTTTTGTCATCTGCTTTCCCGCTACCATTATCTTGGATATAGCGTGACCGTGGGCGAGAGCATGAAGTATTTAATAAAGGATAAGTTTGGTCGTCCTTTGAGCTGCGTCTTATTTGGATCGTCAGCCTGGAAGGTAGCGTGCCGCGATGGCTATGTAGGGTGGACCAAGGAGTGCAGGGAGAGGAACCTTTTCCTGGTGACGAACAACATGCGTTTTCTGGTGTTGCCCTGGGTGAGGGTTGCGCATTTGGCAAGCCATATTTTGGGAAGGATAGCCAGGCGCATCCGGAAGGACTGGGTTGAGCGGTATGGTCACCCCGTGGTGCTTTTGGAAACCTTTGTGGACGCAAGCCGTTTTCGGGGCACCTGTTATCGTGCAGCCAACTGGCGATTATGTGCTATAGCACATAATATCCATTATGTGACCACCGCAGTTATGTGACGTAGACGAAAAGAATCAAGCAAT
>CAZINF010000300.1:0-2386 GCA_964540555.1 uncultured Syntrophus sp. | reverse complement strand
CAGGAGATTCCCACCGTCCTGATCGGCATCCGTGCGACATCCCTTTCTGCGGCTGCTTTGGAAGAAGGCTTACGGCGGTGGAAAACGCCGATCATCGTCCGGGTTGCCGACGATCAGGTCCTGCTGGATGTAAGAACGCTGGATCCGCAGGAATATAAGGAAATCCGCGATGCCATCCGCTCGACGGCGTCGGGCGGTGCGGCGGGATGATGACCGACGTCAAGACAAGCGACGATGAGAGGCGCCATCGCTTCACGGTCGCCCCCGGGGAGGAAGGACTACGCCTCGACCTCTTTCTTACCGGAAAGGAGCCGGGCCTCTCCCGCGCCCAGATCCAGCGGGCCGTCGTAGAGGGGAGGGTCCTGGTGAACGGTCGCCCGATCAAGGCCGGAAGGCGGGTGAAGGCGGCCGATGTCATCGCTATTCATATTCCGGAGGCAAAACCCTCCGGGGTGATGCCCGAAGCGATTTCCCTGACGATTCTTTACGAGGATTCCTCTCTGCTGGTGGTCGACAAGCCGGCGGGAATGGTCGTTCACCCGGCGGCCGGCCATACGGGCGGGACGCTGGTCAACGCCCTCCTCCACCATTGCCGCGACCTCTCGGGAATCGGCGGCGTCCTTCGCCCGGGAATTGTGCACCGTCTCGACAAGGGGACATCCGGCCTTCTCGTGGCGGCAAAATCCGATGCGGCCCATCGGGGGCTGGCGGGGCAGTTCAAGCGCCGCGAGGTGAAGAAGTCCTACCTGGCCCTGGTTTGCGGGAATCCGCGGACCGACGGAGGGAGGATCGAGGCGGCTGTGGGAAGGCACCCGACGGACCGCAAAAAGATGTCGACGGCAAGCCGGCGGGGCCGGTCGGCGGTGACCCGCTGGCGAGTCCTGGAACGCTTCGGCGTCGCCGCGTTTCTGGAGATCGATATCGAAACGGGACGGACCCACCAGATCCGTGTCCATCTGACGGAACTCGGTCATCCTCTCGTGGGGGATCGGGTCTACGGTGGAGCAGGAAGAATCAGGAGCGTTGAGGACTCAGCCATACGGGCAAGGATGAAAGACCTGGACCGTCAGGCCCTCCATGCCTGGCATCTCGCCTTTATCCATCCGGTGACGGGAGAGGCGCTGCGGTTTTCCTCTCCCCCGCCGGAGGACATCGCCTCGCTCTGCTCCTTCCTGCGAGAGAAGATCAAAAGGTAGTGCATGTTCCGTTTTACTCAGAGGGGCGCCATCCAATATCTGGAGGCCGAGGCCCTCGCGGCTCTGGATTTGGTGACCCATGCCTTCTGCACCCGTTTAGGAGGGGTAAGCGAGGGCCCTTTCGCCAGCCTCAACACGGGTTTTCTTGTAGGCGACCGGGAGGAAGATGTCCGTCGGAATCTGACTCTGATAGCTGATTCCTTTTCGATCCCGGCGAACCGGCTGGTCCTGATGGGGCAGGTCCACGGCGACCGGATCCTTATACTCGATGGGGACGGTCCCCCGCCCGGGTCCGTCCACGCGTGCGACGGCCTGATCACGGATCGGCAGGGGGTGGCCCTGGGAATCAAAACGGCGGATTGCGTCCCGCTCCTTTTTGTAGACCCCGTCCGCCGGGTTATCGGAGTAGCCCATGCGGGGTGGCGGGGCACGGCCCTGCGTATCGCATCGAGGATGGTTGATCTCTTCGAGCAGCGATTTTCCTCTCGAATGGAGAATATTCTTGTTGCGGTCGGACCGGCTATCGGCGTCTGCTGCTATCAGATCGACGCCCCGCTTTATGCCGCATTCTCCCCGCAGCCGGGTGCGGACAGATTTCTCCATCCCTGCCGCGAGGATGGCCGGTGGATGCTTGATCTCGCTTCAGCCAACCGCATCGCGCTTACGGAGCGAGGGTTGCCTGCGGGGAATGTCCTCTCGGCCCGACACTGCACCGCCTGCCGGCGGGACATCTTCTTTTCGCATCGCGCGAGTCTTGGATGTACGGGCAGACAGATCAACCTCCTGATGCTCCGCGATGGCAGCCGCTGAAAAAATGCTTGACATCACCGATCTGTTTGGTATAGAGAAAAATTAAAATTCAGAAAGGCGTATGCTAAGTCCTTCCTATTGGATTGATTCCAGAGACCGAATGAGCAACCCGAAAAAAATCCGTGACCCTCTTTTATATGTCGTTACACCATAAAATCTGCAGTCATTTTGGTTAGGCAAGCCGAAGGCGGGAGCGGTTATTCATGCGTGGCGGGCGCCTCGAATCCGTGAACACGAATCAAAGTAACTATGTAAAGGTGCAATGATGAACATAGAAGATATCAAGCGACAACCGATCAGTGAACTGGCAAAACTGGCCAAGGATTTGGAAGTTGCCGGGGCCAGCGGCATGAGGAGACAGGATCTGATTTTCTCCATCC
>CAZINF010000299.1:0-2410 GCA_964540555.1 uncultured Syntrophus sp. | reverse complement strand
AACTGGTTTCCCTGGGCAGGAGAAACGGCGCCGACGGAAGGCCGACGATCACGGAGAATCATGTGGAGGTAAAAACGCAGGATCCGCTGGAAGAAGAGATCCGCTCCTTCATCCATGCCGTGAGTGGCCGGACCCCGCCGCTTGTTTCCGGGAGAGACGGACATGCTGCCCTGGAGCTCGCGCTGCGCATCAATGACGCGATCGACAAAAACCGCACCCCGCTGGATTCACTCATGTGCGTTGCCCCGCCTGCAGGAGATCGGGCGCCGTCATGAACGCCCGGAAGATCATGATCGTCGCCGGAGAGGCCTCCGGCGATCTGCATGGCGGAAATCTTGTCCGGGAGATACATCGGTTCGATTCGGACCTTTCCTTTTACGGCGTCGGGGGGGCGCGGATGAAGGCCGCGGGAGTCAAGCTGATCGCCGACGCTGCCGATATGGCCGTGGTGGGACTGACGGAAGTGGTCTTCACGCTCGGTTCGATCCTGCGGATCATGCATCGCCTGAAGACCTCTCTCAAGAAGGAACCGCCCGACCTCGTCATCCTCATCGACTACCCGGATTTCAACCTCTCCATCGCCCGTGCCGCCCGGAGGCTTGGAATCAGGGTCCTTTACTACATCAGCCCCCAGGTGTGGGCCTGGCGAAAAGGGCGGATAGCCACGATCCGAAAATCCGTAGACCGGATGGCCGTCATTCTCCCCTTTGAGGAGCATTTTTACCGGGAAGCCGGTATGGATGTCACCTTTGTCGGGCACCCGCTGCTGGATGAAGTGAAGAAAAAATATACGCGGAGCGAGGCGCTCAAGCGCTTCGGCCTTAAGGACGAAGCGATCACTGTGGGACTTCTGCCGGGAAGCCGCCGGTCCGAGGTGGCGCGGCTTCTGCCGGAAATGCTCCGGGCCTGCCGGATCCTGGAAGACAAGCTCTCCCCTCTTCAGTTCGTTCTGCCCATCGCCGGAACTCTCGATCCCAACCTCGTCCGCGATATCCTCCGGCAGTTTCCCGTCCAGGTCAACGTCATACGGGACGAGATCTACGATGCCATCGCCATTTCCGACGTGGCGATCGTCGCCTCGGGAACGGCCACGCTGGAAACGGCGCTCCTGGAGACCCCGATGGTCGTCGTCTATAAAGTTTCCGCCCCTTCCTATGCCATCGGCCGGAGGGTTATCCACGTGGAGCATATCAGCCTGGCGAACCTTATCGCCGGCCGGGCTGTCGTCCCCGAACTGATCCAGGACGATGCGAATCCGGAGCGGATAGCCGCCGAGGTCAGGGAACTCCTCGTCCATCGGGAAAAGGCAAGCGAGATGAAGGCCGCACTTGCAGAGATACGGGGAAAACTCGGTATGCCCGGGGCATCACAACGGACGGCGGGGATCGCCTGGGAGATGCTTCATTAATTCCAATGCGCCCCTGAAGAAGATGCTTTTCAATCTGCCCGGAAAATGTATAAAAGATAAAGGGGTGAGGGAATTTGGACATTTTCAAAAGACTGTTGACACTCGCGAAACCCCATGCGGTCAAATTTTTTATTGCCCTGCTCTGCATGCTTGTTGTCGGGGTGACCACCTCCGCGCTTGCGTTTCTCGTCAAGCCGGCCCTGGATGAGATCTTTCTGAAAAAGAATTCGGCTATGCTGAAATGGATCCCGCTCGCCGTCGTAGGGATCTACCTCACCAAAGGGGTGTGCAGCTATGCCCAGACGGTCCTGATGAATTTTATCGGTCAACGTGTTGTGGCGGACCTGCGCGCTGCACTTTACCGGAAGATCCAGACCCAGTCGCTCGCCTTCTTCACGAAGAACCCGACCGGACTCCTGATGTCCAGAATCACGAACGACGTCGGATTCATCCAGGGGGCCGTATCGGAGGCGGTCACCTCTCTGCTCAAGGATTCCTTCACGCTCATCTGTCTGGTCTTCGTCATCTTCTACCGAGACTGGCAGCTGGCCATCATCGCCATGCTCGTCTTCCCGCTCGCCGTCTATCCCATCGCCAAGTTCGGCCAGAGGATGCGTCAGATCGCGTCGAGGACCCAGGTCACGTTAGGAAGCCTGACCACCCTCCTCCAGGAGACGATTTCAGGGACCAGGATCGTCAAGGCCTTCAATATGGAGGAATACGAAAACAGGAGATTTGCGGGAGAGAACGAACGGCTCTTCCGTCTCAACCTCAAAGCGGTATCGATCAACGCCGTCTCCAGCCCTTTCATGGAATTCCTGGGCGGCATCGGCATCTCCTCGATCATCTTCTATGGAGGCTACCAGGTCATTCAGGGCCAATCCACCCCCGGTACCTTCTTCTCCTTCCTGACGGCGCTCATCATGCTCTACGAGCCGGTCAAGCGGTTGACCAACGTGAACAACACGATTCAGCAGGGGATCGCCGGCGCCGAGAGGGTGT
>CAZINF010000298.1:0-2421 GCA_964540555.1 uncultured Syntrophus sp. | reverse complement strand
CTGGCTTCGGCAGGGGCTTCACCGAAGGCGACGGCCTGGTTATCGCATCTCCCGCAGGTAGATCCCGATAGATGGACGTTCTCACGGGGGCTTCCTTGGGGACGGGTTCACGGGGAGTTTCCTTGAGTACCGGTTCCGGACGAGGCGCCGTCTCAACGGCAGGCTTTTCCTCCGGCACCGGGGGGGCGGCCTCTTCGGGCTTGGCCTCCTCGACCGGCAGACGGATTGCCCTCCGCCTGATCACCGTGGACTTGATTCTCTGTTCAACCACTTCACGGGGTTCGGGAGAAAGGAGCTCCGCTTGAATCCTCTCCAAATCGCCGTCCTCGAGTGTGCTCGAATGGGATTTCACTGCGATGCCGATTTTTTCCAGGCGGGTGATCAGCTCCCTGTTTTCCAACCCTAACTCTTTGGCCAGTTCGTATACTCTTTTTTTCGACATGCCCAACACTCTCCCCCAAAATAAATAGTTGCAGTGAGGATACCCTGACGGCCTCAGAGACCACTCAAAAGGGCATTACCCTAAGAAGGAACGCCCTTTTCCAATCCTGTCTCCCTGTCGACGATCTTTATCGCCTCCTCCAGCCACATCGCGGCGGTCTTCTCGCCTACACCCGGGATTGCCGACAGCTGTTCGGTATCGGCCGAGGCAAGCATGGCCACGCTCTTCAGCCCCGCCTTGAACAGTCTCTCCGCCGTGGCCTCGCCGATACCCGGAATCTTCATGAGGTCCTTATGGGCGTCTACCGCCTTCTCTGCCGCTGTGGTCTCGCTCTTGACATCGATCTTCCAGCCGGTCAGTTTCACCGCCAGTCTGACGTTCTGTCCGTTTCTCCCGATGGCCAGGGAGAGCTGATCGTCGGGAACGATAACCTCCATCGCCCGGTTCTCGTCATCGACTAAAACCCGGTTGACCTTTGCCGGGGAGAGGGCGCTGCACACATACTTGGCCTGATCTTCGGAATAGGGGACGATGTCGATCTTCTCTCCCCGGAGCTCCTGGACGACACTCTGAACCCGTGACCCTCGCATACCAACGCAGGCGCCGACGGGATCGATATCCTTGTCCCTGGTCCTGACCGAGATTTTCGACCTTTTTCCCGCTTCCCGCGACACGTTGACAATTTCGATCAGACCCTCGGAAATCTCGGGAACCTCCATATCGAAGAGGGCCTTGAGGAAACTGGGATGGGTCCTGGAGAGGATGATCTGGGGGCCCTTGGTGATCTTCTTGACCTCGCAGATGAAGGCCCTGATCCTTTCTCCCCGCTTGTACGATTCCTTGAATATCTGCTCCGAAACGGGGATGATTCCTTCGGCACGACCCAGATTCACGATGATGTTGCCGCCTTCGAACCTCTGCACGAAGCCGTTGGCCAATTCCCCTTTTTTTATGTGGTATTCCTCGTAGATGTTGTCCCGTTCCGCGTCCTTCACCCGCTGGATGATAATCTGCTTGGCCGTCTGAACGGCGATCCGGCCGAAGTTGCTCGTGTCGATCTTGATGCCGAGACTATCCCCGGGTTCGGCTTCCTCATCGAGGGTGCGCCTTGCCTCCGCGAAAGAGATATGGAGGTCGGGATCCAAAACCTTTTCCATCACCATTTTAAACTGGAAGACTTCGATCTCGCCGGCTTCCTCATTGTAGTGGGCTTCCAGCTCGACATCGGGTCCCAGTTTCTTGCGGGCCGCCGTCATCATGGCATCTTCCAGGGCTTTGACGATAATCGCTCTGTCGATCCCGCGATCCTTGCCCATCTGTTCGATCAGGCGTTTGAGTTCGGGAAACATTCAATAAACCTCCGTTATCATTATGTGGTCGTGGGTCATCGGTCAGGGGTGATCGGTCACGGGGAAAAACCGTTGATCCATCACCCATGCGCTATCCCTCATATACTAAATTGGCTTTCAACACCGCCTCCCGGGGAATCCGGTAGGTCTTTCCGGCAATCCTCACGACGAGGATCTTCCCCCCTTCCCCCTCCTCATAGTCGGTCAGTTCCCCGCGAAAATAACGCCGGCCGTCGATCTTTTCCCTGAGATGGAGGTCGATCCGCGACCCCCGATACTTCAGAAAGTCCTTGTCGCGCTGGAGGGGCCGATCCAGGCCCGGAGACGAAACCTCCAGGGTGTAAGGGCCGGGAGGCACGTCATGGACGTCCAGCAGATCCCCCAACTGGTTGCTGATCAGGGCGCAGTCATCGAGGGTTACCCCTCCTTTTTCCCTGTCCATGTAAATCCGCACAACCCACCTTGCTTTCATCCTCAGGCATTCCACCTGGACAAGTTCCATCCCTGTGGAGGCGAGCACCGGTTCGGCCAGTTGCCGGATCTGTTCTTCCTCAGGGTGCATATGACCCTCTCCTCCCGTGGAAAAAAAAAGTGGGCTAACGCCCACTCAGCAAAATCCGCCGATGATGT
>CAZINF010000297.1:0-2441 GCA_964540555.1 uncultured Syntrophus sp. | reverse complement strand
CCAGGACATCCATGACGATGAAGGGGGGAATCTCCGCGGCTCTTTTTGCAAACATGGCGTGCACCTTTTTCGGACTCTGCTTTGAAGGGTCTTGCTCCCCTTCTTAAATGATCGATTGCCGGGGCGCTGTGAGCCGATGGCAGTGCGATCGATGCATCACGGGGGGCACTCGGCGCAGAAGGAACGGAAGACCTCCGTCGAAAGGTAGCGGTCGCCTCGATCGGGGAAGAGGACCACGACCGTCGAGCCGCGCGGCAGGTCTTTGGCTGTCTGAAGGGCGCCGCACATGGCCGCCCCCGAGCTGATGCCGCAGAACAGCCCCTCGCGGATGGAAAGGTCCCGTGTCGTCATGAAGGCGTCTTCATCGGAGCAGGTGACTATACCGTCCAGCCGCCCGGGATCGTAAATCTTCGGGACAATCGCCTCCTGCATATTCTTCAGACCCTGGATGCGATGGTCGAGAGTGGGTTCAACGCCGATAATCTTGACCGACGGTTTTTTTTCCTTGAGAAACAGGGAGCAACCCATCAGGGTGCCCGTCGTACCCATCCCGGCGACAAAGGCATCGACCTCGCCGTTTGTCTGTTGCAGGATCTCCGGTCCGGTCGAATGGTAATGCGCCATGTAGTTGTGGGGATTGTCGAACTGATTGGGCATGAAGTATCCTTCGCCTTCGTGCTCCATGATATGGTGTGCGCGTCTGATGGCGCCGTCGGTGCGGTCGCTTCCCGGAGTCAGTTCCAATTCCGCCCCGAGCGCCTGTAAGATGGTCCTCCGCTCCGGGCTGACGCAGGTCGGCATGGTGAGCTTGATTTTGTAACCCATCGCAGCCGCGACGATGGCCATCCCTATGCCCGTGTTGCCGGAAGTGGGCTCCAGGATCTTTTTACCCGGAACCAGCTTGCCCGAAGCCACGGCCTCCTTGAGCATATAGTAAGCAGGTCGATCCTTGACCGAACCGCCCGGATTGGAACCCTCCAGTTTGGCCATGATCCGGACTCCGGTCTTTGCGGAGTCCCAGAGATTGATGATCTCCACCAAAGGCGTGTTCCCGATGGCATCCAGTACGCTCATGATCTTTCTCCTTTACTCCCCGCGGGGAATGGGATCTTCCCATAAGAAATCGCTTTTTTACGTGAGGTGAGGGTAAGAAAAGCGGCCTGCGATGTCAAGGAGATTTTATGGCGGTGTTAAGAATGCTGTTGCCGGCCCTTTGATTCTCTGGTAGAGCACATGTGGTTGTCCAAGGTGAGCGAGAAGCGCATTTTCAAACAGGATGGTGGGGATGAATCACCCGCGGATCATACTCAAAAAGGGGCGGGACGCCGCGCTCCGCCACGGCCACCCCTGGCTCTTCTCCGGGGCGATTGCAGCCGTGGAGGGAAAGCCGGGGCCTGGAGATGTCGTTCTGGCGGTGGACGCATTGGGCCGGCCGATCGGTCTCGGTTTTTACAACGTCGGCGACATCGCCTTCCGGCTCCTGACCGACGACCCCGCCATCCGGATCGACGACGGCTTCTGGCGGCGGCGGATAGAAAGGGCGCTGACCTTGCGCCGCCGGGTCATCCCGCCGGAAACGGACGCCTGTCGTCTCATCAACGCGGAGGGTGACGGCATGCCCGGCCTCGTCTGCGACCGCTACGGCGGACATCTGGTCATGACCATCGGGACGGCGGGGATGGAAAAATGGCGGGAGGTCGTGACCGGGCTTCTCCTTGAGCTCGCGGCGCCGGTCGGGATAGTCGAACGGAGCGAGGGACGCTCCCGGCAACTGGAGGGGCTTCCCGATCGGATCGGCCGCGTGGCCGGAGATGTCCCGGAGACAGTCGTGATCAGGGAAAACGGCCTGAGCTTCGAGGTCGATCTGCTCACCGGTCAGAAGACGGGATTTTTCCTCGATCAGCGTCCTAACCGGGAGATTGTCGGCGCCTTTGGCCGTGCGGCGGCGGTCCTGAACTGCTTTTCCTACACCGGGGCCTTCTCCGTCTATGCCGCTCGCGGGGGGGCGAATCGGGTCGTCTCTGTGGAGGCTTCGGCGACGGCCAACGAAATCGCCTGCCGGAACCTCGTCCGAAACGGCTTTTCTCCGGGGCAGCACCCCGTCATAACCGCAAACGTATTCAATTATTTGCGGGAAACTAAAGAGATCTTCGATCTGATCATCCTCGATCCCCCCGCCTTTGCCAAATCCCGGAAGGATGTGGACCGGTCGGCCCGTGGCTACAAGGAGATCAATCTTCAGGCGGCGCGTCGCCTCAGGGAAGGAGGATTCCTTGCCACCTTCTCCTGTTCCAACCCCATCACCCCGGAGCTCTTCGAGAAAATCGTTCTCGGCGCCCTGCGGGATTCGGGAAAAACGGGACAGCTCCTTGGTCGCTTCGGAGCGGGGATGGATCATCCCGTGAACCTGGCCCATCCGGAGGGTCGCTATCTCAAAGGCC
>CAZINF010000296.1:0-2461 GCA_964540555.1 uncultured Syntrophus sp. | reverse complement strand
GAACTAATCGGGCGAGGGGCGAAGCCCTCAACTCGCCGTTCGCGTCGTGCGCAGCACGCAGCGAACTATCAATATACTGGATCGGTTTATTTTCGTTTTATGTTTAATGATACTATATTTTAACCAAAGAACAAACAACAGCACCTGACGGAAGTCAAGGCATTACACGATCAGGACCTTGCAAAGGGATTTGGGGCGGTCTATCTGCCTGATGCTCTTGACCGGAAGTATCCGAACGCCTCAAAGGACTGGGCCTGGCAGTATGTTTTCCCCTCGTCGAAGCTGTCCGTGGATCCCAGAAGCGGAATAGTCAGGCGTCATCACATGGATGAAACGTCCATCCAGAAGGCTGTGGGAACAGCCACAAGGAAGGCGGGCATTGCGAAGCAGGCGTCCGTTCACACATTGCGTCACAGTTTCGCCACTCATCTCCTCATGAACGGTGTCAACATCCGTGAAATCCAGACCCTTCTGGGACATCAGAATGTCGAAACGACTATGATCTACACACATGTCATGCGGGACATGACGACAGCACCGAAAAGCCCTCTGGATCTCCTCCTGGAAGGATCACCAAAATCCGCAGAGCCCGGCAACGCCTAAAGGATTGAAAAGACACCGAAGTATCATCTCAATCCTTATTTGTCATCTCGGTGAGTTGAGGAATCCCTGTTCGCGCATCCGCGTGAGGAGCGTCTCGGCGCGCAAGGGGTTGAAGGCGCCGCACTCGCAGCACTTGGCCATCATCCGGGCCGCCTGCTGCGGCGTCATCCGCCGGAGCCGCACCTGCTCGATCATCCTGCGTATCAGGTTGAAGGAGACCATCCCGTGGCCGCACATCGTGTTGAATTCCATGACCTCCCGCTCCGGCAGGCGGTCCTTTGCCCCCCAGATGCCTAAAGAGTGCTCGGCGCTGTGACGGGTGATCCCCGCCCTGCGGCAGCATTCCTTGACCTCGTCCAGCAGGCCGCTGATGTTGATGCAGATGCCGAGATCGGCCCGGATCAGCTCTTCCACCACCTTTTGGAGGGTCTCGAGATCGGTAAAGACGGCGGCGGCCACCGTTCCATCCTCATGGCCGGCGATCAGCCGGTCGATCTCGATATCGTCCTGATGCATGCTCCCCTGCTTGACGTCGCCCATGTTCACGGGATGGTATTTCCGGCAGATCCGCATGAATTCTCGGATCTTCGGGGCGGCGCCCTCCCGGTTTTTCCCCTTTGCCGTATGGACGAAAATCACATAGTCGTGTTTCAAACCTTCTCGGTTGCCCTGGCGGTGCAGCGTGTTGGTCATGGCTCGTCCTCCTTAAAGAGCGGCCTGCCCAAGCCGAGATTCGTCTTGCCGTTCGGCGAAAGCGCATAACCCGCTTTTTGCACCCATTCTTCGTGGGGAATCGTTCCGTCGGGGAGGCAGCGGGAGGCGACGCCGACGCTGATCACTGTGTCGATCTCGCGCTGAACCTTCTCCAGCGCGGCCAGAAACGCAGGGATCTTCTCCATGTCTGTCTTGAGCTCGATGATGGCGGAGAGGACCTTTTCGTCCAGGATCCCCTCCCTCATCCGACCCGTCGTCGTGTCGGCAATCAGATGGGTCACGGGGTTCTCCGGCTCGAACACCGGTCCGAGCGGGGCGAGCGCCATCGCCGCCTTCTCGATGTCGCGGAAAAAGGCGCCCAGTCCCGGCCGGCCGATCTCGACGACAAGACCCGCCTCGCCCGTCCGGAGCCGCCCGGTGACGTCGTTGCTCTTGATCTCGTCGGTCCCCCGGCCGGGGACGCCGGTTCCCGGATGAACGACGGTGGGATTGCTGAACTGGGCGCGCAGGACCCGCGGCCAGACGAGCTCGGGGAGCGTGAGCGCCCCGGTCGGGCAGATATCGACGTCGGCCAGATATCCCAATTTGAAAAGCGACAGAACCTTCCGGATGGAGCGGACAAACCAGGGGGGGTAATTTTCGTTTCTGAGCACCCGGTAGCAGGTCGCACATTCCACACATTCATCCTGATTGACGACGGATTTGCCCTCTTCATCGAGAGAGATCACTCCCATCGTGCAGATGATGTGGCAGTTGCCGCAGCCGACGCACTTGGTTTTATCGATATCCATGTCAATGCAAATATCCAGGAGCACCCGATGACGGCTACTCGGAAGATGTCGAATAGGTCGCAAGAACAGGAACACCACCGCCGTGATTCCCTTCCGAACGGGCATCGCCATCCTTTCCCGTCCCCTTCCTCTCTCCCTGCGCCTCCTGCTTCCTGCGGTACCGGGCCATGATCTCCGTCCGGGTGAGGACGGCGTCCACCCGCTCGGCATGAACCAAGATATTCTCCTTTCCTCCCTCCTCACGGTCGATCAGGACAATGACCCTCTCGACCACGAGGCCCGCCTCCCGCGCCCGGTCGATGGCGGTGATGGTGGAGCCGCCGGTGGTGATCACGTCATCGATTATCGCGACA
>CAZINF010000295.1:0-2483 GCA_964540555.1 uncultured Syntrophus sp. | reverse complement strand
CCTACCAGATGGACCCGGCGAATTCCGACGAGGCGATGCGGGAGATCACCCTCGACGTGGCGGAGGGCGCGGACATCATCATGGTCAAGCCCGCGCTGGCCTATCTCGACGTCATCCGCCGGGCGAAGGAGGAGTTCGACCTGCCGCTTGCCGCCTACAACGTAAGCGGCGAGTATTCCATGATCAAGGCGGCCGCGCAGATGGGATGGATCGACGGCGAACGGGCGATGCTCGAATCCGTGACGGCGATCCGGCGCGCCGGGGCGGACATGATCATCACCTATTTTGCGCCCGATATCGCAAAAATTTTAGACACATAGGATATAAAAAAGTGACGGAAAGAAAATCGCATCTTTTACCCGGCACCCTACGGATGGTCGCCTGGGAGGTGACCAGGAGCTGTAACCTGGCGTGCGGACACTGCCGCGCCTCGGCGCTGTGCGGGCCTTACGAGGGGGAGCTCGGCACCGAAAAGTGCCTGGGGCTCCTCGACGAAATCGCGGCTGTCGGGAAACCGGTGATCATCCTGACGGGCGGCGAGCCGCTCCTTCGGGCTGACATTTACGAGATCGCCGCTTACGGGGACCGGCTGGGGCTCCGGATGGTCCTCGCGACGAACGGGACATTCGTCACCGAAGCTGTCGCGAAAAGGTTGATCGAGTCCGGCATCCGGCGGGTGAGCATCAGCCTGGACGGTCCCGATGCGGGAAGCCACGACGCCTTCCGCGGCGTTCCGGGCGCCTTCGCGGAGGCGCTCGCCGGCATCGAGGCGCTGAAAAAGGCGGGGCTGGAGTTTCAGATCAACACGACGATCACCCAAACCAACCTTGCTCAAATCAGGGAGATCCATGACCTGGCCCATCGTCTCGGCGCCGCGGCCCACCACATCTTCCTTCTCGTCCCGACGGGGCGCGGGAAGGATCTGGCCGATCAGGCGATTACCCCCCTGGCCTACGAGGAGACGCTGAACTGGTTCTACGAGGAGGGTCTCGGGTGCGGGATCCAGCTCAAGGCGACCTGCGCCCCCCATTACTACCGCATATTTCATCAGAGGAAGAAGGAGCGGGGCGGGGCGGCGGGAAGGCCGGCGCCCGTCGGTGTGACATCCGGAAAACCGACCGGAGCGGGAGAGAGCGGCGGCCACCCCCTCAACGCGATGACGAGGGGCTGCCTCGGGGGGATCTCCTTCTGCTTCATCTCCCACACGGGACAGGTCCAGCCCTGCGGCTATCTCGAGCTCGACTGCGGCCAGGTTTCCAAGAAGAGTTTTACGGAGATCTGGAGCGGTTCCGACATATTCCGGAACCTCCGCGATCTCGGCCTTTACGAGGGGAAATGCGGCCGCTGTGAATTTCTCAAGGTCTGCGGCGGTTGCCGGGCGCGGGCCTACGAGATGACCGGGGACTACCTGGCCGAGGAACCGCTCTGCATCTATGAGCCTCGGTAGATGGGAAAACGTTCTTGACCGGGCACACTGTCCAAATTTCGGGGTCCATTATAAAAGTCTCTTCCTGGCTACAAGCGGATCGCCATTCTTGTCTCGCACGTCTGTCACATAACGATATGCTGTGCCGCGTCGGCCACGGCAAGTGGCAGGAAACAGCCAACTGCTTCCAGCGTTGGCACCAGTAACATGTTCGGCACCTGGCATGCTGCCACGCTACGCCGCCTTCAGGAGGAACTCGACTTTCACAGCGTCGAAGGGAAAAACGATGCGCCCGTCATCCGTGCGATCGAGGACTCCAGCGTTAAGTAGTGCGGTAACATCACCGTGGACGGCTTTGACATCACGCCCAACGCGCCGCGCACCTTCCCGAATTGATACAGGACCTGCTCCGCATAGAGCTTTAAGTAGCTCCCATCGTTTTTGGGTTAACACTTGCCAAAGCAATTCCGGTGTCGCGAAGCTGATGCGCGCAGACTTTTGGGGTTTCCCTGTCTTCCAAGCACGTGCAAAATCCGCCATCGAATCGGAAGGCGTTCGTACATCAAGAGTTACGGTTTTCATGGTTCCACCTCGCGATGTCATTCTGGAAGTCAGCGATCAATTGCTCCTGTGTCGTAAACACGTAAGCACTTTCCTTTCCACCGAAATGCCGGTGATCGCCCTTCCTAGCTTCGTTGTCGTACCGCAAAACGCATTCTCCACACACGATATACGCCAGTCTGTACTTGAACCCGTGTAACGCTTCTTCGATCGGCATTGGAAGACGCCACAATACCAACTCCGCGAACGCCGACTCAGAGTAGATGATGCGTGTGCGAATGAGTTCAACGGCTTTCATGGTGGAGATAATACCATCATCTGTGGTCGTTGTCAATCATTCCAACAACAAGGGCTGACACAATAGGCAGAACGTCACACGTAACCGGCAGCAAAAAGCAGAGCGAGGAACGAGCGGCGCTTTTTGCTGTCCTGGTTGACGCGATTGTGTACGCCCGGCACGGGCGTGAACTCATGGGGTGAAAGTCCCCTGTACATG
>CAZINF010000294.1:0-2487 GCA_964540555.1 uncultured Syntrophus sp. | reverse complement strand
AGAGAAGCGGACAGGGGAGCTCGCCGCAATGAAGGCGGAGCGCCTGGCAAAACCAAAAGAAGAGGCGCCCAAGTCGAAGAAAGCTGCAGAGCCGCCTCCCGAGGCTAAACCGAAGAAAAAAAAGAAAAAAGAGGAAAGCGCTGAGCCTCAGCAGGCTTAGCCTTTCTTTCCCGATTTGGAATGTTGATTTCGGCTTCCGGACTATCTGGTAAGTCCGGTTCCGGATAACGTCTCAAGCGAAACAGCATCCAGATGCGAGGTATCATCGAGCAGGATCAACCGGGGTCGGCGCCTCGGCCGACACTCGAGCGCGGAGAGCGAACAGTTCATCACCAGGAAGCGGTCGCGGTCGGTCGGATCGAGTCCCAGGGCATGACAGAGGATTGCCCGGAGCGTTCCGCGGTGGGTAGAAATTAAAACTGTTTTTCCACCCTGTACGGCCGCATCGAAGGCGCGGGCCGCACGTCTGGTCAGAGACAAGAAATCTTCACCTCCTGTGGGGCTTTCGGTCAACCGACTTCTGTTCCAGTTATCCCAATCTTCTGCAAATCGGACGGTGACCTCCGCCTGGGTCAACCCCTCCCACAGGCCGTAGTTGCATTCACGGAGTTCTGGCGTCGCCACGACCGAAACCTCCCCCGGCTGCCGTGCCGCAATAGTCTCCGCCGTCTCCCGCGCCCGGCTCAGGTCGCTCGTATAGATCACCTCCAGAGGAATTGCCGCCAGACGGCCGGCCAGCGCCTCCGCTTGAAGCCTTCCCCGATCATTCAGGGGAACATCGGTATATCCCTGGATCCTCTTGTCTTGATTCCAGTCCGTCTCGCCGTGGCGTATCAGATAAACGATTGAAATCTCTTACCTCCGCATCGAAAAAAGTGATCGGATCCGGCACCCGACGTTTCATGAAAAACGGCGGCAAAAGATAGACGGAACCGCCACCCCTGTCAAGCGCCTTTTTTCATCAATTGACCTCCCGGCATTTAATGATTATACTATCGCCACGAAGGTGTCCTATGAATGACAAACAGATGGTCGTCCGCTGCCTGAACTGCGGTACGAAAAATCGCATCCCGAAGGAGCGGCTTCACGACCAGCCGCACTGTGGCAAGTGCGGCGCCACTCTGGACGAGATGATCATCCGCTGTCTGAAGTGCGGTACGAAGAACCGGATGCCCGAAAACCGCCTCAATGACCTGCCGCTCTGCGGCAAGTGCCGCGCCAAACTCGTCGTCACGAGTAATCAGGGGCGTCCTGTCGAAGTCACCGACGGCACCTTCAGCCGGGAGATCCTATCCGCCCCCGGATCGGTCCTCGTCGACTGTTGGGCCCCCTGGTGCGGTCCCTGCAGCGTGGTTGCACCGATCCTCGACGAACTCGCCGCCAAATACGCCGGCGGAGTCCGGATCGCCAAGCTCAACGTGGATGAAAATCCCTTGACGGCGTCGCGGTACGAGGTCCGGAACATCCCGACATTGCTCCTTTTCAAGGACGGAAATCTGGTCAACACCCTGGTGGGCGCCCTGCCGAAGGACACCATCGAAAAGCACCTCATCTCCATCATGAAAACCAACTGAGCAAGGGACTTGCAAGTCGGGCTTCGCGACCGGCTTTCCGATCCCCTGCACTACAAACACCTCTGCCAGAAAGGAAAGCCGAACGACCATGTCCGAAACAAATGAACCGATCCGGAATCTCGTCTACCGCTGCCGCGTCTTCGATGTCTTCGAGGGCGACGTTCGTCTGCCCGACGGTCGGAGTTGCAGACAGAGTTGGATCGATCACCGGCCCTGCATCGCCGTCGTCCCCGTGAATTCCGAGGGGAAACTGGTTCTGATCCGCCAATACCGGCATGCGACGGGAGGAATGCTCATGGAAATCCCCGCCGGAAACATGGACCGGAAAAATGAGACCGTCGAGGCCTCCGTCCAGCGGGAGCTGGCAGAAGAGATCGGTTTTCAGTCAGGGCAGCTTGTCAAGCTGTTCGAGGGGTATCTGGTCCCGGGTTACTGCAACGAGTACATGTACTTTTTCCTCGCCCTCGATCTTTTCCCGGCGACGCTGCCGGCCGACGATGACGAGTATATCCAGGTGATGACGACCTCTTTCGATGAGGCCCGCCGAATGATCCGGGAGAAGAAGATCATCGACGTCAAAACAGCGCTCGGGATTCAGATGGCCAGGGAATTCCTTGAAGAAGAAAAAAGAGCGCGGAGACCACAGGGATGACAGACAACAGGGACTATCGAATGCTGCTGAAAGTGGGGATCAAAGCCGGGCTGAAGCGTGGATGGAGCGGCTTTGTGTGGATGATGAAGATTATTATCCCGATTTCGCTTTTCACCGCCATACTCGACTGGAGCGGCCTTCTGCACCACCTCGATTTTCTCCTCAAACCCCTGATGGGCTTTTTGAGCCTGCCGCCGACTGCTGCGCTGCCGCTTGTCATCGGCATGCTGAGCGGTATCTACGGGGGGATCGCCGCGATGG
>CAZINF010000293.1:0-2488 GCA_964540555.1 uncultured Syntrophus sp. | reverse complement strand
GACATCATCGTCGAGGGGTCGATCGGGGATGCATCGAACCTCATTCCGCTGCTTTCGTCCGATTCCACCTCCCACGGGATCGCGGGGATGATCTTCAACGGTCTGATCAAGTATGACAAGGATATCAATGTCGTGGGCGATCTCGCCGAGTCCTGGGAGATTTCCAAAGACGGCCTCGTCATCACCTTTCATCTTCGCAAGGGGGTCCGGTGGCACGACGGACATCCCTTTACCGCCGAAGACGTCCTCTACACCTACCGCGTGACCGTCGATCCCAAAACGCCCACCGCCTACGCAGGAGACTTCCTCAAGGTCAAGAAGGCCGAGGTCGTCGACGGTCACACCTTCCGGGTGACCTACGATAAACCCTTCGCTCCCGCCCTGATGAGCTGGTCGGTCGGGATTCTCCCCAAGCACCTCCTGGAAGGCAAGGACATCACCACTTCCCCGCTCGGGCGGCATCCCATCGGTACGGGGCCTTACCGATTCAAGGAGTGGGTGACCGGTCAGAAGATCGTCCTTGTCTCCAATCCCGACTATTTTGAGGGGAGGCCGTACATAGACGGCTACATTCTGCGGATCATCCCCGATACAGCAACCATGTTTCTGGAGCTCCGGGCGAACGGGATCGACCGGATGGGCCTCACACCGCTCCAGTACACACGGCAGACGGAGAACAACCTCTTTAGAAATAATTACAACAAGTTTCGTTACCTGTCGTTTGCCTATACCTATCTCGGCTACAATCTGAAAAATCCCCTTTTCGCCGACAAACGGGTCCGTCAGGCGATTGCGCATGCGGTCAACCGGGAGGAGATCATCGACGGGGTCCTCCTCGGTCTGGGCAAGCCGGCCACGGGACCCTACAAGCCGGGCACCTGGGCCTACAACCCGAACGTCCGGAAGTATCCCCATGACCCGAAAAAGGCCAGGGAGCTCCTGGCTGAGGCGGGCTGGCGGGATACGAACGGAGACGGCATCCTTGATAAGGACGGACAGCCTTTCGCCTTCGAGATCATCACGAACCAGGGAAACGAGATCCGGGCAAAGTGTGCCGAGATCATCCAACAAAGGCTGGCCGAGGTCGGTATCCGGGTCAAAATCCGTGTCGTTGAATGGGCGGCCTTTGTAAAGGATTTCATCAACAAGCGCAAGTTCGACGCGACGATCCTCGGCTGGACCATCCCGATGGAGCCGGACCTCTATGACGTCTGGCATTCGAGCAAGATAGGGCAGGAGGAGCTGAACTTCATCTCCTACAAGAACGCGGAGGTGGACGTCCTGATCGTGAAAGCGAGGGAGACCTTTGACCGGGAGGTGCGGAAACGCGCTTATGACCGGATTCAGGAGATCCTTGCCGAGGAGCAGCCCTATCTGTTTCTTTATGTCCCCGATGCGCTTCCGATCATCAACGCCCGCTTCCGGGGGGTGGAAATAGCGCCCCTCGGGATCGGCTGGAACTTCATCGAGTGGTATGTCCCGAAGGCGGAGCAGAAACTGGTCATGACACGGTAAAGAAAACCCGCATTTCAGCGAATGCAACGTATCGCTGAAACAAAGAGGCACGCCGCCGCCCGGCAATATGTATGGCGTCATCGCGGATAACGCGTCAATCCCCCCGGTGTGATTTGGCTTTTTTCTGGGTGTACATCAACTCGTCGGCCGCCGATAACAGTAGGTCCAGCGATACCGGGGAATCGGGATGGTAAATCACCGTGCCCCAGCTCATGGAGAGTTTGTACAGTCGTGATTCTTTTGAATTGTATGCATCGATGTGCTGTTGAAGGCGCTGCGAGACGTTTTCATAATTCATGTCTCCGGTATCTATGGAAAGGACGGCGAACTCATCCCCGCCCAGGCGGGCGATGATGTCCGATTCCCGGAACGTCTGCCGCAGGAGATGCGCCGTGTCGATCAGGACCCTGTCCCCTTTTTCATGACCCAGGGTATCGTTGATCCATTTCAGGCGATCCAAGTCGATAAATGTGAGCTGCAGCGGCCTTTTGGCTCGATTTGCAGCCTTGATCTGCTGCTCCGCAAGGGTGATGAATCCGCGTCGGTTGTACAGCTCTGTAAGCAGGTCCCGCAGGGACATCTCTCGCATTTCCGCCTCCATCCGCTTGCGTTCGGTGATGTCCTCAACCACGATCATGTTGCGCCCGGATTGTTCCCCCCGCTTCCAGAGCGGCGATATCGTGATGTTCACCCAGACAATCCCTCCGTCCTTCCGGAGGTAACGCTTTTCCCGGCTGTACTGCCTGATCTTCCCGGCCAATAGAAGCGCCCTCTTCTCCTCATCCAGCGGGGTATCCTCCGGATGCGTAATCGCATGGAAGGTGGTGGCCAGCATCTCCTCTTCCGTCCTACCGACCATCTCGCAAAGGCGACGGTTCACCGTGATGAAACGGCTCGTCTGGATTTCGATCTCGGCCACACCCACCGCCGCCTGCTCGACCAGGGCGCGGGACCGCTCTTCGCTCTCCCGCAG
>CAZINF010000292.1:0-2521 GCA_964540555.1 uncultured Syntrophus sp. | reverse complement strand
TGCGACGTGGTGCTGGTGGATATCATCGAAGGCGTGCCTCAGGGGAAGGCCCTCGATCTGGCGGAGGCGGCGCCGGTCGAAAAACATGACGCGCACCTGATCGGCAGCAACACCTATGAGGAAACGAAGGATTCGGACATCGTCATCATCACCGCCGGTATCCCGCGAAAACCGGGAATGAGCCGGGATGACCTGCTGGCCACCAACAAAGGGATCATGACCAAGGTCACCGAGCAGGTGGTGAAGTATTCCCCCAACGCCACACTGATCATCGTCAGCAATCCCCTCGATGCGATGTGCCATGTCGCATACGACATCAGCGGCTTCCCTAAGAACCGCGTGATCGGCATGGCCGGCGTTCTCGATTCGGCGCGCTTCCGCTGCTTCATCTCGATGGAACTCAACGTCTCGGTGGAAAACATCCACGCCTTCGTCCTCGGCGGGCATGGGGATACGATGGTGCCGCTGCCCCGCTACTCGACGGTGGCCGGGATTCCGATCACCGAATTGATACCGAAGGGCCGCCTGGATGCCCTCGTGACACGGACCAGGAACGGCGGGGCCGAGATCGTGAGCCTTCTTAAGACGGGGAGCGCCTTCTACGCCCCGGCCTCCGCGGCGGTGGAGATGGCGGAGTCGATCCTCAAGGACCGCAAGAAGATCTTGCCGTGCGCTGCCTATCTGGATGGCGAGTATGGGATCAAAGGTCTGTTCATCGGCGTCCCCGTGAAGCTGGGCAAAGGGGGTATTGAAGAGATCATCCAGATCAAGCTGACCGATGAAGAGGATGCCGCCCTGAAGAAATCGGCGGCAGCGGTGCAGGATCTCGTCGATGCGATGAAAAAAATGGCGTAAGGGACTCTGGAAACTGTATGAAAAAGGCCTTCCCGAAAGGGGGGGCTTTTTTTTATGGATCGATGCGGCTCATATGCCAAGACCGCCTCCTTCTCCGGAAGAGACGGTGGGGCGGGAAGGGACGGTTTTCCAGCCCTGGTAGGTCCCGAAGCGGGTGATGAGGGCGGCCCCTAGGCCGATGACGATGGCGACGGCCTTGACCATCCAGCCGATGTAAGGGATCCAGCCGATGAGCCAGAGAATGATCAGCCCCCAGAATGTTTCGCGGATCATGCTCGGATTCCGGCGTTTGAAGAGCTTAAGGACCTTCTTGCCGATGAGCTGGCCGACGGCGATGAAGCCGAGCAGGATGGAACAGACGACGACAATCACCTCGAGCGGGATAAGAGCAATCCCCACGACCGAAATGGTCAGAAGGAGCGCCAAGGGGGCAATCAGGACGAGACCCAAAAGACCGCAAAGGGCCACTTTGAAGGTATTTTCACTGATCGCTTCCGCAACGGTGCGGACCGGTTTCGGAAGGAGGGCGACGATCAGCAGCGCCAGGACCAGGATCACAAGGAAAATCGAAAGTGAGATGACGGCAAAGACCCAGGACCACCCTTCCCACTCGTCGCTCAGGGCTGTGGTCAGGGTTTCGAAAAGGTTGGATGAGTTGATTTCCGTCATGTTTCCGCTGATCTGTGAATCCTTCGCGCTCACGATAATCCCGCCCAGGGATAGGATGCTGCCTCCCACGACCGCCGTTTTCGTTAAGACCACCGAGCCGCCGACGGCTACGACATTGTTGTCGACGCCGCCGCTGATCGTGATCTGACCACCGATGACGACCACATTGTGCACCTTCTGGCCCGCCTCGATCGTCACATCGCTGCCGATCCTGACGATGCTCCTCTCCTCCGCCGCAACGGCCGTTGCCGGTCCGAGAAGCAGTCCCAGCAGGGACAGAAGAACGATGCTTCGCTTTAATACGCTCATGTTGCCTCCTCACTAACCCCCGGGAGGGTTTCGCGTGCCGGTTGAAGCTTTTGCAGCCGTCCGCCCGGCATCAGGTGGTTTCCCTCCGCTGGCGGAAGTATTCGATCACCCCGGGCATGACGGACAGGATGATGATCGCGATGATCACCAGGGTGAAATTATTTTTGATTATGGGGAGATTTCCAAAGAAATACCCGCCGAAAATGAAGATGGCGATCCAGGCAATCCCGCCGGTGACGTTGTAGGCGATGAACCGCGGATAGCTCATCGCTCCGATGCCGGCCACGAATGGGGCGAAGGTACGGATAATCGGGATGAACCGCGCGATGACGATCGTCTTGCCGCCGTGTTTTTCATAGAACCGGTGGGTCCGTTCCAGGTACTCCTTTTTCATGAAACGGTATTTCCCGTCGTGAAAGACTTTCGGACCGATGAAATGGCCGATCGAGTAGTTCACCGTATCTCCGAGGATTGCCGCCACTGAAAGCGAGATGAAAAGCCACTCCACCTCGAGCGGCCCCTTGAGATAGGGATTGGCGGCAAAGGCCCCCAGCGCGAAAAGGAGGGAATCCCCCGGGAGGATCGGTGTGACGACAAGGCCCGTCTCGCAGAAAATGATAAGAAATACCAGCACATAGGTCCAGATGCCGAAATAGTTGAGGATGTCGCCCAGATGTCGGTCGAGGTG
>CAZINF010000291.1:0-2523 GCA_964540555.1 uncultured Syntrophus sp. | reverse complement strand
ACCACAAACTCAGCAACTCCAACCCGGAGGCCGCGGAACTGCTGGTTGTTGTCTACGTTCCCTGAGAGGAGAATGCGATGGCTTTTCAACTGACTCCGGAACAGGAGATGATCCGGTTGATGGCCCGTGATTTTGCGAAGAAGGAGCTGGAACCCTTCGCAGGGAAATGGGACAGGGAGAGGATCTTCCCGAAGGCGGCGCTCAAGAAGTTGGGAGACCTGGGATTGATGGGGATGATGCTCCCCGTCGAATACGGCGGCGCCGGAGTGGGGGCGGTCGGCTATTCTCTGGCCCTCCAGGAGATCGCCTATGCCTGCGCCTCTACGGCGGTGACAATGTCGGTGACGAATCTCTCCTCCGATCCGATCCTCAAGTTTGGCAGCGAGGAGCAAAAACAGCGCTATCTGCCACCGCTCGCCCGGGGGGAGATGCTCGGCGCCTTCGCCGTCACGGAGCCGGGGGCGGGTTCGGATCCCGGAGGAATGAAAACCCGCGCCGAAGAGCGAGGAGACCACTATCTGGTCAACGGCTCGAAGGTCTTCATCACGAACGGCTCGTATGCGGACGTCATCATCCTTGTCACGCGGACCGGCCTGGAGAAAGCCAGCCGCGGTCTTTCCGCTTTCCTTCTCACCAGGGGAACGCCGGGATTCACGGTCGGACGCGCCGAAGAGAAGATGGGGCTCTGCGCCTCCGACACCGTCGGACTCCTCTTCGACGACTGCCGGATTCCGAAGGAGAATCTCCTCGCGAAGGAGGGCTTCGGCTTTCGGGTCGCGATGACCGCCATCGACAGCGGACGGATCGCGATCGCCTCCCAGTCCCTTGGGATCGCCCGGGCCTGCCTCCACGAGGCGATCCAGTATGCAAAGACGCGCAAACAGTTCGGGAAGAGCATCGGCTCCTTCCAGGCGATCCAGTGGATGATCGCCGATACCGCCGCCGAAATCGAGGCGGCCAACTGGCTGACCCTTTACGCCGCCGACCGGAAAGATCAGGATCTCTCCTTCACGAAGGAAGCGTCGATGGCGAAGCTCTTCGCCTCCGAGATGGCCAATCGCGCCGCCTATCGCGCCGTCCAGATTCACGGAGGCTATGGCTACATGAAGGAGTACAAGGTGGAGCGGCTTTACCGAGACGCCCGGGTCACCACGATCTATGAGGGGACCTCCGAGATCCAGAGAATCGTCATCGCCCGGGAGTTCATGCAGGACTGATCGCCATGTTTGAGAATCCGTTGGGTCCGTCTCTCGATGCGGGCAGGATCGCCGTCATCGGGCCGGGCCGGCTGGGGACCGCATTTGCTTACAAATTCGGCAGGGACGACAAGCGGGTCATCATTTACTATCATGACGTCGACGTCTGCAAAGCGATCAACCAGGAGCATCTGAACCCGAGACATCTCACCGGGGATCTGGCCCGGCGTCTTGGCGGCATGGACAAGGTCCCCCGACTCTCTGCGAAGGTCTATGCGACGAACAACCTGGAGCAGGTGATCGAGAACAACGACTTCATCTTCCTCTCCGTCACAATGGACCGCCTTCCGGAAATACTGAATCATATCGAACCGATTCTTGAGAAAAAGAGTGCGAACACCTGTTTCATCTCGGCAATCAAGGGTCTCACCGCGAGCGAGGTGACCAAACGGCTCATCACCCCTTCACAGCTCATTCGCAGCAACTTTTTCAACCTTAAGGGACGGTTCGACGTGGTCTCCATCGGAGGGCCGTTCTTCGACATGGATATCGCCTTGGGCAACCCGGTCTGTCTTACCGTGGCGGGGAAAAAGGGGATCTGCCGGATCGTCCGGGAAGGGTTTCTCGATTCCAATCGCCGGGAGCTGAGTTCCTACTACAATTTCGACGCCGTCGGGATCGAGGCCTGCGGCGCCCTGAAGAACATCTCGGCCAACATCAAGGGGGTGACGGACCTTCTCGAACTTGGCGATTCGATTCCCGGTACGCTTTTCTCCCGTTCCGGCGTCGAGGTGCGTTCCCTATCCCGCATTCTCGGGGGGAGCTTTCAGGCCTTTCAGAGCCAGGCCGGCGTGGGAGACATGTATATCACCCTCTCCTCGGACGCGAGCAAAAACCACCGTTACGGCCGCTTTTTCTATGAGCTCTTTACCGGGAATCCCATCGAGACGCACCTCAAGGTCCTTGAGCGGATCGACGGGAAACCGGAGGGGCCGAATACCATCCTCAATGTCCACAAGTTTCTCGAGAAGCGAAACATGTACAGTCCGCTCTTCCACTGCGCGTACAAGATCTTCAACGAGGATCGGAGTCGAAAGGAGATACGGGAGCAGATCCTGCAGGCGACGCAGTTCGATCGACGGGCGAACGAGTTTATCGGTCCGACATCACGCTTCCTCTACCGGCTCTTCCCGAACCTCTGGTACCGACGCCACCGCGGCTTCCTTGCGAGCCAGTAATTTTAATTAGGGACAGATACCTATTTTTCGGAACGAAAAATAGGTATCTGTCCCTCGTATATTGAAAGTTAGCATACAGTGTTTGTTTG
>CAZINF010000290.1:0-2533 GCA_964540555.1 uncultured Syntrophus sp. | reverse complement strand
ATACAGGGGCGATCAAGACGATGGTGGCGCCTGCGGGCGCCGACCGCGTCCCGTAGAAGTCTAATGTTTAAAGTGCCTGATTCCGGTAAAGATCATGGCCATGCCGTGTTCGTCTGCGGCCCGAATCACTTCGTCGTCCTTGATCGAACCGCCCGGCTCGATCAAGGCGGTGATTCCCGCCTGGGCGGCCAGGTCAACCCCGTCCCGGAAGGGGAAGAAGGCATCCGATCCCAGGACGCAGCCTGTTGTCGGGAGGATGGCCTTCATTTTGGCGATTTTGACCGAATCCACGCGGCTCATCTGGCCTGCCCCTACGCCGACCAGCTGATCCTTCGTCGTGTAGACGATGGCGTTCGATTTGACGTGTTTGACGATACGCCAGGCGAAATCAAGGGCCTGGATCTCGTCCTCCGTCGGCGCCCGTTTGGTGACGACCTTCGCCTTCCGGATATCGAAATCCTCGATATCCCGGTCCTGGATGAGGAGGCCGCCCATCACCCGGCGGAAATCATAGCCGGCCGAGCGTATGCTGCACGTCCCCGGGATTTCGAGAACCCGGACATTCTTCTTCGTCCCCAGGAGTTCCGAGGCATCGGCGGTAAAACCGGGGGCGATGATCACCTCGAAGAAGGTCTTGACCAGTTCCTCCGCGGCTTTCTTATCCACGGGGCGGTTCAGGGCGACAATCCCGCCGAAGGCCGAGACGGGATCGCCGGCCATCGCCTTTCGGAAGGCCTCGGCCATGTCGCCGTCGGATGTGGCCGCGCCGCAGGGGTTGGCGTGCTTGATGATGACGGCCCCGGGCAGGGGGAGGTCGGAGACGATCTGCCAGGCCGCATCGCTGTCCATGATGTTATTGTAGGAGAGTTCCTTCCCTTGGAGTTGCCGTGCATTGGAGAGGGCCGAAAGCCGCGGGTCTCTCTCCCGGTAGAAGGCGGCCTTCTGATGGGGGTTCTCTCCGTACCGGAGGTCCTGCGCCTTGGCGAACTGGGTGGTGAACGTGTCGGGGAATTCCCTTTTTTCGGCGCTTTGGCCGCCGAGCAGACCGAGGTAGTTGGATATGGCGCCGTCATAACGGGCCGTGAGCTGGAAAGTCTTTTTTGCCAGTTCGAAGTTGGTCGCTTCCGAAATCCTGCCTCCCGTCTGCGTCATCTCCGCGATGATCTTCGGGTAATCCTCCGGATCTGTGACGACCGAAACGAAGCGGTAGTTCTTGGATGCCGCCCGGAGCATCGTCGGGCCGCCGATATCGACATTCTCAATGGCATGCTCCAGCGTGCAGCCTTCCTTGGCGACGGTATCCTCGAAACGGTATAGGTTGATGACGACCATGTCGATCAGGTCGATCCGGTGTTCCCGGAGGGCCCGCATATGCGATTCGTTGTCCCGAAGCGCGAGCAGCCCGCCGTGGATCTTCGGGTGCAAGGTTTTTAGCCTTCCATCCATCATCTCAGGAAATCCCGTATAATCCGACACATCGGTGACAGGGACGCCGCTTTTTCTGAGCTGAGCCGCCGTTCCCCCTGTGGAGAGGATCTCCACGCCGAAGGTCTTCAATTTCTGGGCAAATTCGACTATCCCTTCCTTGTCCGTCACACTGATCAGTACTCTCGTTATTTTGTTCAGATGCATGTTCTTCTCCTATTCAATGGGTTCTTTTTTTATCCTCTTCATATGTTGAATCCTCTTCCGTATGAGAGGTTCGGTGCCGATATCGGGCCGGTGGTCCACGCGACCGTGAATCCCGGAGACGGCGCCCTCGGCGATCCTTTCCGCCTCTTCCAGGCTTTCGGCGATGCCGACCACGCCGATCGCCCGCGAGGAGGTCATGTAAAGCCCGTCCGGCCTCTGGTCGATGGAAGAGTAGTAAAACCGAGCCTCCGGCGCCGCGTCGATCTCGATCCTGGAAGAAAGGGAAGCGGCCTCCGGGTGTTCCTGGGGAAGGCCGTAACCGATCGGAACGACATATTTGCACACCGTCGCCTTTTTTTCAAATGCGATGTCGAGGCGATCGAGTGTGCCGTCGATGATCGCCCGGCAGACGTCGATAAAGTCTGTTCGCAGAAGAGGAAGAATGTTCATCGCCTCGGGGTCCCCGAAGCGGGCGTTGTATTCGATCAATTTTACCCCCAAGGCGGTGATCATAAAGCCGCCGTACATGATCCCCTTATAGGGCACGCCGGTCTCCAGGCGGATTGCCTCGGCGACCTGTCGGGTGATCTCCAGCCCCTCGGTCACCGCATCGGAGTCGAGGAAGGGGAGGAGGTGATCGGCACAGGAATAGGAGCCCATCCCGCCTGTATTCGGGCCCCGGTCGTCAATGAAGCGCCGCTTGTGATCCTGGACCGGCGGGGTGGCCACGACCGTCCGACCGTCACAGAGGCACTGCAGGGAGAACTCCTCGCCCTCCAGTTTCTCCTCTATGGTTACGCTGGGGTGTGTCATCAAGATGCTCCGGCAGTATTCGAGGGCCTCGGTCCGTGTCTGGAAATGGTCCCCCTGGACAAGGACTCCTTTCCCGCCCGTCAAACCG
>CAZINF010000289.1:0-2533 GCA_964540555.1 uncultured Syntrophus sp. | reverse complement strand
CAGTCGGCCTGGACAAGGGCATGGGCGCCAATGAGAAAATCGGCCAGGACATGGAGACGCTTCATCAGGACCGCCTTGCACTTGGGACAGATCGCGGGAAAGGCATGGCCGCATTTGCCGCATGAAAACCGGTCCTTCGCGCTTTTCATTGCGTATTCCGCCCATCTTGAACCGGCCATATAGAGAGATTTTTCATTGGAATAGACGAGGTTCATCCTGGTGTCGGCGAGAAATGATGCAAGTTCCTCTTCGGAGGTAAAGCGGGCCGCCAGTTCGGCGAAGACCACCTCGCAGAGGATGAGATTCCCTTTGGATAAATGACGATCCAGAAGCTCCTTGGAGGACTCTCCAAAAGGCTCCCCCGGAATCAAGACATCGAGGATGATGTTCGTGTCAACGGCTGTTATCATGCCCGCGGGCCTCCCGCACCAGGTCGTCGCTTCGCTGCCCTTTCAGGTGCTTCAGCTTGCCCACCCATTTGTCAAACGGGGAATTGGTGACCACCTTGCTGATGACCAGCAGGTTGTCTCTTTCCTCAAAACCCACATCCTCCCCCGGATGGACCCCCAACCTTTCCCGGATTTCCTTAGGAATAGTAACTTGTCCCTTGGATGTTACCTTTGCAGTTATCATGACTCACCTCTCAGTAAGGAGTATTTTTCCTTACTTGTATTGTAAGGATATTTCCACTTCTTGTCAAGAATTATGACGGCCGGCGTCACGTGCAACCGCCGACCCAGTATGGTCATCATGTGTCGGGGAAATGTATTTTCATTCATGCCGTGAATGATATCCATTCATGGGTGCATTTGAAAATTTACATCGGCGCCTCCGCCCGCGCCAGCAGCTCGGCAAAGTCATAATTGACACTTGTCACGCCGAAGTCAGGCTCGCGTTGGAAGGGCTGTCTCATGTAGTGGACACGGTGTGAGTCGCCGTCGAGGAATTCCACGATTGCGAGGATGAAGTCCTCGGGCTTGTTGAGCGAGTAGAGGATTTCGTTGCGGGTTACCGTGATCGTGGGCGCGCCGGTTACACGGCCCTTCACCTCGATGAAGCGCAGCTTGCCGGTGCCCGGCACACTGCTCTCGATGTCGTAGCCGAGTTTCTCAAACTCACGATCGGACGGTTCGAAACCAAGGCTGTGCTCGACCTCCATGACGATGGCGCGAGCCCGCGCAGCACTGGCCTGCGTATCGGCAGGCGATGCAGAAACCGCGGCCGCCTGGCCCGTCATGGCCATAAGCAGGCCTTTGGGCACTACCAGCATACCGCCCAGAACCACCGGCGGCAGCGGCGATATCTGGGCTTCGAGCTTCAGATCTTCGAGCCGCTTTTGCAACCGCCCCTGGAGTAGATCAGCTCGCTTACGGGCCTCACCTGAATTGAGCCGGTCGCCTGTCTTGCCGGCCTGCTCCTGGAGTTTTAGCTGCTCGGCGCGATGATCCCAATAGGTGATCTCCTTGGTAAGCCGTTCCTTCACCGCTGCCTCTGTCTTGTCAATCAGTGCGAGCTTGGGACCACGCACCTCCGCCAGATGCTCCGGTACGACGTTCACTATCGCGTGGCCCTGTGCCTTCTTCTCCAGCTCGCGGGTAATCCAGGCGCACTCGGGCCGGTCGAGGATTGCTTCAACACTCGGCTCGCCCTTGGCCAGTGGCCGGTAATCGAGATAGGGTGCATAATTCACGTGGCGCGTGGCGCCGTCGGCATCGAGCTCGATATAGAGCATCCGCCTGGAGACGATGCGGCGCTCTCCCGAGCGCGTAAGGCTTGCGTCCTGGATCGCATGCTCCAGATAGAACATCACGCGCGGCTGGGTGCCTGTATCGCGTTCGTCCACCAGCACGGCGCCGCGTTTCAAGAGATCGCGGTGGCGTTCGAGGGTAAGGTCGATGACCGAGTCGAGCAGCGGATGACCCGGGCAGACGAAGGCAGCCAGCGGCTGGCCTTGAGGCGCTACCAGCGGCTTCTCGAAGGCAATACGTTCATAACGCGGCAGCACCGGCTCGCCGATACCGATCAGGCGGTCGCGGTTGCGCACCGGCGCCGGGACATGGGTGATCTCGTAGCGGCGCGGCTCGCGCTGTCTGGCCGATCCTCCCAGGTAGCGGAAGGCTTCGAGGAAAAAAGACTCGATATAGTGCGGCTGAAGGCGGCGGGCCTCTGCTCGTTCCATCTCTTCACGGATGCGGTGGACACGACTCAAATCCATGGCGTCGTGAACAAGGGCATGGTCTTCGAGCAGGTCCTGGAGATGGTCGCGATTCAAGGCTTGGTCGATAACTGTGGTCAGGTAGGCTTTAACCTCTGGGCGTTCGCCGTGTCGGATGGCCTCGATCAGAAGATCGCGTAGTGACTTTCCCTCAAACTGGAGTTTTCCCAGTACATCGAAAACCTGGCCGCCGAGGGATTGACGGGCCTGCTCCAGCTTCTCCAGGAGCTTGCGATAAACGTCGCCTTCCCGAGTTTCTTCGGCCACCAGGTTCCAGAGATGGCATACTTCGGTCTGGCCGATGCGGTGGATACGGCC
>CAZINF010000288.1:0-2551 GCA_964540555.1 uncultured Syntrophus sp. | reverse complement strand
GCCGAAAAGACCATGCGCCCTGCTCTGGGACGAATCACTTCTCTGGGGACTGATGGCCTGGCGGGCGCTCAGGGAGGCGGGGCTGCCCTTTGACCTCCTCCGGTCGGAGGATATACGGGCAGGAGGGCTTAACCGCTACCGGATGATCTTTGTCCCGGGCGGATGGGCGTCGAACAAGATCGAGGCCCTGGGAAAGCAGGGGATGGAGGAGATCCGGCGGTTTGTCGCAGAAGGCGGCAGTTACCTGGGGATCTGCGGTGGTGCGGGGATGGCCACGGAAAACGGGCTCGATCTCCTGCCGGTAAAAAGGAAGCCCCCGAGCCAAAGGGTCCCCAGTTTCAGCGGCCCTATCCATCTGTCCTGTGTCAGGCATGCGATCTGGAAAGAGATCCAAACACCTGTCTTCTCTCTCTGGTGGCCCTCGCAGTTCCAGGTCGGGGATCGGAAGATCAGGGTGCTGGCGAGGTATGAAAAAGCGCAAGCGGATGCCTTCAGCGCGGATATCAATGTGGCGGACGGGGAGATGATCGGTTGGCCCGAGTTGGAGAAGAACTACGGGATTCTTTTGAACCCGGCGCGACTGTGCGGCGAGCCCGCGGTTCTGGAGGGCCGGTTCGGCCGCGGGAGGGTGATCCTGTCGCTGGTCCATTTCGATACGCCCGGAGACTTAAACGGCACAGCCGTTCTGCGAAATCTCTGGAGACGCTTGACTGGGAGCGCGACCCGCGGACCCCGCCTTGCGGGCGGGGATAAGGGGTGCAGTAAAAAACAGAACGCGTCCCTGCCGGGAAGCCCCGCCCTGCGGGAAAGGAGCTCCGCTTCACGCCGTCCTTCTGATCCTCCGATGGAAGCGGGGGGTGGGCAGGAACGGTCGATCCCGGATGTTCCGCGGGAGGTGTTTCAATCGGCTGAAGAGATTCAGGCAGCCGTTGAAGAACTGATCGCCTTTGGAGTCAGAAACTTCCTGTGGTGTTGGCGGAATCCCATGATTCTCCAATGGCGACGGGGCGTCCGGGGCCTGGAATACTCCACGCTGGCCGCCATGGTTGGGGAGATCAGAAGACGTCTTCATGCTGCCGGCGCCGGTCACGACGGTCGGTCGGCGCTTCCGGGAGCGATCGATCCATCGCGCTGGACAGAGGACTTGAAGGAAATTCGGGAGCAACTCATCCTTTTTTGCGAACAAGCAAAGCGCCTTCTGGCCAGGGAGCGGTTTTACATGATGAACGCCCCTCTCTCCCCCATGGAGTGCGCGGATGCGGAGATCAGCCGTCTGAGACAGGAGCTCTTCGGATCGGCGATGAGTCATGGCGGACGGTTCAAGCGTCTCATCGACCATGTGGACCGTCTGGTGTACCGACTGATCAAAGAAGATTGACGGCTACGTAACTCTAAACTTTTTACGACGTGTTCACGATTGACTCTTATTCATTTGGGGATCAGAACAAGAGGAGGTCGCTGTCGGTAATCGGTTGCGTTCAAAGCGCTGCTCGACGACGCGGGCTCCCCACTGCTCGCCCTCCTCCTGGGAGACGAGTTGAAAACCGAAGGCGTCGTAAAGGTGACGAGCCGCGTCGAGGCCCGCAAAGGTCCACAAGCCGATCAGCGGGTAGGCGTGTCGGTCGCAGAAGGCGACGGCCTCCGTTATGAGACGTCGGCCCCAGTCCCTGCCCTTGAGCTCCGAAGAGACGATGAACCAGCGGAGGTGCGCCCCCTCGGTGGCGGCCTTTGAACCGTCGATAGCGATCGCCCCTTCCACCCGGTCGCCGCTGAGGAGCGTCCAGAAACCATCGCGCCCCTTTTCAAAGCGGCAGAGGAACTCCGCAAGTTCCTTCGCCACCTTGGCCTCGAAGAAAAGGCCGAATCCCCAGTGGCGGTGGTAATATTCCGCATGCATTTCCGCGACGCGGCCGATCGCCCCCGGGCAATAACCGCCGATCTCGATATGCATCGTGTCCTCCCTTTTGTGGGCGCGGGGACGGATTTGAAATCCGTCCCCATTATGAAGCTTTCAGGAGTCAGTTAAACAGTCACCCGGCTTCAACCCCTTCTGTGCGGCGTAGGCGGCTGCTTCCTGTTTCCCCTCCTCCGTTCGAACCCTGCCGATGCGGATCGCCCCGCCGCCGGCCGCCACGGTAAATCCGTCCGTATCCGCTGCAATGACTTCTCCCGGCCGGGCGCCCAAAACGGCATCGGCGCGCCGGGCCTCGAAAAGGCGGACCTTTTTCCCCTGATCGACGATATACGCCCCCGGCTGGGGATCGCAGCCCCGGATGAGGTTGTGAAGCTCTTCCGCGGGTCTTTCCCAGTCGATCCGGGCGACCTGGTCGTTGCAGAGGGGCTCATACGTGGCCAGGCTTTCGTCCTGGACCAGATGGGGCGCCCGTCCTTCCTTGATGAGAGCGACGGATTCCGCAATCGCCTCGACACCGAGGGGGAAAAGCCGGTTGAAGTAGAGCGATCCGGTCGTATCCTCCGGAGCGATGGGGACCCGTTTCTGGAGGAGGATGGGTCCCGTGTCGATCCCGGCGTCCGTCCAGAAAATGGAAAG
>CAZINF010000287.1:0-2586 GCA_964540555.1 uncultured Syntrophus sp. | reverse complement strand
TGGAGAAGGCCTCCCGGCCCATCACCTCCCGGGCGGCGTATATGGAGACCAGCTCCTCGGCCATCTCCCGGACCGACTTCTTCACCCGTTCCTTGACCGTTTCCCATGAGGTCCCACCCAGCTTGTCGACCTTTGGGACAAAACCGTCCGGACCGATGTATCGCTGGATTCGATCGATACGGTCCACGGGCAGATAGAGGCGATCCTGATCCTGATACCCGATAAGAAGAAAGTCGTTCTCGATCCCGCCTGCCTTGAGCTTCTGGAGCCCCTCGTACCGGCCGATGCCGTGTTCGGTATGGACGATGAAATTCCCCTCCGTGAGCTCGCCGAACGACTTGAGAAAATACCCCTCCCGCGCCGGTCGGACCCTCCGTCGGAGGACCTTCCTGCCGAAAATCTCCTCCTCGGAGAGAAGGACAAGCTTCATGCCGGGAAGATGGAATCCTCCGCTGACCCGGCCTTCCTGGAGGAAAAGACCCGCCGTGGCATCCTCGGCATCGATCCTGTCGAGAAAGGCGCCGGACGCTTTTCGCACGGGAAGGTCGTATCGCGAAAGAAGGTGGCCCATCCGCTGCAGGCATTCTTCACCGCCGCAGACCAACGTTACCCGCCTCCCCTCCCCGATCCATCCTCGGATCTTCTCGGTGAGCGGCCCAAGGAGGCCATCCTCTTCGGATGCCTGCCGGACCGCATCGCCGACGGCGATATCTCGCTCCAGGTCAAACCATACGGAAGAGCGATCCGTCGTTTCAGAGCTGAGAGTGAGGCCTGCGATATGAATCTGCTGCATCGCCCGCGGGCGATCGGCGACTTCCGCCGCGGTCAGATAGGAGGACTCCCTGTTCAGGAAGAAACGCTCCTCGGCGCCGGCCTTGAGGAGGAACCGGTCGATGCTGTTTTCGGTTTTTTCTTCTGCCTGCGCGACGGCAAGGGGGTCATTCAGGATGAGGAGGCCGTTCGAGGGGAAATAGTCGAACAGGGTGTCCATCCCCCGCGCTCCGGGATCATCGTCCCCTGCGGCGTCGTAAAAAAGCGGGTAGAAGAGGGGGTTCACCGAAGCGCCGAGACCGGTCGCCATCAGCTCGGCCAGTTTCGCCTTCGTTCCCCGGGGGAGCTCCAGATCATTTGACCGGCGGCGGATGTTGCGGACGGCGCGCTCCCGCCGTTCGGGGGTGAGGATCACCTCCCGAGCCGGGAAGAGCATGAATTCGGCCAGTTCGTTTATCGACCGCTGGGAGGCCTCATCGAATACGCGGATCGACTCCAGTTCGTCGCCGAAAAACTCCAACCGGAACGGATGCCTAGCCATCGGGGGAAAGAGATCGACCACATTCCCCCGGACAGCGAACTCCCCTTTCCCCTCGACGAGCGTCATCCGGACATAGCCCCCTTCCGTGAGCTTTCGGGCCAGTTCGTCTCTTTCGCGGGTGTCACCCACGGAAATCCACTCCCCGTATCCCTCGAGAACCTCCCGCGGGATGACCTTCTGCATGAGGGCACGTGCGGGAATCACCACAATGGCGAAATCGCCGAACATCAGACGATGGAGTGCCTCCAGGCGGGTGAGCTCCGTCTCCCGCTGAAAGGCAAACATGTCGGTGGTCAGGAGATCCCAGGGGGGAAGCAACACAGATCGATCGTTGCCGAGGAAGAAGGAAATATCCCGGAAAAGGGACTCTGCCTCTTTTTCCGTCGGGCCGATCACGATGAGCGTCCGCCTGAGATGCCGGAAAAGGAGGGCCAGAAGAAAGGCCCGGGCCGCACCCTCCAGACCGCCAATCGTAATCCGGTCTTTCCCAAGGGCAATCCTCTCCAGTAGCTCCCGGACGGAGGGATCGGCAGGTTTTTTCATTATCTCAACAATTTTTCTCACCAATGCCTCAGAAACTTCAGATGAATTTTTTTATTTATAATATCATCTCCAATTATTCAAGCGTTAAAACACTTTTCACACCCAAGCGGATAAGCTTGAAGGGCACAATGCCGTGCATCCGCCATCGCCCCTGCCCTTCCCCTGTGGAGCCTCCTCTCTCCTTCTCCATTGACAGAAAGGACCGTATACGATAGCGTCATTCCGGCCAATGGACAGGGATAATAGGTGAAAGTCATGGTCAGCGTCGAAGAGGCCCTGAAAAGAATACTGGATTCCGTCTCCCCTCTGGGATTGGAGAAGGTGAGCGTCCTTGACGCCCTCGGACGGGTGATCGGCGAGGATATTTACGCCGGGCGCGCGATCCCGCCGAAAGACCATTCTGCAATGGACGGATACGCCCTCCGCTCGGTTGATACCCGCGGAACGTCTCCTGAGAATCCTGTTGTTCTGGATGTGATTGAGGATATTGCCGCCGGAGCCATCCCGAAGATGCGAATCGAAGCGGGACAGGCCGCACGGATCATGACCGGCGCACCCCTCCCGGAAGGCGCCGACGCCATCGTCCGGATGGAAGACGCCCGGAAGGAAGCGGACCGGGTTATCCTCATTGCAGAGGCAAGAATAGGTCAGGACATTCGGCGCGCAGGGGACGATGTGCGGATTGGGGAGAAGGTCATCTCCCGGGGCGAGATCATCAGACCCGCCGAAGT
>CAZINF010000286.1:0-2607 GCA_964540555.1 uncultured Syntrophus sp. | reverse complement strand
CCGGCAGCACAACGATGCCAACATCCTGGCCCTTGCGGGGAGGAAGACCGATACGATAACAGCCCGTGCGATCGCCCGGGTGTGGCTGGCGACCCCGTTTGAGGGAGGGCGTCATCAGAAACGCCTCGACAAGATCAGGGAAGCGGAACGAAAAATGGGGGTACGCGACATTCATGTCTTATCTAATGCAGGCCGACCCGGAGGTCGCTGAGGCGATCCGTCAGGAAACCCGGAGACAGGCCGGAAAACTCGAGATGATCGCCTCGGAGAACTTCGTCAGCGAGGCCGTCCTGGAAGCCCAGGGGAGCGTGATGACGAATAAGTACGCCGAGGGCTATCCCGGTCGCCGCTACTATGGGGGGTGCGAGTTCGTCGACGTCGTGGAACGGCTGGCCATCCAGCGGAGCAAGCAGCTCTTCGGGGCGGAGCATGCCAATGTCCAGGCGCATGCGGGCGTTCAGGCCAACATGGCCGTCTATTTTTCGGTCCTCGAACCGGGGGATACGATCCTGGGCATGAATCTCTCCCACGGGGGTCATCTCTCTCACGGAAGCCCGGCCAGTTTTTCCGGGCGGCTCTACCACGGCGTTTTCTACGGGGTGGATCGAAAGACCGAGACCATCGACTTCAACGAGGTGGAGTCCCTGGCCAGGCAGCACCGGCCGAAGATCATCGTCGTCGGCGCCAGTTCCTACCCCCGGACCATCGATTATCAGAAGTTCCGGGGCATCGCCGACCAGGTCGGGGCGCTGATCATGGCCGACATCGCCCATATCGGAGGCCTGGTCGCCGCCGGTCTGCATCCCTCTCCCATCCCCCAATGCGAATTCGTCACAATGACCACCCACAAGACGCTCAGAGGTCCCCGCGGGGGGCTTATCCTGTGCAAGAATTCGTTCGCCCAGGCCCTCGACGCGAAAATCTTCCCGGGGATGCAGGGCGGCCCCCTGATGCATATCATCGCCGCCAAGGCGGTGGCGCTGAAAGAGGCCCTCACCGACGACTTCAAGCGGTATCAGGCGCAGATCCTGAGAAACGCAAAAACCCTTGCGGATGAGCTACTGGCTTCTGGTTTCCGGCTCGTTTCGGGCGGCACCGACAACCACCTGATGCTCATCGATCTGACCGACCTGGGCATCACGGGAAAGGAGGCGCAGGAGACCCTGGACCGGGCGGGCATCACGATCAACAGGAATGCGATACCTTATGACACGAAAAGTGCCCACGTCACAAGCGGCATTCGCATCGGAACGCCCGCCCTGACCACGCGGGGGATGAAAGAAGCGGAGATGAAGCAGATAGCCGGAATCATCACCGGCGTGCTCCGGAATATCCATAACGAAAAGTTTCTGGCCGAGGCCCGGGAAGAAGTCGGATCCCTATGCGATCGATTCCCGATCTACGAGGAAAGGATAAAGGAAAACCGGTAGCGGCCGCCGAGGCGAATGCGAGCTTCTGACATGGACCTATCTGAAACAGGAAAGCAACCGGACAGCGGGGTGGCATCCGACCGGCCCGCGTGGGACGATTATTTTCTCGATATCGTCGGGCTTGTGGCCAAACGCGCCACCTGCCTGAGGCGATGCGTCGGCGCCGCACTGGTCCGTGACCGAAGGATACTCGCCACAGGATACAACGGTGCGCCATCGGGGCTTCGCCATTGTCTGGAGATCGGCTGTTTCCGGGAGCAAAACAACATCCCCTCCGGGGAGCGCCATGAACTCTGTCGTGGACTCCACGCCGAGCAAAACGCCATCATTCAGGCGGCGCTGCACGGGGTCAGCGTCAACGGTGCAACGCTCTACTGCACGAACCATCCTTGCACGATTTGCGCCAAGATGATCATCAATGCCGGCATCGTCCGAATCGTCGTGGGGGGGGATTACCGCGACTCGCTCGCCGAAGAGATGCTGGCGGAGGCAAAGATCGAGGTGAACAGAAGATGAAATGTCCCTTTTGCGCCCATAGCGAAAGCAAGGTGATCGATTCCAGGATCAGCAAAGACGGCGATGCCATCCGCCGGCGGAGGGAATGTCTCGACTGCGGCAGGCGCTTCACCACTTATGAATTCGTCGAAGAGGTCCTGCCGATCGTGGTCAAGAAAGACGGCCGCCGGGAGCCGTTCGACCGGACAAAGATCCGCGCCGGGATCAAGAAAGCCTGCGAAAAGCGCCCCATCAGCACGGATGCAATCGAGACGGTGGTGAACAATGTCGAGCAGGCGTGTCAGGAATTTCAGGACAAGGAGATCCCTTCTTCGGCAATCGGTGAAAGAATCATGCGGGAACTCCAGACCCTCGACGGCGTCGCCTATGTTCGATTCGCGTCGGTTTACCGTCAGTTCCGGGACATCGGCGACTTTGTAGAGGAGTTGAAGGATCTTCTCCGCACAAGAAAGGCGGGGAAAAGAAAAAAGACGACTTCGTAAAAGTAATATTTACGAAGTCGCCAAGAAAGAAGGAGGGATAGAGGGTGTTCACAGGCATTGTGGCCGCTATGGGATCCGTGCGGCGCCTGACGCAGCGAGGCGAAGACGCCCTGCTGGAAGTCGGCGCCTCCCTGAGGCTGGACGACGTCCGGATCGGTGACAGCATCTCCGTCAGCGGC
>CAZINF010000285.1:0-2628 GCA_964540555.1 uncultured Syntrophus sp. | reverse complement strand
TGGACCAGTACTCCAGGAGACCCTCTGCGACCATCTCGTTTACAAGCTTGCTGACTTCCCTTGGCCTTCTATCAGGGAACATATTATTGAAGTCTTTCAGATAGAACTTCGTCTTCGTTTTCTTACCCTTCAATGTCTCGATGATCAGCTTCTTGTCCTCTTCGGCACCCATCAGACACCTCTTTTCTTAAAATTTAAACTGTGTGCTGGTACGCCAGGTTGTGTATGCAAAACGGTAATCGTCAATCAGGTGCTCCGTAAAGGGCAGATCCGTTTTCTCGAAAAACCTCTCCCAGCCGATTCTCGCGGCCCAGTCGCCGAGGCGTTCGTATTTCTTCGCGTCTTTCGCATAGGTGTTGAGAATTTTCTTGACCGCCTCCACCGTCTGCGGCCAGCGAGGCGCCTCATTGGGAAGGAAAGGAACCACAACCTTTGAAAACATCGGGGCGGTAATCCGGTTCGAAATCTTGCCTCCCACCAGGATGGCCACACCGCTTCCCTCCGCATCCGCCAGCGGCATGGCGGGACACATGGTGAAACAATTGCCGCAGTACATGCATTTATCGTTGTTGACCACCACGCTCTTTTTGTCGTCCACGGTGGTCGCCTTGATGGCTCCCGTGGGGCAAGACGCGACGGCGAGAGGAATCTCGCACATATTCGACAAGTTGTCATGATCCACCATGGGCGGTTTGCGGTGAACGCCCAATATGGCGATGTCGGAGCAGTGAACGGCGCCGCACATGTTCAGGCAGCAAGCCAGGGATATCCTGACATGAGCCGGCAGTCGCATCTTCCCGAAATCCTCGTACAATTCATCCATGACCGCCTTGACCACGCCCGACGCATCGATCGCCGCGGTATGGCAATGGAGATACCCCTGGGTATGGACGATATTCGTCAGACCCGCCCCGGTGCCGCCTCGGGGAAACTTGACCGATCCGCCGGCGAATTTCCTTTTTTCCAGATCCTCCATCAGCGGCTTTACTTTCGCTTCGTCATCGACCATAAACTCGATGTTGTTGCGGGTGGTCCAGCGGACGTAGCCGTCGCAGTGCGTGTCGGCTATCTCGCATATCTCGCGAATATGGGTGGCGCTCATCACACGCGCGCCGCCCACCCGCACCGTGAACACCTTCTCACCCGACTCGGAGACATGCACCAGCAACCCCGGTTCAAGGATTTCATGGTACAACCACTTTCCGAAATTTCTCTTGATAACGGGAGGCAGAAACTCCTTGTAATCCCTGGGACCGATATCGGTGATCCTGTCCTTCATTGGATTTTTTGCATCGTAACCCATTTTTATAAACCTCCTATTTCTGGTGTCGTTTTCTGAAGTCTTTGATGTCCCGCTCCCATCCTCCTGGGATGTCCGCTTCTTTCCAGAAGATGTAGGGGTTCGATCTGGGCTCCTTGATCATGCGGGGATCCGGTTTCACTTCGCAGACCTCGAGGAATTTGGCAAATCCCTTGCGCTGCATCAGCTCACCGAGCCGTTCACGGCTCCGGCCCTCTTCGGACCACCAATCCCAAATCTTAACAATCAGCTCCTTAATCTCACTGAACGGCTCTTCCATCGGCATGAACGGTATGGTCAGTGTCGAAAGCTGCGCGCCTTCCAGAATCGGGGCTTTGGCGCCGAACAGAATCGACGCCCCCGTCTCTGTTCCGATCCTCAGGGCCCGGGGCATCGTGTTGATGCAATGCATGCACCGGTTGCACTCCCTGTGGTTGATCCCGAGCTTATTTCCATTCCAGCCCATGCAATGGGTGGGACACAGGTCGATCACCTCTTTGACGATATCGAAGGGTCCCCAGTCGCGGCCGGCGTGCGCCCCCCCATCGGGCTTGAATTCACCGCCAACATAGGCCCGCACCGCCTCCTGATCGATACGGATGTCATCCTTCCAGGTCCCGATCACCGACATGTCCGACCTGGCGATCGAGGCAACGCATCCGTTGGGGCAGCCATCGAACTTCATCTTGAATTTATACCCGAACGAGGGTCGGTGCAATTCATCCTGGAATTCCATTGTAAGGTTGCGGCAAGCCTCCTGGGTGTCGTAGCAGGCGAACTCACAGCGAGACTTTCCGATACAGCAGTTCGGCGATCGGAGGTTGGATCCTGAACCGCCAAGATCCTGTTTGAGGTTATGGGTGAGTTCCCAGAAGGTCTCCTCCAATTGCGGCGTGGTCGTTCCCAGCAGGATGATATCGCCGGTCGAACCATGCATGTTGGTGAGTCCGCTGCCCCGCCTCTCCCACAACTCGCACAGTTGCCTCAGAAAATCGGTCTTGTAGAAGTAACTGGAGGGCTGATTCACGCGGAGGGTATGAAAATCCTTTACCGCCGGAAATTCTTCAGGCCGGTCGCAGTATCGGCCGATCACGCCTCCGCCATACCCGAAAACACCCGCGACGCCGCCGTGTTTCCAGTGGCATTCCCTGTCTTTTAAAGAGAGTTCCAGAAGATCGAGCAGATCGTCACAAACCTCCTTCGGTGTCTGCAGATCAACGTCGGTCTTGTTTCTCCACTCGGCCTCCTGCTTCATATCGGAGACAAAACTCGGCCATTTTCCGTTTTCCAATTCATCAAGCATCGGAGTCTTACGCTTTGCCATCAAA
>CAZINF010000284.1:0-2638 GCA_964540555.1 uncultured Syntrophus sp. | reverse complement strand
ACGATCTCGTCCTTCGTGGCGCCGCTTGCGATGGCCGCGCGGGCGCGCCTGTGGCTCTCGTACGCGAAGGCATCCTGCTCTGCGCGGGGGATGTTGTAGAGCTTGGCAATTGCTTCCGCCGTGTGGCCCATGTGGTAGGCGTTGAAGATTTCCCAGAGGCCGTCGAAGACCATGAGGTCGACGAGCTGACCCGCGGGCATGCTCATGCGATAGCCCCACCGGGCGTCGTTAGACGCGTAGGGAGTATTGCTCATGTTCTCCATGCCACCGGCGATCATGATCTCGGCATCGCCCGCCTTGATGGCCTGGGCGGCCAGGGCGATTGCCTTCATGCCGGAGGCGCAGACCTTGTTGATGGAAAAAGCGTTGGTCTCCTCGGGGAGCCCTGCGTAGAGCATGGCTTGGCGGCCCGGGTTCTGGCCCTGCCCTGCCTGGAGCACGTTGCCCATGACGACTTCGTCGACGTAGACGGGCTTCAGGGCCGTGTCGTAGTCGTAGTACTTCTTGTTAAGGTCCGTCATCTCGAAGTCCCCGAAGGGCTTGGGGCGGAAACTCTTGATATCGGCCGAGATAGACGGCCGCAGACCTGCCCTCTTCAGGGCCTCTTTGATCACCAGGGCGCCCAGGTCGACGACCTTGACACCTTTCAGAGAACCGCCAAACTCGCCGACGGCCGTCCTCGCTCCGCTTACAATGACTACCTCTTTCATATCAACCCACTCTCCTTTCTGAAGTATTCTTCTTTACCGAAGCTTTTTATATGCAATGTGCCTATTTTTCCACCTTGATCAGCATGGCATCGCCCTGGGCATGGCCCGAGCAGATTCCGCAGACCCCGAGACCTCCGCCTCTGCGGCGAAGCTCGTAGGCCAGTGTCATGAGGATACGGGCGCCGGTTGCGCCGATGGGGTGGCCGTATGCGATGGCACTTCCGTTGACGTTGACCTTCTTGAACATCTCTTCCTTGCTCATGCCGAGGATCGAGCGGGCGCTGACGATCGCCACCGCCGCGAAGGCCTCGTTGATCTCGACGAGTTCGATCTTGTCGAGGGTGAGGTCGTTCTGCTCCAGCATCTTCTTGATGGCAAGCCCGGGAACCGTGGCGATATCCTTTGTGGGCTGGGAGACCTCGGCGTAGTCGATAATCGTGAACAGCGGCTTCAACCCGAGCTCTTTCGCCTTCTCTGCGCTCATGAGCATGCACACATCGCCGCCATCGTTGACGCCGGGGGCATTGCCCGCAGTGACGCTTCCGGGGTTGCCGGTGACGGGGCTCTTGTGGTTGAAGACGGGGGGAAGCTTTGTCAGGTTTTCCAGCGTCGTGCCGGGTCGCGGTCCCTCGTCCTTGTCGAAGACGACGACGTCTTTCCCCTTCTTCATCTCCACGGGGAAGATCTCCTCGTCAAGCCTTCCGCCCTTCATCGCCTCAACGGCCCGCATCTGGGACTGGAAGGCCCACTCGTCCTGGTCCAGCTTGGTGAAGCCGAACTCGTCGGCCACTTCGGAGCCGTGGATCGCCATGTGCCGGTTATAGAAGGCATCCCAGAGGCCGTCGTAGACCATGAGGTCCACCACGCGGCCGTTCGGGAGGCCCATGCGGTTGCCCCAGCGCATATCGGGCAGCGAGTAAGGGCAATTCGACATGCTTTCCTGGCCGCCGGCGATGACGATATCCGCACGGCCCGTCATGATCATCTGCCAGGCCAGGTCGATCGTCTTGATGCCCGACGAGCAGACCTTGTTGACGGTGATGGAGGGAACGGATTCCGGCATCCCCGCCAGCAGCGTTGCCTGTCGGCTCGGCACCTGTCCACTGCCGGCCGGCACGACCTGTCCCATGATGACGTAATCGACATCCTCGCCTTTGACCTTTCCGCCCGTCCGGCGAAGGCACTCTTTAATGGCCAGGGCGCCGAGCTGCGGGGCGTCAAAGCCCTTCAGGGCACCTCCGAAAACGCCGTAAGGTGTCCGGCACGCCTCCACGCATACAACCTGGCGAAGGTTCTTGTGAGGGTTCTTGATCTTCCTTCCCAGGCCCGTTGTGGGTGCTTTTCTCTCGCCGAACTTTGCGATGGGGGCTCCCTTGTAGTATTCGGCTCTCGTTTTGTCCAGTTTCTGCGGTACCTTTTCCATCTCTACCTCCTCTTCTCCTGTGAGGGTTCTGCGGCAGGTTCTGACTCTCGCACGCAAAGCCCCGTGATTTTATTTTCTGATACTGCCTCCGGCGGCAAGTGCACCGCCGATGCGGCATTTTCCCCTTCGAACGGAAAAACGTGAAGGGGACAGGGACGAAACCCGGCGACCGACAAAATACCGGCGTCATCTTTTCGCGGCTTCCATCGCCTTAATCAGGCACCGGAAGCCGGAATCAATTCAAGCGATCAACGAACTCGATTTCCCTCGGGATCTTGTAGGAGGACAGGTAGGTTCTGCAGTGTTTCAGAATGGCCTTTTCGTCTGCAGAGGCCCCTTCCTTCTTTACGACGAGCGCCTTGACAACCTCCCCCCGCATGAGGTCCGATTTCCCGATCACCTTGGAATCCTGGACGGCGGAGTGCATGTTCAGGACCATCTCCACTTCCCGGGGATAGACGTTGAACCCGCTGGTGATGATCATCCGCTTCTTGCGGCCCTTGAG
>CAZINF010000283.1:0-2720 GCA_964540555.1 uncultured Syntrophus sp. | reverse complement strand
GCCTCCTGAGGATGCGCCCGCTCCAGGCGTACGCGCGGTGCGATGCTGAATGGTTGATAACGTTGACAGGCTCGGCGCTTTGTTTATGTTTCTGTCCCGTGACACAATGTGAAGACTTACTGAAAGGATGGAAAGAGGAGAGGTATTGATAAGGCGTAACTCAGTCACACTCCATCATTTAGTAGATTATCAAATCAAAAGTACGCATGAATCGGAATCCGCTCATGATGACCCGCAGCGTGTTGGCCACCAATTCAATAGACAAAACCATATCGACCGTGGTAGCTTCCCGGTCGTAATCCGAAGAGTAAATCTGAGAAGGTCGGGACGAGGATATGAATACACCGGAATTACCGCCTTGCGACCATCTGCCGAAGCCCTACGGGGGACCACCCTACGATGAGGTTCTCAGACTGAAGAACCGCTATGTGACCCCCGCATCCGTCCCTTTTTATACAAACCCCCTTATGATCGTCGAGGGGTCGATGCAGTATCTCTTTGATGACAAGGGGCGCCGCTACCTGGATGCCATCGGCGGCATCGTGACGATCAGCGTCGGGCACTGCCATCCCTATGTGGTGCAGAAAGTGAAGGAGCAGACGGAACGGCTCCAGCACATCAGCTCGATCTATCTCCATCCGAATGCCGCCCGGTACGCCGAGATGCTGGCCGGCAGGCTGCCCGGCGATCTGAGTGTCTGCTATTTTATGAACTCGGGATCAGAAGCCAACGACATGGCGCTTCTGATGGCCCGGCTCTATACGGGCAACTATGACGTGGTTGCCCTGCAGAACGCCTATCACGGCGGCGGCGCCTCCACGATGCAGCTCACCGCCAACAGCGCCTGGAAGTACAACTATCCGCATCACTTCGGAGTCCACCATGCGATCAATCCCAATCCCTATCGGGGCCCCTGGGGTTATGACGATCCCGGCGCCGGGGCAAAGTATGCCACAGAGATCAAGAACGTCATCGATTATGCCACCCCGGGTCGGGTGGCCGCCTTCATTGCCGAGTCGATCCAGGGAGTAGGCGGCGCCGTCGTCTATCCCGAGGGATTCCTCAAGAAGGCTTATGAGTATGTCAGAGAGGCCGGTGGGCTCTGCATTGCCGACGAGGTGCAGACCGGTTTCACACGAACCGGGACCCACTACTGGGGTTTCGAGAACCACGGCGTCATTCCCGATATCGTCACCATGGCCAAGGGCATCGGCAACGGCGTACCCCTGGCGGCCGTCGTGACGACGCCCGGGATCGCCAGTGTTCTCTCCAGCCGGATTCACTTCAACACCTTCGGCGGAAATCCCGTTTCCTGCGCAGCCGGTATGGCCGTTCTGGAGATCATCGATCGGGAAAACCTTCAAAAGAACGCCCTGGAACGGGGACGTGAGCTGATGGAGGGGTACCGGAAAGCGATGGCCAAACATGAGATCATCGGCGATGTGCGCGGTCGGGGACTGATGACGGGGATCGAATTGGTGAAGAACCGCCGGACGAAAGAACCAGCGAAGGAGGCGTGTCTGCGCATTTTCGAACGGCTCAAGGATCTGGGGCTGCTCGTAGGCAAGGGAGGGCTTCATTCCAATACGCTGCGGATCAAGCCTCCGATGTGCATCACCCGGGACGATGTCGCGTTTCTTTTGGAAGTTCTTGATATGGCCCTCGGCGAGCTGTAACATTTGACGGCTTCGTAAAAAGGCCGGATGCTACGTTGCACTTCATTCCTCGTCGCTGCGGCGTACGCAAAAGTACGCCTCACTCCTCGGAATTCGTGCGCCTTGCCTGCGGCCTTTTTACGAAGCCGTCCCACTTTCAGGGCCTTTGAGACTTTTTTTACGAGGTCGTCATGTTTTAACCCGGTTTTTTTCCGAAAACGGTTACGAAGGGATTGTTGAACGGGACCTTTTCGTCGCGCGTTCTTCCTCGTTGCGGCCGGGATTGATCCGGCCTTCCCTTGTCCTGTCGCGGGTGGATCTTTTTGGGCGGTTCTTCCTTCTGTGAAGCTTCCTGCGCGGTTTTTTCCCGCGGCGGATTTCCGCGCTCCGTTCGTGGTAAGGGTCCTCCGTCCGATGCCGGCTTTTCCTTTCGGGGCCTTTCAGCGCGCGGCTTAGGCGGTTTTTCCCCGGCAGATCCACTTTCCTTTCCCGTTCGCCGTTTCCCCTTCACCTTGGCATCCGCCCCGTCTGCCGCATCCAGGTGTGTCTTCAAGGTCAGAGAGATGCGTTTTCGTTCCAAATCGATGGCGAGGACCGTCACCTCGACGGCCTGCCGGACCTTCAGAATTTCGCCGGGATCCTTGACATATCGATCGGCGATCTGGCTGAGATGAATAAGGCCGTCCTGGTGAACGCCGATGTCCACGAAGGCGCCGAAGGCAGTGATGTTCGTCACGATTCCGGGGAGTTTCATCCCGGCAGTGAGGTCCTCGATCTTTTCGATTCCATCGGCAAAACGGAAGGCTTCGAACCTGGCACGGGGATCGCGCCCGGGCTTTGCCAGTTCGGTGAGAATGTCGTTCAAGGTCGGAAGGCCGATCTCGCTGGTCACATACCGGGCGGGGTCGATCTTTTCCCGGAGCGCCTCGTCGCGCATCAGGTCCGCAACGGAGCAGTTGAGATCTTCCGCCATCCGATCGACGATGGCGTAGCTTTCGGGATGGACGGCGCTCGCGTCGAGTGGATTTGTCCCGTTTAAGATGCGGAGGAAACCGGCGGCCTGCA
>CAZINF010000282.1:0-2727 GCA_964540555.1 uncultured Syntrophus sp. | reverse complement strand
GAATACGACGGTATTCGAACGCATCCTCCTTTTTGTGGGGGCTGTATTATTGATTACTCCGGAAAAGATAACCGATATTATTGGGCTATCCATATTGGTTGCCATTTTTTTCTTACAAAGATACAAAGGGCCGGTCATCAAGCGGCAGTTTTAGTATAAGCGGCTGCCGATCTTTCTGTCTTCGCGGTCTCCCTTTTGAAATACCAGTCCCGGAGCTGGCAGAAAGCCTTCCGGACCGACCACAGAACCACCCGGCCCCTCGCATAGACGAAAGGTTTTTCTCCGATCCCTTCCTTGGGCAGGCGAACAGGACGCTCCTCATCGGCGGAGAAGAAGAGATCATAGGGGGTGCCGTTCACAATCAGGGCGTAGCGACTGCCCGACGAAGCGTAGGTCGCCCTCCACCTTGATGCCGGTCTGTTGCTCAAAGTCCCGGGTCAGTTCATTTCATCATCCCCTCTTGCCGCGGTAATATTTTGCCGCCCCGGGATGAAGAGGGACGCCATAGGCCTGAAATTTCTTTGACTTCAAGATCTCCTGTACCCGCCGGCCGATCTCGGCGGGGTTCTTCTCGACGATGACGCCCGCCCGCTCCAGGGCCTTGAACTTCTCCTCGGCGGTTCCTTTTCCGCCCGAGATGATCGCCCCGGCGTGGCCCATCCTCCGCCCCGGGGGGGCAGTCTGCCCGGCGATGAAGGAGACCACCGGCTTCGTCACCTCCCCCTGAATGAACTCCGCCGCCTCCTCCTCCGCCGTCCCCCCGATCTCGCCGATCATCACAATCGCCTCCGTCTGCGGATCCTTCTCGAACAGCTCCAGGATATCGATGAAGCCGGAGCCGACGATCGGGTCCCCGCCGATCCCGACGGAGGTGGACTGGCCGATCCCGAGGCCCGTCAGTTGCCAGATCATCTCGTAGGTGAGGGTCCCGCTCCGCGATACGACGCCCACGTTCCCTTCCCGGTGGATGAAGTTGGGCATGAAGCCGACCTTGCCCACGCCGGGGGTCGTGATCCCCGGGCAGTTCGGGCCGATCAGCCGCGAGCCCGATCCTTTCAGCGCCTGTTTGACTTTGATCATCTCCAAGACGGGGAGCCCTTCGGTCAGGCAGACGATAAGACCGATCCCCGCCTCGATCGCCTCGAAGATCGCATCCGGGGCAAACGCTGCCGGCGTGTAGATCCCCGAAACGTTGGCGCCCTGTCTTTCGACGGCATCGGTGACGCGATCGTACACGGGAATGCCGTCCAGGTCTTTTCCTCTTTTGCCGGGAGTGACGCCGGCCACGACCTTGGTCCCTAAATTCACCGACTCACGGGTGTGGAAACTCCCCTCCGAGCCGGTAATCCCCTGAATGACGATACGCGACTTCCGATCCAGCAATATGGCCATAGGAATATATCCTTTAGATAACTGTCATTATCCGATCAGAGACACGGCCTTTTGGGCCGCCTCGTACAGGCCGTCCGCCACCGTAAATCGAAGTCCAGATTCCTGCAACATCCGCCGCCCCTCTTCCACGTTGGTTCCCTGCAGGCGCACCACCATTGGCAGTTTCATTTCGATATTTGCCGCCGCCCGGATCAGTCCGGCGGAGACGCGGTCGCACCGCAGCACCCCGCCGAAGATATTGATAAGGATGCACTTCACGCCCGGATCGGATGTCAGGATGCGGAACGCCTTCTCGATCTGCTCCGGCGATGCGCTGCCGCCCACGTCGAGGAAGTTCGCCGGTTCACCTCCCGCCATTTTGATCAGGTCCATCGTTGTCATCGCCAGCCCCGCTCCGTTGACCATGCAGCCGACGTTTCCGTCCAGCTTGATGTAGTTCACGGACGTGCTCCTGGCTGCGATCTCCAGGGGCTCCTCCTCATCCGCGTCGCGCAGCTCCCGGATTTCGGGATGGCGATAAAGGCCATCGTCGTCGAAATTGAGCTTTGTGTCGAGAGCGAGCAGTTGGCCCTGCACCGTGACCGCCAGCGGATTGATCTCTAAAAGCGAGCAGTCTTTTTCCAGAAACAGCCGGTAGAGGTTCCGGCAGATTTCAGCGAACTGACGGCCCTCCCCCGCATCCAGCGCCAGGCTGACGGAGAGCTTGCGCGCCTGGAACGGGCTGAACCCGACCGCGGGATGGACCGCGCATCGGACGATCTTTTCCGGGGCCTCCTCCGCCACCTGCTCGATGTCCATGCCGCCCGCCTCCGAGGCCATGAAGACGACGCACTCCTTCCCCCGCGACCGGTCGACCACCAGGCTCAGGTACAGCTCCTTCCGGACGGCGGACGCCTCCTCCACCAGAACCATGCGCACCTTTTTCCCCTCCGGGCTCGTCTGGTGGGTCACGAGCTGCATACCGATAATCGATCGGGCGGCCGCAGAAGTCTCATCGGGCGACAATGCGGTTTTTATGCCGCCGCCCTTTCCCCTGCCGCCCGCATGGATCTGCGCCTTGACGACGACCCGACCCGCCAGCCTGGCCGCTATCCTGTGCGCCTCCTCCGGGGTCGCGGCCACTTCGCCTTGGGGCACGGGAATCCCATAGTCCCGTAAAAGCTTCTTTGCCTGATATTCATGGATCTTCATTCCGTACCTCCGGCCGTGGGGACAGATTTGTGTCCGTGGGGACAGATTTGTGTCCGTGGGGACAGATTTCAAATCTGTCCCCTGGGGCATTCGCTCAGCTTCAGTCCGAGTTCGAGGGCCTGTCTGTTGATTTCAAGGAAACTG
>CAZINF010000281.1:0-2799 GCA_964540555.1 uncultured Syntrophus sp. | reverse complement strand
AGGAGTGGGTGGATTTTGAGATCGGTATGGCTATGAAGCCCGCGGTGATCCGGGCGGTCGGTAATGAAAATTACTTCTGTATTGTGATGCCGCTGAAGTTGTAACAAGTATTGAGCGATGGACGCATGGCATGTGTTTTTCTCAGTATCCGTCACGATTTTTTAAAGAGGATAAATGGAAGATAAATGGAAATAAATAATAGATTTAAAGAAGATACTGAAGCAACGGAAAGTTACGATGCCGACAGCATCAAGGTGCTGGAAGGGCTGGAAGCCGTCCGGAAGCGTCCGGCGATGTACATCGGAAGCACCGGGAAAGATGGTCTCCACCATCTGGTGTATGAAGTGGTGGATAACAGTATTGATGAGGCTTCTGCCGGTTTTTGCGATACGATTGTCGTCAAGATCAGGATGGACAACAGCGTGAGGGTCGAGGACAACGGCCGCGGCATACCGGTGGATATGCACAAGGGGGAAGGGGTTTCCGCGGCGGAGGTGGCGCTGACGAAGCTCCATGCCGGGGCGAAGTTTTCCAATGACAGCTATAAGATATCCGGAGGCCTTCACGGGGTCGGCGTATCCGTGGTAAACGCGCTTTCTATCGATCTTGAATTGGAGGTCCGGCGCGACGGCGGCGTCTATACCCAGTCCTATATCCGCGGTGTCCCGACAGCGCCTCTGGAGATGGTCGGTAAGACCAAGAGCCGGGGGACTACAATCACCTTCAAGCCGGATGATACGATCTTTGAGGAGGTGGAGTTTAATTACGATACGCTCTCTAACCGCTTCCGCGAGCTTTCCTTTTTGAATTCGGGGGTGAGGATTACCCTGACCGACGAGAGAACTGACCGGACGAGCGAGTTTTTTTATAAAGGCGGGATCGTTTCCTTTGTCGAATACATTAACCGGAATAAGAAGGTTCTTCACAAAAACCCTATTTACATCACCGGCAGCAAGGAAGACTGTTCTGTCGAGGTCGCTCTCCAGTACAACGATACCTACACGGAAAATATTTTTTCTTTTGCCAACAGCATTAACACGACGGAGGGAGGCACACACCTTATTGGTTTCCGGTCTGCCTTGACACGGGCTTTCAATAACTATGCCGTGAGCAGCAACATCCTCAAAAACGGTAAAGAATCCCTCAAGGGGGAAGACCTCCGTGAGGGTCTGGCCTGCGTTATCAGCATCAAGATTCGGAATCCGCAGTTCGAGGGGCAGACAAAGACAAAACTCGGGAACAGCGAAGTGAAGGGTCTTGTCGAGGGGATCGTCTACGACAAAATCAGCAGCTATCTGGAAGAAAATCCCGCTGTCGGTCGCCAGCTTATGGGAAAATGCCTGGATGCGGCCCGGGCGCGCGAGGCGGCGCGGCGCGCGCGCGAACTGACCAGGAGGAAGACCGCGCTTGAGGTCGGCGCTCTCCCCGGAAAACTGGCCGACTGTCAGGAGCGGGACCCTTCCAGGAGCGAAATTTACCTAGTGGAGGGGGATTCGGCCGGGGGCTCCGCCAAACAGGGACGAGACAGGAAGAATCAGGCGATCCTGCCATTGCGCGGCAAGGTCCTCAACGTCGAAAAGGCCCGTTTCGACAAGATGCTCCAGAACGAGGAGCTGAAAATTATTATCACCGCCCTCGGTACGGGGATCGGACAAGAGGATCAGGACAAGGACATCAGCCGATTGCGGTACCACAAGGTGATCATCATGACCGACGCCGACGTGGACGGCCTGCACATCCGGACGCTCCTGCTCACCTTCTTTTTCCGACAGATGAAGGAACTGATCGAGAGAGGCTATCTCTACATCGCTCAGCCGCCGCTGTTCAAGATAAGCGACCGGAAACAGGAGATCTACATCCACAACGAGGAGACGATGAAAAACTACGTCCTCGACAGCGGTGTGAGCCGCGTCCGGCTCCTGACCGGGAACGGAACACCACAGACGATCACCGGAAAAAGGCTGCTCGACCATATCCGTAAGGCGATGCGGATCGAAACGATCCTCGACAGGTTCGAAAAGGAGGAGAAGAACCGGGATATCATCCGCATCCTCGCCGGAGACCCAGTGCTCGCGGAGGAGGATTTCCGTACCGAAGAGGCGCTGACCAAGGTGGCCAAACGGACCGGTATGGCTCTGGGTGATCGTCTGGAGGGATTCAGTACGGAGATGGACCAGGAACACGGGCGCTGGAAGATAATCTTCCGCATCCGGAGAAACAATCAAACCCTGATCACCAGCATCGACCGAGACATCCTGAAACTTCCGAAGTTCCTGGAGATCAAGGCGCTTCTGGGACAGATTGCCGCGCTGGGAGAAGCCCCGTATCGGGTGAGCGCCGTCGAGGAGGCGGAAGGAGGCAAGGAGGCGAAGGTCGAGACCGTCGACACCATGGCGTCGCTCATCGACTACGTAATCGGGGCCGGGAAGAAGGGGTACACTGTCCAGCGTTACAAGGGGCTCGGTGAGATGAACCCGGAGCAGCTCTGGGAGACGACGATGAATCCGGAGAAGCGCACCCTCCTGCAGGTGCGGATCGAGGACGCCGTGGCGGCGGAAGAGATCTTTACCACCCTCATGGGGGATCAGGTGGAGCCCCGGCGCGATTTCATCTATAAAAACGCCCTCTACGCCTCGAATCTGGATGTATAAGCATATAAGGAGAAATTCGGTTTGATGGACAACCTGTTCGAAAAGAATATCGCGATCAACATCGAAGACGAGATGAAGAAGTCCTACATGGACTACGCGATGAGCGTCATCATCGGTCGGGCGCTCCCCGACGTGCGCGACGGCCTCA
>CAZINF010000280.1:0-2817 GCA_964540555.1 uncultured Syntrophus sp. | reverse complement strand
GGATGAAGATCGGCATGAAGATGACGATGATCTCGGTCCACTCCAGCGGCCAGCCGAGGAGGAAGATGATCACCTGCGCCAGCAGCATGAATTGCACCGGCGTCATGTCCATCGATTTCACCCAGGTGTTGATGATCTCCTGGCCACCGAGGAGGGCGAAGGCCGCCGCGAAGATGCTCGATCCGATGAAGAGCCAGCAGACCATCGCCGAGGTCTTGGCGGTAAGGAAGACCGACTCCTTGACGACGGTAAAATTGAGCTGCTTGTACGCGGCCGCCAGGACAAACCCCCCGAATGATCCCATCGCCGCCGCTTCGGTCGGTGTCGCCAGACCCATGACGATCGTCCCGAGGACCCCGAGAATGATAAGGGCCAGCGGGAAGAACGATCCGAGGAGCATCTTGAAGATCTCGAGACGGGCAAAGGTGAAGATCATATAAAAGATCACCGTTCCCGCCGCGATGATGCCGAACGTGATCCAGAATACCAGGGGGGGAGCGTGACGAGGCGGTGCCGCCGGTGTCGCCGGTTTTGCCTCAACGGCCGTCCGCGGAGCCTCGGCCGGTGCGGCCGGTGCAACCTGCGCCGCCTGACCGGGTTCGGCCGGGGGTTCAGCCAGGCCAACCGTCCCTTCCGGTTCCTGGAGACCGCCGGTGTCGGTCGAGACCTCCGTGTCCTCGGTCGTCGCGAAGCCCATCGTCTCCAGGCCCGACGTATCCACAAGCGAAGGCGCCGTCGTCCAGAGGTAGATCACCAGAACGAAGAACACGGCCGCAAGCGCCGGGAGGATGGCAATGATCATGTGACTGACCAATGTCTTCATCGGGACGTCGGCGTTGCGCTTCCCCTTGATCGCGCCGATCAGCCCGACCATGACGTTGCTGGATTTCTTTGAGATCACCTCCGCGAACCTGGGCAGATCAACGCGCTGCTCCTCCTCGGAGAGCGGCGGGGCGGTTTTCGGGTTGAGCTTCGCGGAGAGGATGATGTAGCCGAGATAGAGGCAGGTCAGCATGAGACCGGGCAAAAACGCCCCGGCGTAGAGCTGGACGACCGAGACGCCCGCGGTCGCGCCGTAGAGGATCAAAAGGACCGACGGCGGGATCAGGATGCCGAGGGTTCCCCCCGCGGTCACGACCCCCGCCGAGAGGCGGATGCTGTACCCGGCCTTGAGCATCGCCGGAAAGGCGAGGAGGCCCATCAGCGTCACGCAGGCGCCGATGATGCCGGTCGCGGTGGCGAAGATCGCGCAGGTGATGACCGTCGCGACGGCGAGCGACCCGGGGATCCGGGAGGTCGCCAGGTGGAGGCTCTTGAAGAGCCTGCCGATCAGGTTGGCCCGCTCCACGAGGTACCCCATGAAGACGAAGAGCGGAATCGAGATCAGAACGTCGTTGTTCATGACGGCATAGGCCCGCTGCGCCACCAGGTCGAATGTGTGGCCCACCGCCGTGTTCGGGTTATCGCTGTAATAGGCGAAAAAGGCGAACATCGATCCCATCCCCATCAGGGTAAAGGCGGTGGGAAAGCCGAGCATGATCGCGATGACGATCATCGCGAGCATGAGGAGGCCCAGGTGACCGTTCGTCCACTGCGACGGCGGGGGCATCATCCAGAAGACCCCGATCACCACCAGGGCCATAATCGATAGCCCAAACCAGGCTTCTTTTTTCATTTCTCGCCCCCTTTTCCGTGCGTCACAAACTCATCGAGCTTCGCTATATCCTCATCGGTGACGTGCACCGCTGCTTTCAGTTTCTCAACGTCGACCTCCTCGACGTCCTGGATGCGCGAGGGCCATTTCCCCTCCTTCAGGCACAGGATGCAGCGGACGATCTCGACGAACCCCTGCACGAGGATGAACGCCCCGGCGATCGGGATGATGGTCTTGAAATGGAAGATGGGCGGGCCGTCGGCGGTGATCCCCGAGTGCTCGAAGATTGCCCAGGATTCGCCGGCATAGTAGTAGCCGGCCCAGATGAGGGCAGCCACCCCGGGGAGGAAGAAGAGGATGTAGAGCGTCAGGTCGAGGCCGGCCTGCAGCCGCTGCGGGAAGAAACCGTAAAGGACGTCGCCGCGGACCATGCCGTTCTTCGAGAGGGTGTAGGCGCCCGCCATCATGAACAGGGTCCCGTACATCTGGAGCATGATATCGAAGGTCCAGGCGTGCGGCGCGTCGGCGGCGTAGCGGGAGTAGACCTCGTAAGTGATCAGAAAGGTGAGCCCCACGATCAGCCAGGAGAACGCCTGGCCGACGAATGTGCTGATCTTGTCAATGGTGAGCAGTAATTTCTGCATAGTCGCACCCTGTCACAAAGATTGGCCACCCGGACGCGGACGGCGTCCGGGTGGCCAAGTGTTGATTTCTTAAATATCTTAAACCCCGTTATTTTTTCTTCGGTTCAGCCTTCGCGGGTTCAGCCTTCGCTGCGGGCGCCGCCTTCTTGATCCCGAAGTAGTGGTTGTAGGCCATGCGCCGGTTGACGTTGTAATCCATGTCCCATTTCACGACGCGCTCGGCGAATTTTTTCTGCGATTCGACGACCTCCTTGAACAGGGGATTATCCTTCGACTTCCTCGCCACGGTCTCGTCGTAGGCCACAAGCTGTCTGGCAAGGATCGCGTCCGGCGTCTTGTAGAACTTGACCTTGTCCTTGGTCTGCAGTTCGATGTAATCCTGCGAGTAGCGGTCGCATGACTTCCACCACATGTCGGACGAGGCAGCTTCCACGGCGTTCTCGATGATCGCTTTCATCTTGTCCGGCAGGGCGTCGAACTTGGTCTTGTTGAACGTGATCTCGAACACTTCGGCGTTCT
>CAZINF010000279.1:0-2827 GCA_964540555.1 uncultured Syntrophus sp. | reverse complement strand
TTGCTGCTCGCGCCGCAGCTTGCCATCACCATAGTCTTTTTCTTCTGGCCGGCCCTGCAGGCCATTTTCCAGTCCCTGCTGCGACAGGATCCCTTCGGCCTCCGGACCGAGTTTGTCTGGTTCGAAAATTTTGCCGTTGTTTTATCCAATCCCCTTTACCTCAGTTCGGCGAAGACCACCTTCATTTTTGCCTTTTCCGTCACCGCCCTTGCGATGACGTCCGCCTTACTCCTGGCCTTTATGGCCGATAAGCATATCCGGGGCGCCGGCGTCTACAAAACCCTCCTGATCTGGCCCTACGCCGTGGCGCCTGCCGTGGCGGCGGTACTCTGGCTTTTTATCTTCCATCCCAACATCGGCTACCTGGGGCGGGCCATGAGGGAATTCGGCATCCCCTGGGACTATAAGCTCAACGGTGATCAGGCGCTGCTGCTCGTCGTCCTCGTGTCCTCCTGGAAGCAGGTGAGCTACAATTTCCTCTTCTTTCTGGCCGCCCTCCAGTCCATTCCGAAGTCCGTACTCGAAGCGGCCTCCATTGACGGGGCCAGCTCGACCAAGCGCTTCTGGACCATCGTGTTTCCCCTGATTTCCCCCACCTCTTTCTTTCTCCTCATGGTAAACATGGTCTATTCCTTCTTCGACACCTTCGGCGTGATCCACGCTCTCACGGGCGGGGGACCGGGCAAGGCCACAGAAACGCTCATCTACAAGGTTTACTCGGACGGGGTGCTATTTCTCGACCTGGGCGGTTCCTCCGCCCAGTCGGTGATCCTCATGATCATCGTGATCGGCCTCACGGCCATTCAGTTTCGCTTTATCGAAAGGAAGGTCCATTACTGATGAAAGGATACGCACTTCCGGGGAATTGGCAGGCCCATTTTTTCCTCGTCATCGGGGTGGCGGTCCTGGCCTTTCCCGTCTATCTCGCCCTGATCGGCTCCACCTGGGACGCCGGCACGATCGCCCGGGGTCAGATGCCCCTCTATCCGGGACCGGACGCCCTCGCCAACTATCTCCAGACCTGGGGATCGGGATCGGGCCAGCGGGTCATGGGGGCGCCGGTGGAGACGATGATGTTCAACAGCCTCGTCATGGCGCTCGCCATCAGCTTCGGCAAGATTGCCATCTCCTTGATCTCCGCCTACGCGGTGGTCTTTTTCCAGTTTCCCTGCCGGATGTTTTTCTTCTGGATGATCTTCGTCACCCTCATGCTGCCCGTAGAGGTGCGGATTATTCCCACCTACAAGGTAGTGTCCGATCTGGGGCTGATCGATTCCTATCTTGGATTGACCATCCCCCTCATCGCCTCGGCCACGGCGACCCTGCTATTTCGCCAGTTCTTTCTTACCATCCCCGATGAACTGGTGGAGGCGGCCCGGATGGACGGCGCCGGGCCGCTCCGTTTCTTCTGGGATACGGTCCTTCCGCTTTCCCGGACAAATATCGCCGCCCTCTTTGTGATCATGTTCATCTACGGCTGGAACCAGTACCTCTGGCCCCTGTTGATCACCACGAGCAGGGATATGGGCACCATCGTCATCGGCATCGTCAAGATGATCGGCACGGGCGATGCCCAGACGGACTGGCAGATCATCATGGCGGCCACAATCCTCGCCATGCTTCCGCCCGTAATGATCGTGATTTTCATGCAGCGCTGGTTCGTCAAGGGCCTGGTGGATGCGGATAAATAAAGGAGCATTAATTAATGAACGACGCGCATATAAGAATTGTGAACATCAAGAAAAACTTCGGGAAGGTCCGGGTCATCGAGGGGGTCAACTGCGACATCAAGGAAAGTGAGTTCATCGTTATTCTGGGGCCCTCGGGCTGCGGCAAATCCACGTTGCTCAGGATCATTGCCGGGCTCGAAACAGCCACGGAAGGGGACATCCTGATCGGCGGGAACATCGTAAACCAGGTGGAGCCAAAGGACCGCAATATTGCGATGGTCTTTCAGAACTACGCCCTTTACCCCCATATGACGGTCTGGAACAATATGGCCTATGGTCTCAAGGTCCGCAAGATGCCCAAGGCGGAGATCGAGATCAGGGTAAAGAAGGCCGCTGACATCCTGGGACTGGACGGCCTCATGCAACGCACCCCGCGGCAACTGTCCGGCGGTCAGCGCCAGCGGGTCGCCATGGGACGGGCCATCGTCCGGGATCCTGCAGTCTTTCTCTTCGATGAGCCCCTTTCCAACCTCGATGCCAAGCTCCGGGTCCAGATGCGCCTGGAGATCAAGAAACTCCACCAGGCCGTCCGGACCACGAGCATTTACGTGACCCATGACCAGGTGGAGGCGATGACCCTGGCGGACCGCCTCATCGTCATGAATGCCGGTTACTTCGACCATGTGGCTACCCCTATGGAGGTCTATGACCGACCGGCCACCCTCTTCGTGGCGGGCTTTATCGGCTCACCGGCGATGAATATCATCCCCATGGAACTGGCCGGCGAGGGAAACGCGGTAAAGATGCCCGGCGGTCCCTGGCTGCCCCTCGCGGAGAGGCTCAACAATGCCCGGGATAAGACCGTGATGGTGGGGATGAGGCCGGAGAATATTACTTTGGCCGATAATGGACCGGGCGTCTTCCAGATCTCGGTGGATCTGGTGGAAGTCCTGGGCGCCGACACCCTGGTACATGGCCCGCTGGAGCGGGAACATATGCTCACCGTCCGTCTCCCCGGCAGTAGTCAGGTCAATCCGGGGGACAAATTGAATTTCCAGATCAGACCGGAGCGCCTCCATCTCTTCGATCGGGAGACGGGGGGAAGGTTGAATTAAAGGGGGTCGGGGGTAAGGTTAGAGGAACGTGGGCAGCATACA
>CAZINF010000278.1:0-2828 GCA_964540555.1 uncultured Syntrophus sp. | reverse complement strand
CTGCCTCGTATCCGTCGCCCGGATGCTGATCCTGAGTTCCTTCGGATTTTTCGCCTCTCCGGGGAAGAAGAGGAAGCCGTGAGCGATCTCCTGCGGGGCGATGGCTCTTTTTTCCAGGGAGCCCCTGCGGAGATCCTCGCGGATCTGATACTGAACATCGGAATCGGATAATCCCCTGGCGCCTCCCATGGTGATCCCGGCGGCGGCTCCGACCGCGGCGCCCCTTCCGGCGGCCGCCGCGACATTCCGGCCTGTGACAATACCGATCGCCGCACCGATGACCGCACCCGCGGCGCCGGCCAGGAGTCCGCTTTTGGCGGCCTCGGGCACCACTCTGCCGAGTTCCGTCGCCCTGGAGAGACGGTCATAGGCCATCCGCTCATCGAGGATCGGCCAGAGGTTGTTTTCTTCATCGACGAGCAGCGTCTTGTCCGTCAGGATCTCCAGCGGATGGTTCCCCGTGTTGTCGAAAATGACCTGAACGGGCAGAATCCCCGCACCGCGGATGTCGAAACCGAAGGCCGACGACGCCTCCTCGCTGTTATGATAGGATTTGGCGGCGATCGTCGCATTCGCCGCGGTGGTGGCGTTCGGATAGGACGCCGGCATCTTGAAGGGTACCACCTGCCGCTCATAGGTCGCGCAGGCTGCAAGCCAAACCACCGACAGGGCCACAGCCCACACTTTCATGAAAGGTCTTTCCATCGTCTTTCCTCCTCTGTCATGTACCCCGGTCGTCGGAGTAAGTTCCATTTCTGATTACACAATCCCTCACCGAATGTCAACCCGAACTGCCGATCCCTTACTTATGAAGTGAAGCTCCCCGTCTACAAAGTGGGGCTTGCGGGTTGCGCTCTTGGTCAAACAAAGCAGGCAATGATAAAAGCGATTTCAATTTCCACTGGGTCGCTTACCGTCAGCAGACTTGACAATCCATCGGAAGATTCGTATTTTACATTCGTTATCGCACCGATCTGCCGTGGTTTTCACCCGGGGAGTTAAAATCGATCATGACCGTGCGGTATAAATAAGAGGAAATAAGATATGCAGAAACATTACAAGTTTTCTCTCTGGTACGTCGTTTTGGGGATCTGGGTGGTCCTGATCGTCCAGAACTACATCGCCTCGATGTACGCCGCCCAGATCATCCCTTACAGCCAATTTCTCAACCTTCTCAAGGCAGGCACGGTCACTGAGATCGCCGTCTCCGCCAATCAAATCCAGGGGAAGATGAGAGTTGACGGGACCCCCGAAGTCTTCAAACCTTTTAAAACGATTCGCGTGGATCCCGACCTCGCCAAGGTGCTGGAGCAGTATCCCGTCACTTTCAAGGGAGAGATCGAATCGACCTTTCTGCGCGATCTTTTCTCCTGGATCTTTCCTCTGCTGCTGTTCGTCGGCGTCTGGTACTTTCTCATGAAAAAGATGGGCGGCCAGCAGGCCGGCTTCATGACCCTGGGCAAGAATAAAGCGAAGATCTACATGGAAAACGAGCTTAACGTCACCTTCGCGGACGTGGCGGGCGTTGACGAGGCGAAGCAGGAACTGGTCGAGGTGATCGAATTCCTCAAGACGCCGAGCAGGTTCACCGAGATTGGGGGCAGGATCCCCAAAGGCATCCTTCTTGTGGGACCGCCGGGGGCCGGTAAGACCCTTCTCGCCAAGGCCGTCGCCGGCGAAAGCGGCGTTCCTTTCTTCAGCCTCTCCGGTTCGGAATTCGTCGAAATGTTTGTGGGCCTCGGGGCGGCCCGCGTCAGGGACCTCTTCGTCCAGGCCAAGGAGAAGGCCCCCTGCATCATCTTCATCGACGAACTCGACGCCCTGGGGAAGGCCCGCGGCTTCAGCGCCATGGGCGGACACGACGAGCGTGAACAGACCTTAAACCAGCTCCTTGTCGAGATGGACGGCTTCGATCCGAAGGTAGGGGTGATCCTCATGGCGGCGACGAACCGACCGGAGATTCTCGATCCGGCGCTCCTCAGGCCGGGCCGCTTCGACCGCCACGTCCTCGTCGATAGGCCGGACAAACTCGGGCGCGAGCAGATCCTCCGGGTCCACATAAAGAAAGTCAAGACTGTCCCCGATCTGAATCTGGAAACATTGGCCAATATGACACCGGGCATGGTAGGGGCGGATCTGGCCAACCTCGTCAACGAGGCCGCGCTCCTTGCCGTCCGCCGGGACAAGACCGAGGTGGGAATGGCGGAATTCGAGGAGGCCGTGGAGCGGATCGTCGGCGGTCTGGAGAAAAAGAACCGCCTGATCAACGCAAGCGAACGGGAGACCGTCGCCTACCACGAAATGGGGCACGCGCTGGTCGCGCTGTCGCTCCCTGGGACCGATCCGATCAAGAAGATCTCCATCATCCCCCGGGGGGTCGCCGCCCTGGGTTACACGATGCAGGTCCCTACGGAGGACCGGTTCCTCATGCGAAAAACGGAGCTGGAGAACAAGGTCGCATCGCTCCTGGGGGGACGGGCCGCGGAGGAGATCATCTTCAGCGACATCTCTACGGGCGCCCACAACGACCTTGCCCGGGCCACCGATATCACACGGAGCATGATCCGTGAGTACGGCATGAGCGAAAAGCTTGGACAGGTCTATCTCGCGGGTGACAAACAGCCCCTTTTCCTGGCTTCTGGACCCCGCGAGGCCGGAGATTACAGCGAAGCAACGGCCGAGATTATCGACCTGGAGATACGGGAGAGTATCCGTCGGGAGTATGAACGGGCGCTGGCGATCCTCCAGGAGAAGAAGGAGATCCTGATTCGGGGCGCCCGCCTGCTTTTGGAGAAGGAAAAGCTCGACGGCGAGGAGATCCGCGCCCT
>CAZINF010000277.1:0-2831 GCA_964540555.1 uncultured Syntrophus sp. | reverse complement strand
GGCGGCATCGCCCTGTTTCTGAGCAACAGGGATACCCAGCTCGGCCGGGGGGAGATCATCGCCGATTCGGCGCGGATCATGTCCCGTTACCTCAACGGGATCATGATCCGGACCTTTTCCCAGGCCTCCGTGGAGGAGTTTGCCCGCTACGCCTCCATACCGGTCATCAACGGCCTCACCGACCTCCTCCATCCCTGTCAGCTCCTGAGCGACCTGTTCACGATCACCGAAAAGCGGGGCGGGTATGAAGGGTTGAAGGTCGCCTATGTCGGCGACGGGAACAACATGGCCAACTCCTGGATCAACGCCGCGGCGAAATTGCCGTTTCATCTTGACCTGGCCTGCCCCGAGGGGTATGATCCGGATCCCGCCATTCTCGAGAGGGGGATGGCCGAGGCGCCGGCGGGGGTGGTCCTGCGCCGGGATCCTGTCGAGGCGGTGCGGGACGCCGATGTCATTTATACGGATGTCTGGGTCAGCATGGGTCAGGAGGCGGAACGGGCGGAGAGGATGAAACGGTTTGAAGGCTATCAGGTCAATCAGGCCCTGCTCGACCGCTCGAAAAAGGACGTCATCGTCATGCACTGCCTCCCCGCCCACCGGGGCGAGGAGATCGCGGCGGAAGTCATCGACGGCCCGCGGTCCGTCGTCATCGACGAGGCGGAGAACCGCCTGCACGTCCAGAAGGCCATAATGGAAATCTTGCTGTAAGGAGGATGTCGATTTGAATGAGGTCAGGAAGGTTGTCCTCGCCTATTCGGGGGGTTTGGATACATCGGTGATCCTGCGGTGGCTCATCGAGACCTATCGGTGCGAGGTGATTTGTTTCGCCGCGGATATCGGTCAGAAAGATGAACTGTCGGGCCTGCGGGAAAAGGCGATCAAAACGGGGGCGGCAAAGATTTACATCGACGATCTCCAGGAAGAGTTTGCCCGGGACTTTGTCTTCCCTGCCCTCCGTGCGAATGCGATTTACGAGGGGACCTATCTCCTGGGCACTTCGCTGGCCAGGCCCCTGATTGCCAAAAGGCAGTTGGAGATCGCGAAGGAGGAAGGGGCCGACGCGGTTTGCCACGGGGCAACGGGAAAAGGGAACGATCAGGTGCGGTTCGAACTGACCTATATCGCCCTCGATCCCGCCATCCGGATCATCTCCGCCTGGAAAGACGAACACTGGACATTTGATTCGCGCGCCTCGATGATCGATTACGCGGAGAAGCACGAGATCCCGATTCCCCTGACGAGAGAGAAGCCCTACAGCAGCGACCGGAATCTCCTCCATATCTCCCACGAGGGCGGCATTCTCGAGGACCCCTGGGCGGAGCCGAAGGAGGACATGTTCGTCCTTACCGTATCCCCGGAGTCTGCGCCGGACAAGGCGACCTACGTGGAGATCGGCTTCGAGAAGGGAAACCCCGTAAGCGTCGACGGCGCGAACATGACCCCGGCGAGGCTCCTCGATCATATGAACCGGATCGCCGGTGAAAACGGCATCGGACGGGTGGATATGGTCGAGAACCGCTTTGTGGGCATGAAGTCGCGCGGTGTCTATGAAACGCCGGGCGGCACGGTCCTCTGGGCGGCCCATCGGGCCGTCGAGTCCATCACGATGGACCGGGAGGTCATGATCATGCGGGATTCCCTGATCCCCAAATACGCCCAGCTCGCCTACAACGGTTTCTGGTATTCCCCGGAGATGAAGGTCCTCCAGCGGTTCATCGACGACACGCAAGAACAGGTGACGGGAACAGCCCGCCTCAAGCTCTACAAGGGGAATTGCATGGTTGTGGGGAGAAAGTCCCCTTTTTCGCTCTACAGCGAGGATTTCGCGACATTCGAGAAAGACAAGGTCTTTGACCAGAAGGATGCGACGGGGTTCATCCGTCTCAACGCCCTGCGCCTGCGGATTCAGGCGCTGCTGAGGACCATTCATTCATGAAGACCAAGGAAAAACCCTGGGGAGGAAGATTCAACGAGCCGACGGACCGTCAGGTAGAGGCATTTACCTCGTCGCTTCATTTCGACCAGAGGCTTTTTCATTATGACATCGAGGGGAGCATTGCCCATGCCCGGATGCTCGGCAAGCAGGGGATCATTACCAAAAGAGAAGCGCGAGCAATCGTCACGGGCCTCTGCGAAGTCCATAACGATATCGTAAGCGGGGAGTTTATTTTTCGTCCCGACGACGAGGACATCCACATGGCGATCGAAAAGGCCCTGACGGACCGGATCGGCGACGTGGGCGGCAAGCTCCACGCGGGGCGGAGCCGGAACGATCAGATCGCCCTCGATATCCGCCTCTACCTGCGGGAGGAGATCGGCCGGGTGCTGGGGTTTCTCGTGGAACTCAAGGCGAGTTTTCTTGCGCTCGCGAAAAAGGAATGCGGGGCGATCCTGCCCGGGTATACCCACCTGCAAAAGGCGCAGCCGGTCCTTCTTTCCCATTATCTGCTCGCCTTTTGGGAGATGCTTACCCGCGACGAGGCCCGCTTCCGGGACTGTCTGAAGCGGGTGAATGTCATGCCTCTGGGCGCGGCCGCCCTCGCGGGGACGGGACTTCCCATCGACCGGGGTTGCGTTGCCCGTCTGCTCAGTTTTCCAGCGATCTCGGAAAACAGCATGGATGCAGTTTCCGACCGTGATTTTGTCGCGGAATTTATCTTTGCCGCCTCGCTCGCCATGATGCATCTGAGCCGTTTCTGCGAAGACCTCGTTTTGTGGTCGACCGACGAGTTCGGCTACGTGGAGATTGCCGACGCATTTACGACGGGGAGCAGCATGATGCCCCAGAAGAAAAACCCGGATGTGGCGGAGCTGATCCGGGGGAAGAC
>CAZINF010000276.1:0-2858 GCA_964540555.1 uncultured Syntrophus sp. | reverse complement strand
AGGAGTGGGTGGATTTTGAGATCGGTATGGCTATGAAGCCCGCGGTGATCCGGGCAGTCGGCAATGAAAATTACTTCTGTATTGTGATGCCGCTGAAGTTGTAACAAGCACTTATTTTTTGAGAGGATAGATGGAAATAAATAACGGATTTATAGAAGATACTGAAGCAACGGAAAGTTACGGCGCCGACAGCATCAAAGTGCTGGAAGGGCTGGAAGCCGTCCGGAAGCGTCCGGCGATGTACATCGGAAGCACCGGGAAAGATGGTCTCCACCATCTGGTGTATGAAGTGGTGGATAACAGTATTGATGAGGCTTCTGCCGGTTTTTGCGATACGATTGTCGTCAAGATCAGGATGGACAACAGCGTGAGGGTCGAGGACAACGGCCGCGGCATACCGGTGGATATGCACAAGGGGGAAGGGGTTTCCGCGGCGGAGGTGGCGCTGACGAAGCTCCATGCCGGGGCGAAGTTTTCCAATGACAGCTATAAGATATCCGGAGGCCTTCACGGGGTCGGCGTATCCGTGGTAAACGCGCTTTCTATCGATCTTGAATTGGAGGTCCGGCGCGACGGCGGCGTCTATACCCAGTCCTATATCCGCGGTGTCCCGACAGCGCCTCTGGAGATGGTCGGTAAGACCAAGAGCCGGGGGACTACAATCACCTTCAAGCCGGATGATACGATCTTTGAGGAGGTGGAGTTTAATTACGATACGCTCTCTAACCGCTTCCGCGAGCTTTCCTTTTTGAATTCGGGGGTGAGGATTACCCTGACCGACGAGAGAACTGACCGGACGAGCGAGTTTTTTTATAAAGGCGGGATCGTTTCCTTTGTCGAATACATTAACCGGAATAAGAAGGTTCTTCACAAAAACCCTATTTACATCACCGGCAGCAAGGAAGACTGTTCTGTCGAGGTCGCTCTCCAGTACAACGATACCTACACGGAAAATATTTTTTCTTTTGCCAACAGCATTAACACGACGGAGGGAGGCACACACCTTATTGGTTTCCGGTCTGCCTTGACACGGGCTTTCAATAACTATGCCGTGAGCAGCAACATCCTCAAAAACGGTAAAGAATCCCTCAAGGGGGAAGACCTCCGTGAGGGTCTGGCCTGCGTTATCAGCATCAAGATTCGGAATCCGCAGTTCGAGGGGCAGACAAAGACAAAACTCGGGAACAGCGAAGTGAAGGGTCTTGTCGAGGGGATCGTCTACGACAAAATCAGCAGCTATCTGGAAGAAAATCCCGCTGTCGGTCGCCAGCTTATGGGAAAATGCCTGGATGCGGCCCGGGCGCGCGAGGCGGCGCGTCGCGCCCGCGAACTGACCAGGAGGAAGACCGCCCTTGAGGTCGGCGCTCTTCCCGGAAAACTGGCCGACTGTCAGGAGCGGGACCCGTCCAGGAGCGAGATTTACCTGGTGGAGGGAGATTCGGCCGGGGGCTCCGCCAAACAGGGACGTGACAGGAAGAATCAGGCGATCCTGCCGCTGCGCGGCAAGGTGCTCAATGTCGAGAAGGCCCGCTTCGACAAGATACTCCAGAACGAGGAGCTCAAGGTCATCATCACCGCACTCGGCGCGGGGATCGGAAAAGACGATCAGGATATCAGCAAGTTGCGGTACCACAAGGTGATCATCATGACCGACGCCGACGTGGACGGCCTCCACATCCGGACGCTTCTTTTAACCTTCTTCTTTCGGCAGATGAGGGAGTTGATCGAGCGAGGCTACCTCTATATCGCCCAGCCACCCCTGTTCAAGGTAACCGATCGCAAAAAGGAGCTCTACATCCATAACGAGGAGACGATGAAGGACCATGTCCTGGATAACGGGGTCAATCGCGTCCGCCTGTTTGTGGTTAACGGCAAAGGGGACAACTTGCCGCAAGGTGTCCCCGCGATTACCGGCAGCCGGCTCCTCGGCCTCATCAAGAAGGCAATGCGGATCGAGACGGTCCTGGACAGGTTCGAACGGGAGGAAAAGAACCGGGACCTCATCCGCATCCTGGCCGGCGACCCGGCCCTCAGCGAGGAAGACTACCGGACCGAGGAGGCCCTGACCAGGGTGGCCAAACGGACCGGCATGGCTCTGGGTGATCGCCTGGAGGGATTCAGCACGGAGATGGACCAGGAACACGGACGCTGGAAGATCGTCTTTAGCATCCGGAGAAACAATCAGACCATGACCACCAGCATCGACCGAGACATCCTGAAACTTCCGAAGTTCCTGGAGATCAAGGCCCTTCTGAGCCAGGTGGCGGTCCTCGGGGAGGCCCCCTACCGGGTTGGTTCGGAGGAGGGCGCCGACGGCGCCCTGGAAAAGGTTTGCGAAACGGTCGGCACCCTGTCCGCCCTGATCGACTGCGTGATCAGCGCCGGGAAGAAAGGGGTCTCCGTCCAGCGCTACAAGGGTCTCGGCGAGATGAATCCGGAGCAGCTCTGGGAGACGACGATGAATCCGGAGAAGCGCACCCTCCTGCAGGTGCGGATCGAGGACGCCGTGGCGGCGGAAGAGATCTTTACCACCCTCATGGGGGATCAGGTGGAGCCCCGGCGCGATTTCATCTATAAAAACGCCCTCTACGCCTCGAATCTGGATGTATAAGCATATAAGGAGAAATTCGGTTTGATGGACAACCTGTTCGAAAAGAATATCGCGATCAACATCGAAGACGAGATGAAGAAGTCCTACATGGACTATGCGATGAGCGTCATCATCGGCCGGGCGATCCCCGACGTCCGGGACGGCCTGAAGCCGGTCCACCGCCGGGTCCTCTTCGCCATGAGCGAGATGGGGAACCGCTGGAACAAGCCCTACAAGAAATCGGCGAGGATCGTCGGGGATATCATCG
>CAZINF010000275.1:0-2894 GCA_964540555.1 uncultured Syntrophus sp. | reverse complement strand
TCATTCCCGTGGAGGTGATGCTTCCCGCCGTCGGTCAGGGGGTCCTCGGGATCGAAACGCGGCGGGGCGACCCCTCCGTCCGCGAGGCGATCGCCTTTCTCCACGATCCGGTGACCTGGTGTGAGGCCGGCGCGGAACGCGCCTTCCTGCAGCGTCTGGGCGGCGGATGCCAGCTTCCGATCGCCGCTTATGCCAAAAAAAGCGGGGAAGAGATCGCCATCGGGGGGCTTGTCGGCAGCGTCGACGGGCGGGTGATGATCCGCCACGAAATGAAGGGACCCGCGGCGGATTTTGGGACTCTGGGAAGGGAACTTGCGGATCACATCCTGGCGCGCGGCGGTCGCGCGATTCTCGACCAGGTCTACCAGGCTCTTTAGAGTATGTTGAATAAGGAGTGTTTAAAGGCTGTTCAAAAATGTCCAGATGCAAGGCCCCCGAAATCCTGAGCCGTGAGGCGTACTTTCTGGTACGTTGAACGGCGAAGGATGAGGGAAACGCAGCAGATGGGCGTTTTTCAACAGCCTATGAAGCGGTACCGAGGAAAGATCCATGACTGGTAAGGGCAAGGTGTATATTATCGGCGCCGGACCGGGCGACCCGGGACTGATCACCATTCGCGGTGCGCAGTATATCCGGGAGGCGGATGTGATCGTCTACGACCATCTGGTCAGCCCGGAAATTCTCCGCCATGCGGGAGAGAAGGCGCGTCTGATTTACGCCGGCAAGCACGGAGGAGACCACACCCTTTCCCAATCGGAGATCAACGCGCTTCTGATTGCGGAGGCGGGAAAGGGGGCAATCGTCGCGAGGCTCAAAGGCGGCGATCCGTTCATCTTCGGACGGGGAGGCGAGGAGGCGGAGGTCCTGCGCGAGGCGGGCGTCCCTTTCGAAGTCGTTCCCGGGATCAGTTCGGCGATTGCCGTTCCCGCCTATGCGGGGATCCCTCTGACGCACCGGAATCATACCGCATCGGTAGCTTTTGTCACGGGGCACGAGGACCCGACCAAGGGGAAGAGCAATCTCGACTGGTCTACGCTGGCCGGGATCGGGACCCTGATATTTCTCATGGGGGTGAAGAACCTCTCGATGATTGCGGAGAACCTGGTCCTTCACGGAAAAGACGCGGCGACCCCGGCCGCACTGATCCGCTGGGGAACGACGCCGGACCAGGAGACGCTGGCCGGCACCCTCGGCGATATCGTGCAGAAGGCCGAGGAACGGCGTTTTACGCCGCCAGCCATATTTGTCGTCGGCACCGTGGTGGGCTTGAGGGAAACCCTTAGCTGGTTTGAGATGAAACCCCTTTTCGGCCGTGGTATTGTCATCACGCGTCCGGAGGCGCAAGCGGAGGAGCTGTCCGAACTCCTACGGCGCAAAGGGGCGCGGGTGATCCCGTTCCCGGTGATCCGGATCGCGCCGCCTGAGACGTGGGAGGAGCTCGATAGGGCGATCGACCGCCTGGAGGGTTACCGGTGGATCATCTTTACGAGCGCCAACGGCGTTGCCTTTTTCTACCGGCGCCTCCGGGAGCGGGGACGGGACATCCGGGATCTCAAAGGGATCCGGATTGCCACGATCGGTCCGGCCACGGCCTCGGCGGTGGAAGCGCTGGGCATTCGCGTGGATCTCGTGCCGGAAGCGTTCGTTGCCGAAGGGGTTGTCAAGGCCTTTGCCGGCGAGGATCTCCGGGGAAGCCGGGTCCTTCTCCCGAGGGCCCAGGAGGCGCGCGACGTGATCCCCGAGGGCCTTGTCAAGATGGGCGCCAGCTGCGATATCGCGACAACTTACCGGACCGTCCGTTCGGACCGGAACGCTTCCGAGCTGATCCCTTTTTTCGATGAGGGAAAGGTTGATGTGATCACCTTTACGAGTCCCTCGACGGTGGCGAACTTCCTACGGATCATGGGCCCCGATTTTCATCTCCCGGCCAAGGTTCGGATCGCCTGCATCGGTCCGGTGACGGAAGCGGCGGCGAGGAAGGCGGGTCTTCCCGTGGACATCCTCCAGGAGCGCTACACGATTCCGGGTCTGGTCGATGCGCTCGTCACTTTTTTTCAACCGGTCCAGTAAAGGCGAAGCGCTGCAAGGCTGACGTCCGGTCATCAATGGGGTAGGAACGGTATCGACGGATGTTGAAGGTGCAGGTCGATAGGCATTAAATGAAAGCAGGGCAAAGGAGGTCATATGAACTTTCCCGATTACCGGCCCAGGCGGCTGAGGCAGAATGAGAATTTCCGCAGGATGATCCGGGAGACAACACTCGCCGTGGACAACCTGATCTATCCGCTTTTCGCGGTGCCGGGTGCAAAGGTGAAAAAACCGATCGATTCGATGCCGGGGATCTTTCAGATGTCGGTGGATCATATTATCCGGGAGACGCAGCGGGTGAAGGCACTGGGGATACCGGCGGTCCTCCTCTTCGGGATCCCGGATAAGAAGGACGCGATCGCCTCCGGGGCGATGGCCAAAGACGGGATTATCCAGCAGGCGATCCGGGGAATCAAGGAGAAGGTCCCCGACATCCTCGTCATCACCGATGTCTGTCTCTGCGAATACACCGACCACGGTCACTGCGGGATGCTGGAGGGGGGCGATGTGGCAAACGATGTCACCCTGGAGGTCCTCGCCGAAACGGCGGTCTCCCACGCGAGGGCGGGCGCGGACATGGTCGCGCCGTCGGCGATGATGGACGGACAGATCGCCGCCCTCAGGGAAGGGCTCGACGACGCGGGTTTCGACACCCTTCCCATCATGGCCTACTCGGCGAAGTACGCCTCTTGCTTTTACGGCCCCTTCCGCGAGGCGGCGGAAAGCGCCCCTGCCTTCGGGGACCGGCGGGCCTACCAGATGGACCCGGCGAATTCCGACGAGGCGATGCGGGAGATCACCCTCGA
>CAZINF010000274.1:0-2903 GCA_964540555.1 uncultured Syntrophus sp. | reverse complement strand
TCCGCGGATGATCTCCTCCGGACTTCCCGAGGCGACGATCCTCCCCTCGTTGATCATCACGATCCGTCCGCAGTGGTTTGCCTCGTCCATGTAGTGGGTCGTCACGAAGATGGTGATCCCTTCGCCGGCGAGCTGGCCGATGAAAGTCCAGAAATGGCGCCGTGTGATCGGATCGACGCCGGAGGTCGGTTCGTCGAGAAAGAGGATCCGGGGGCGGTGGAGGAGGGCGCAGCCCAGGGCGAGGCGCTGCCGCCAGCCCGGCGGGAGGTCTCTCGTCATACGGTTCTTGGCATCTGCGAGGCGGGTCATATCCAGGACCCAGTCGCGCCGCTCGGCCCATTGCTCCTCCGGGACGCCATAGACCCCGAGATAGAAGCGGAGGTTCTCCATGGGGGTCAGGTCCTCGTAAAGGGAGAACTTCTGGGACATGTAACCGATCGCGTGCTTGACCTCCTCCGCTTCTGTGACGATGTCAAACCCGGCGACGCTTCCCTTTCCGGAGGTCGGTGTGAGTATCCCGCAGAGCATCCGGATCGTCGTCGATTTCCCCGAACCGTTGGAGCCGAGAAAACCGAAAATCTCGCCCGGATGGACCGTGAAGGAGATTTTATCGACCGCCGTAAACGCTCCGAAACGTTTTTCGAGCTCGCGGACGACGATGGCGTCCGAGCTATTATTCCCACGATTATTCATGACGATCTCGTAAAAAGTCGCAAAAGCCTTGACCGGGAGCGCAACCCGCAGCCCCGCCCTGTGGGTGGGGATAAGGGGCGCAATAATAAACTGGCCACTTCCTTACCGGGAAGCCCCGCCCTGTGGGCGGGGAGCTTCAATTTGCGCGCGCGGGGACGGATTTCAAATCCGTCCCCATTATGAGGCGTACTTTGCCGTACGCCGCAATAAGCCTGCCCCGGCGAAAGCCGGGGAGGAATGAAGCGCAACGCAGCATCCGGATTTTTTACGAAGCCGTCAGAGTTTGAAGGTATCATGGGCCAGTTCCTCGTCCGCCTGCCGGATGCGGTGGATGATCGCCTCCTCCAGATTCTCAAAACCGGCGCGGATCTCTGCCGGGGAAGCCGTCTCCAGAAGCGCCGCCCGGTGCATCAACCCCAGCCGGTCGCACCGCTCTCCTTCGTCGAGATAGGCCGTGGAGACGAAGATGGTCATCCCCTCCCCGCGCATTTTCCCCAGAATCTGCCAGAACTCCTGGCGGGAAACGGGATCGACGCCGTTTGTCGGTTCATCCAGAATCAGGAGCCTCGGCTCATTGACGAGGACGCAGGCCAGACCGAGTTTCTGCTTCATCCCGCCGGAGAGGTTCCCTGCAGGTCGGTCCAGGAATGGCAACAGGTTGGAGAAGCCGAGGTAAAGGGCCTTGCGCGCCTTTCTCTCCGTGCCCCTGATCCCGAAGATGTCCATGAAAAAATCGATGTTTTCCTCGACCGTCAGGTCCTGATAAAGGCCGAAACGCTGGGGCATGTAACCGATGAGGGCCTTGGCCTCCGCCTTTTTGGTTACCACATCCAGACCGCCGATCCGGATCCGTCCCGAGGCGGGCCTGAGCATCGTTGCTGTCATCCGAAGCAATGTGGACTTCCCCGCCCCGTCGGAGCCTACAAGGCCGAAGATCGTCCCCGCCTCGACCGAGAGTGTGACGTCGCGGACCGCCTCGGTCGCGCCGAAACGGCAGGAGACTCTTTCGATGCGGAGGAAAGCCTCCTCCGGAACAGGGGTGCTCCCGTTTCCTTCGCCGGTGGGGGAAGCAGCGGAAGACCCCGTCTTATCGCAACCAGGCATCGGCAGGCATCCCTGATTTGAGTTCCAGCGCCGGATTGGGGATGGACACCTTGACGAGATAGACCAGCTTGACCCTCTCCTTCCGGGTCTGGATGATCTTGGGTGTGAACTCCCCTTCAGGTGATATGAAGGCGACCGTTCCCGGAAAGGTCTTATCCGGGAAGGTGTCCACTCGGACATCGACCTTCTGGCCCGGTTTCACCTTGCCGATCTCCGTCTCATCGACGAAGATCTTCAGATCGACCGTCGCGAGGTCGGAGAGGGTGAGGACCTCCCGGCCCGGGGTGACCACTTCCCCCGGTTCGATGTTGCGGCTGGTGATGATTCCCGTCCGGGGCGCCTTGAGTCGCGTGTAATCGAGTTGGATCGCCGTCTGGTCCAGGGCTGCACGGGCCCCGGCAACAATCGAGCGGGCCGCCTCCACATCTTTTTTCGCCGCATCGATCCGGATAAGGTTGCTTTGGGCCTGATTCAGAAGGGCCTCGCCTTCGGCTACCTTCGCCTCGGCGGTGCGGATCGTTTCCGCCCTGCTTCCCTCCCGCGCCAGGTCGAGGGTCTCTTTGCTCCGCTCGTATTCACGAAGGGCCGTGTCGTATCGCAGGCGGACGGAGTCCCGTTCCCTCTCGGAGACAATTCCCTTCTGAAAGAGGCTTTCGTAACGGGCTGCGTTTTTTTTCGCGTCTTCCATGACCGTAGCGGCGCTCTGCATCGCCTGGTCCGCCCGGGCGATTTCCTGTGTCCGGCTTCCAGCCTTGAGATCGTCCAACTGGGATTTCAGGGCTCGAACGCCCGCAGCGGCCCGGGCCTCCTCGGCGGGAAGCGTCTTTCCGTAGACTTTCAGAAGGGTTTCCGCCTGTTCCCGGTTTTTCACGGATTTTTCGAGAGCGGCCTTCGCCTGTTCGAGACGGGAACGGAATTCAGCGGAATCCAGCTCGGCCAGGAGTTGGTCTTTTACGACGGCCTGTCCCTCGCGCACATCCACCTTGAGTACGCGGCCGCCGGTCTGGAAAGCGAGGCGGGACTGCGTCGCCTCAACGGTTCCGGAGTAATAGAGCTCGCCCCGTCGGACATTCCACTGGCCGTAATAGACCAGAAGCCCCACACCG
>CAZINF010000273.1:0-2943 GCA_964540555.1 uncultured Syntrophus sp. | reverse complement strand
GTCCTATTTCTTGATAAGAACTTCAAGTCCCGTGACACATGCGTTGGCGACACCGCTACTGGCCTCTTTTTGCCCGGGCATTTTATCCCAGCCCCCTTTTTCAATGAATTCAGATCTCTTCCAGCTTTCTATCCCTTCTAATTCTTTAAGTTTGCTCGGGTCTTTCATAAATTGGGCGACGCAGATCGCCGCTTGACTCGCCAAGACCGCCACATCGCTCTTCTTCTGGGTTGCGCTGGAGGTCAACCAACCTCCCCACGAAAATCCGATAATCATTGCGATAACGGCCCCGCAAACCAGGCCCCCAACTCCGTACTTGATCTTCTCTTCCATCTCTGCTTTCATCGATCATTCCTTCCTTTATCAATGGCGGCCGCTTCTTTCATCCTTCTGCATCTTCCCCTCTTTCGATCATCAAGAGTCCATAGGTTACTGTTGATCGGTAATCTTTATAACCTTCTTCCAGCCGGATTTATTCGTGCTGACATTCCTGCATGACAGGCTATATTGGAGTTTGAAAACGATCTTTCCCTGACATTCTCCCTCTCTATGAACCCTGTATCCGAGGATTGTCCCGCCATAAAAAGAGGGTTCCAGTCGCTTTTTATGAAAATAAATTTCGCCCCCAACCAATTTCTTGGCCTGCTCCTCGTCCAGTTGCCACGAACCACTTTCCCACACATTGTCTTGCAGCTTCACAAAATGATTCAAAGGTTCTATCAGGTGTATATTCATGTTTTCATCCTCTTTCTCAGCAAACCTGACGACAGCTAAAAACTCTTGTTTTCCTGTCATCCGGAAATAAAAAACCCTGTCACATCATAATAGACAGGGCTTGGAAGTCATTTTACCTTCCCTATATGGGAAGGACAATTATTTAATTTTCTTAGTCAATCACTATGTTGACTGTAGAGTACGCTCATTCCCAGCAAAGTCAAGACATATTATCGTGACTGGCGACCTGGTAGTTATCCCTTGTCATCTTCGCCCAGAAAAGCACCAGGACCGACAGGACAATGCTGCCGATGGCCAGGGCATAAAACACCTGCACGATACCGAACAGATCCATAAACTGTCCCGCTATGGGCTGTGCCACACTCATCCCCTCCTGGCTCAAGCCGAAGTAGATGCCGAAGACCGTGGAGCGGAGTTGGGGCGGGGTGCGGTCCAGAAGAAATTAGGACTGTATCGGTATGGACGGTCGCTTGTCGACGAGATAACTGCCCATCACGAGATAGTCAAGGCCCGTCGAGTAGAAACACCGGATGGCCTGGAGTGGGGATTCGATGATCGGTTCGCCCTGGATGTTGAAGCTCGTATTGAGGAGCACCGGGATATCGGTGATCCGGCCGAACTGCGTCAGAAGATCGTGGAAGAGCGGGTTGATCCGTTGATCGACGGTATGCAGCCGTGCGGTGCCATCCACATGGGTGACGGCCGGTATCGTGTGCTTCATGTCCGGCAACACATCGCACACCTTGAGCATGAAGGGGCTCTCCCCCTTGATGTCGAAAAACCGGTCCTTGCATTCCACGGGAGATGACGGTGCAAAGGGACGGTAGGCCTCACGGTGCTTTACCTCGGCGTTGATCTTGTCCTTCATGTCTGGAAACGCCGCACTTGCAAAAATGCTGCGATTTCCCAGCGCACGGGGACCTATCTCCATGCGTCCCTGAAGCCAGCCCAGGATGTTGCCGTCCGCGAGGAGGCGGGCGGCAACCGATGCGATATCGGCATGCCTGGTGTAGGGCAGCTTGCATTGCCGCAGTTCTTTTTCGATGGCTTCATCGGTGTAGTGGGTGCCGAGATACGGATCGTCATGAACCGCCACGCGCGGGCGCCTCAGCAAGGTGTGATAGACATGCAGCGCGGCGCCGATCGATGTGCCGTTGTCGCCGGCGGCCGGCATCACATAGATATCGTCGAAGCCGGCCTCGCGCAGGATGCGACCGTTCATCACGCTGTTGAGCGAGACGCCGCCGGCGATCACCAGGCGCCGGGCCCGGGTGCGCCCGCGTATGACCCGGCAAAGCGCCAGCGCACATTCCTCCAGCCGGTCCTGGAACGCAGCGGCAACGTCGTGGTGGTTGTCCGCGAACGGCGCATCGGGAAGGCGCGGCTGTCCGAACGCCCTGTAAAACTTATCCGCGCACCGCCGATCTCCCCAGAACTGATAGCTGAAGTACGAAAGATCGACGCGTATGGCGCCGTCGGCGGCGATGCGCACGATATCGCCGACTTCCTTGCCGTACACCCGCGGGTCGCCGAACGGGGCAAGCCCCATGGTCTTCCCCTCGTCGTAGTTGGGCCTGAAGCCGCAGAATTCCGTGGCCGCCTCATAGAACGACCCCAGCGACATGGGGAAATAACTTTCCTGGAAGCATTCCAGATCGAGTCCACGGCCGCTGCCCAGGAACGATGTCGCCCGCTCCCCCGAACCGTCAAGGCTCAGGATCGCCGCATCTTCATAGGGAGACGCGAGAAAGCTCCCCGCTGCGTGCGCCACGTGGTGAGGGACGAAATGGATGGGCGGCTTGCCGGCCTTTTTGCCAACCTTTTTTTATACCATGACTTGAGGCCCTTCTGCTTCCACCAGGCACGCCAGAGTTCATGCCTGGCGAAGGTCTTTGCGTTGGGCAAATGAGCCAGTCCGTAGGCCAGCTTGGCGACCCAGTCCTTGGTGGGTTTGATCGACACCGCAATGTGATCGATATCGGCGATGGCAATGCCCGCCAGTTGAAGACATCCGTCGATCGCACGGACGGGAAACTCATCCGTGTGCTTTCTGCGCGTGAAACGCTCCTCCTCCAGCATGGCGACCAGTTTACCGTTAACAACCAGGCAGGCGCTCGAATCGTGAAAGAAGTAGTTGATTCCGAGAATAATCAGGCTCTTTCTCATCTCAAGTGGGTAATCCTGTTTTGCTGAAATCCAGTTTGCCTG
>CAZINF010000272.1:0-2951 GCA_964540555.1 uncultured Syntrophus sp. | reverse complement strand
CGACTCCGCGGTAGAGGTCGTCCGAATCGAGCTGAACGGCGTACCGGCCGCAAAGATCGGAAAAGATCGCTTCGTTCCAGCATCCGCCGATGGAGAGATCCCGGCGCTTCGGCACGAGATGTTTCAGAATGGGATGGCGTCCGGCCAGCCCGGCAAGGCGCTTGGTTGTGCCGTCTGTGGAGTGGTTGTCAACGACGATCACGTTGAATGGAAACCCGGTCCGCTGGGAAAGGGCGCTCGCGACCGCGTCGGCGATGGTCCGGACCCGGTTCCGGGCGGGGATGACGACACTCGCCTCCACGGGAAAGGAATCGGCTGAGGGAGGCACGTCGCGAAATTCCGGTGCAAGAAAAGCCCCGATCCGTTTGAGATGCGCCGTCGCCGCCTCTTCCATCTCCTCCTGGAGAGCCCGGTTGCCGGGATCGACGTAGGCGAAATGTCCCTCGTCACCCGCCTTTTGGCCTTCTGCCGCTGTTAGCCTTATATCGACGGTGGAAAGCCTCTCCGGAAGGTGGAAAAGATCCTTATCGGTGGAGATTTTCAGACGGAGGTCGTACCACCCGGCCCACCGGTACGCCGGTATCTCCCCATATTTCCGAATCGCCCGGCGCGCCGCGGCGGTCGATAGAAGGATCAGGGGTCCGAAATCGAAGCCGTCCCGGAGGCTCCCCGTCTGGTAATCATTGACGGGGTGTTCCCGAAGGGTTTCCCCGCAGATCTCGGCGTAGTCGGCATAGACGGCGCCCGCTCCCGTCGCCTCCGCCGTCTCGATCAGACGGTCCGGGGCGCGGAGATCGAGACACACCCCGGCTGCGTCGGGGAAAAAGAGGATGTACCGTGTGGCAACCCTGTCAAGGATCGTGTTCCAAGTCCCGCCCGAGACCGGGTCGGCGACGGCGAGCATCTCACAGCGGGACGGAGAGATTCCCGCCTCCCCGGCGTGAAGGATAACGGCCTTCCGGATCAGGGGATTCCGGAGGAGATCCTCCAGAGACCGGTCCCACCGGGGGTGGCGACTCCGGGCAAGCACTGCTGTGATCATCCGCTTTTGCTCCTTGAACCTCAACCGGAGGTGCGGCGAACCTTTAAATCCGCACCGCTACTCCAACCGATCCGACAGATTCAACTCGGCGGCAAGCTGCCTGAGATTCGCGACTACGACGGGCGCAAGGGGAATGCCTCGCTCCCGCCGTTCAAGAATCCGGCAGTGCTCTATCTCGCCCGGCAGCCAGATGCGGTCGACGCCCTCCATGCGCTGGGATTCCCGGAAGGCCTCCAGACGTTTTGCCGGATAAAGATCTCCCTTTTCTTTTATTTCCATAACAACTTCCCTTCTTTAGCAAATCGAGAGATAAAATAGCGGATTAGAGACCCTTTTTCTGTAGGACCTCCCGATTGACCAGGTGCCTGGGAATCTCGCCGCGAGACACCTTGACGATGTCTTCAGCAAGGGCCTTGCATGCCCTCAGGCGGGCTTCACGGGTCGCTCCCCCCACATGCGGAGCAACAACCACATTCTTGAAACTCAGCAGTTCGCATGCCGGATCCGGAGGCTCTTGCTCATAGACATCAGTGGCATACCCCCCGATCCTGCCTTCCTTGAGCGCTTGAACCAAGGCTTTCTCATTGACCACCCTGCCCCTGGCCTGATTGATCAGCAGGGCATCCTTTTTCATGGATGCGAACTGAGGGGCGTCCAGCAGGTCGCGTGTCTCGGCGGTCAGGGGGACATGGAGACTGATGCTGTCCGACTCCTTCAGGAGGGTTTCAAGGGGGACATAGTCCACCCCCACAGCCCTTTCGAATTCCAGGTCCCTGTTTCTCTTGTTGTAAATGACTCGCATCCCAAACGCTTTGCACCTTACGGCAACCCGGCCCCCGATCGCCCCCAATCCCACAATCCCATGCGTCTTGCCGCACAGCTCCCGATTTAGACGAATCAAAGCGAGCCTTTCTTCCCACCGCCCCTCTCTAACGGCACGGTCACAACTTGGGAGATTCTTCGCCAGGGACAGCAGCAGAGTCATCGTGAACTCGGCCACAGAATCCGCGGTCAAATCGGGGGTATTGGTAACGACGATCCCGCGCTCCGTGGCGGCTTGCAGGTCTATGCTTTCCACCCCCACACCCAGTCTGGCGATGTGCTTCAGTTTGCCGGCCGAACCAATGAGGCGCCGATCCACATGGGGGCTGAAACTGACCACGATCACATCCGCGTCCCTCGTTTCATCAAGGAGCGCCGCCGCCGAGTCGTCACGGGGTACGACGACCCGACCTACCTCCCTCATGACGGCAAGGGCCTCTTCAACGATCCATAATCCATTCGTGATAACAATCTTCATTTCACCAACCGGCTCTTCTAAGATATTGTTCAATCATTTCATTTACCTCGACGGGTATTTGTTTTTGTAGGGTTGAGGATTCTCATATAATGCATTTTAAAGTCAAGGCAAAAATATTCAGCAGATTCGGGCCATCGTTTCGAAAAGGCGGTTGCACGACGAGGTGGGCGCCACCCTGGCGATCGCCTGGGCGCAAGTCAAGGAGCGGGAGGACAGAACCATAACGGCGAGTCGTTTACCTGCTTCGGCTGTCGCTCAGGACGAAACCCCCCGTGCCGGAGACGGCTGCAAGCAGCCGGCCAAGCTTTTCGATGCTCGGTACCGCCCGTCCCTGCTCGTAGCGGGCATAGGCGTTGAGAGAGGCGGAGCCCAGGCGTCTGGCGACGGCAGAGAGGGAAAGCCCTTCCAGCATCCTTTTCCGACGCAGGAGAAACGCGGTCAGCGCGGCTTGGTCTGGGGAATCGAGCTCGAAATAATCATCCTTTCCAAGGTGGACCTTAATGGCGAACCCCGGCTTGTTTACCAGCGATTCGATCGCGTCGGCGATCATCACAAAGGACTCTTTTTTCGTTCGACCCTGGGTGGCAACCCCCAGAATCGGGACTTCGA
>CAZINF010000271.1:0-2987 GCA_964540555.1 uncultured Syntrophus sp. | reverse complement strand
ATGACGAAGGATGAAGCGCAACGCAGCATCCGGACTTTTTACGAAGCCGTCATTCTTTCAATGTCGATGTGGACATCTGATCGATTATCTAGTAGATTCCTCTCTACGGCGCCGTGATCACAGGCGTCGGATATGTCGATTGCTACATCACCGGTTCATAAAGGAGGAGCCATGCGTGTCCGGGTATCGGCGGTATTCGAAATCGAACAGGAAATCCTCTGCATGAAGTACATCTACGGAGGCAAAGAGGTCTTTGCCCTGCCGGGCGGCGGCGTGGACAAGGATGTCCCCCTGAAGGAGGCCATCGTCAATGAGTGGCGCAACGAGATCGGCGTCAAACTCGAGGTCGGGGAGATCATCCTGATCGGCGAGGCGCCTGCCACCAAGCGACATCCTCAGACCCTCCACATCATCTTCGTTGCCCTCGATATCAAGGGGACCCCCAAGATCAGGCCGGACAGCACCCACTCCCTTGACATTGCCTGGGTTCCCGTGGAGAAACTGCCCGAATCCCCTCTCTACCCGGACGTGGGAATGCAGCTATATGAGTATCTGACGGGCGGCTCCGGGCGATCCATTGCGTTCATCGAGAATTGCATGGAGCGGGGATTCTGGTGATCTCAAATGGTGGGAAGGACAATTAACAAGCGGGAGATCAAAACGGTCAGGATCATGATCGGCATGTATTGCCGCGATCGGCATGGCGGCGGCAAGGCGCTTTGCGAAAGTTGCCGGGATCTCTATTTCTACGCCGAACAGAGAATCCTGAAATGTCCTTTCGGGGAAGACAAACCGGTATGCAGTCAATGCCGGATCCACTGCTACAAACCGCAGATGAGGGAGGAGATCGGAAAGGTCATGAGATTTTCCGGTCCCAGGATGATGTTCGGTCATCCGATTCTGGCCCTCCGGCATGTGATTGCCCAGCGGACGAGAAAGGGAATTTGAGATATGAGCCAGACCAATTCATCATTCCCGTCTGATTTTATCCGGGATATCATCAATGAAGACCTGAAAGCCGGAAAGCATCGGGGGCTGGTGACCACCCGCTTTCCGCCCGAACCGAACGGCTATCTCCACATCGGACACGCCAAGTCGGTCTGTCTCAATTTCGGGATCGCCTCCCAGTACGGGGGAACCTGCAATCTGCGTCTGGACGACACGGACCCGAGCGGGGAGAGCATGGAATACGTGGAGTCGATCATCCGCGACGTGAAATGGCTGGGCTTCGACTGGCAGGATCGTCTCTATTACGCCTCCGATTACTATGAAACACTCTACCGGTATGCCCTCGAGCTGATCCGGGCGGGAAAGGCCTATGTCTGCGATCTGAGTGCGGACGAGATCCGCGAGAGCCGGGGCACGCTGACCCAGCCGGGCAAGGAGAGCCCCCATCGCAACCGGTCCGTGGAAGAAAACCTCGCTTTGTTTGAACGGATGCGGGCCGGGGAGTTCGACGAAGGGAGCCATGTCCTGCGGGCCAAGATTGACATGACCTCTCCCAATGTCACCATGAGGGATCCGATCATGTATCGGATCAAGAGAGTGAGCCATTATCGGACGGGAAATGCGTGGTGCATCTACCCGATGTACGACTTCGCCCATTGCCTCTCGGACTCTATCGAGAAGATCACCCATTCGATCTGCACCCTGGAGTTCGAGAACAACCGGCCCCTCTACGACTGGTTTCTGAAGGAGCTGAATATCGACCCCCGTCCTCAGCAGATCGAGTTTGCCCGCCTGAACCTCAGCTACACGGTCCTGAGCAAACGGAAGCTCATCGAACTGGTGGAAAAAGGGGTAGTCGGCGGGTGGGATGATCCGCAGGCGCCGACCCTGTCGGGAATGCGCAGAAGGGGGTATACGCCGGCGGCGATCCGCGACTTCTGCGAGCGGATCGGTGTATCCAAGAACGACAGCCTGATCGACATGGCGCTCCTGGAAAACTGTGTCCGTGAGGATCTGAACGAGCGGGCGCCGCGGGTGATGGCCGTCCTCCGGCCGCTCCGGGTGGTGCTTGACAACTACCCGGAAGACCGGGTCGAGGAGATCGATTGCGCGTACCATCCCAAATACGCCGAAATGGGATCCAGAAAAGTGCCCTTCTCCCGGGTCCTGTATATCGAGCAGGAGGATTTCATGGAGGACCCGCCTAGAAAGTTTTTCCGGCTCTCGCTCGGGCGGGAAGTCCGTCTCCGCTATGGGTACTTCATCAAATGCGTGAGCGCCGTGAAGAATCCAGACACGGGAGAGGTTCTCGAAGTGCATTGCACCTATGATCCGGAGACACGCAGCGGATTTGCCCCCGACGGCCGTAAGGTAGATGCCACCATCCACTGGGTGTCGGCAGCCCATTCCATCCCTGCCGAGGCGCGTCTATACGACCGCCTGTTCAAGGTTGCCGACCCCCTGGCGAGCGGCGATGATTTTACAAAATACCTGAACCCAAAATCCCTGGAAGTCCTGATCGCCTGCCGGGTTGAGCCCGGCCTGGCGGAGGCGTCGCCGGGAAGTCTCTTCCAGTTCGAGAGACTCGGTTATTTCTGCGTGGACACCGACAGCTCTTCCAACAACGCCCGGGTGTTCAATCGGACCGTCACGCTGCGCGATGCCTGGGCGAAAATAGCGGGGAAGGAAAACACGTTTCAACGTTAAATCTCTTCCCCGCTTTTGCGAGGGCCAGATTTGCGGGAATGACCGTGTCGGCCTGGATGATTGCCGGACCGATCGGTTGTTACAGGAGGTATTATGACAGGAATGCTCAGCGATATCAAGATTCTTGACCTCACCACCTTTCTTTCCGGACCGTATTGCACGATGATCCTGTCCGATATGGGGGCGGACGTCATCAAGCTGGAAACCCCTCTCAAAGGATGTGCGACCCGCAAAAATCCGCCCTTTATCAACGGCGAAAGTGCCTACTTCATGAGCTTGAACCGGGGGAAAAAGGGCCTCACGCTGAACCTGAAGTGCGCGGAGGGGAAAAA
>CAZINF010000270.1:0-2991 GCA_964540555.1 uncultured Syntrophus sp. | reverse complement strand
TTCCCGGATCAGTTTCTCGGTGATCGGCTTGAGTTTCTTCTTGAGCGTTGCGAGCATAATTATGGGGTCAGGTCTTTAAAATTAGCGTTTTGCGGGTGGCGAAGAGACAAGGGAGTTCGCCTGTCCCTGAAAGATGTCCCGATGGATCGCCTTCACGCCGGCGGCAAAAAGGACCGGATCTACTGGTTGCACCCATTTGACTGCCGCCAGCAGTTCTATGGGGAACTCAAGAATGATTCTGGATATTTCAATCGGTTCTACCCAGAGATCCTTCTGTCGGGCTTCGCCGAAAATCTCCGGCCATGCAAAAGAAAATCGACCGGCAATGGAGAGGATGTCGACCATATCTTTTGGCTCCCGGCGGGAAAGGGCGCAAAGCTTGTTCGATAGAATGTTTCGCCAGTGGTCGATCCGGGGATAAAAAGCCGCTTCCTGAAGATTGCCATAATGAAACGCTACGTCGTTGATGAAATCGATCTTGAGGGGCGTCTCGCCCTGGCGGGCCAGGACACGGACGAAATCGTCCGCGGCGGTTCCCACCTCGAATTCGATCCCTCCGAGATGCAAGGCCTCCAACGCTTTTTTGACCTGATCCCGGAAATCGGCCGCCCGGTTGACGAACAGATCGAGATCATCCGAATAACGGTGATGGAGATAGTGTCTGCCAAGGGCCGTCCCGCCGGTCAGATAAAATGACGACCCCGCCGCTCGGAGCAGCGACAATATCCGATCCATGAAAGGGTAAAGTTTATCCGTATAGAATACTTCGGGCATAGCGGTAGCGATCTTTGAGTCCTGCAGGATGGAGATGATCCAGGACGGCATCGCTGAGGGCCTCAGGGAGGCGGTCGGGCGGGATCATCGCGAGCAGGGTGTACCAGTCATAGGTCGTGAGCAGTCGGCGAAAAAGGTTGGCGCGATCGATATGACCGACTTTCTCGATATCACCGTGCATCAGCAGAAGAAGCCGATCAGGGTTGACATCCACGTCCCAAAAAACGTCGGTCAGTTTGGCGGTTATATCCATTTGGGGGTCAGGTCTTTAAAATTAGCGATTTGCGGGGGGCGGGCAGCTATTCTTGTTGCTTCAGGATTATTACGTATCTGCTTGTAACGCCGAGGATCCTTTTTTTCTGCATTGCGGAGACGACTACGGCACTGAAGCGTTGTGCGGACATGGGGGCTTGGATGATGTGGGTTTGATGCGTTGATGAAAGCAAGCCTTGTCGTCTTTTTGGCATTGAGTTTCAGAAGGGTGAAGAAGGCCTCCAGGTATTCGAGGTATCTTTCTTCGGCAAGGAGGATATGTTTTTGGGGTCAAGGATCAGGTCATTTAGCTTTGAGAAATAGAAGAGGATGTGCGCTATCAGTTGCGCAGGGATGCGCCCCGGCCAGTCATCTCCGAATCGCTTATCACAATCATTCCATTCCCATTGGTCCCATGTCCGCAGTCCCCAGCCAAGCTCCTTGAATCTTTCCAGGTCTTCTTTATCTTCGAGGGCCAGCGACCAGACCATCGGTTCTGTCCAGCCGTGCTTTTCTGCTACCTGGGAAACGGTGAAGCCTCTGGACAGGTCGGTATTCAGGAAATTTGCCAATGCCGGCATTTTTCCTAAATGGTTATGAATTGTCTTCTGATCTACACCCAATCGCTTTGCGATCCTGTCCTGCGTTTTGGGGGTCTTTAAAATTAGCGTTTTGCGGGGGGTATCAATAATCGATAAATTACGCGGCTATTATTTTTCTGAAGATCGAATGCGAACACCCATTGGTGTGATCACAGTAAAAGCTTTTACTAATTCCCGAGAATGCTTACTAAAAACAGATGTGACGATTGCGGCTTTCTTAGCCGGAGTCAATCCAGCCAACCTGATGAGAACAACACCTGCTGATGCACGTCGCAGACGAAACACTAAATCTCCAAAGTCTTTATCCGATGTTAATAACAACGCCCCCTCTTTATTGGCAGATTCAAGTACGATATCATCGGTAATACCAGGCGCCATTTCAGCAACGTAGCTGACGGAATATCCTTCTTCACGAAGACGAACAACAATCTGTTTGTCGACCCCTTCATCCGCGAGGAGGTTCATGCCGCTACCTCGGCAGGATAAACAACATCACCGCGCAAAACTCCTGTGGTATACGTCAGTGCCGCCTGAATCCCTTCGCGTGTGAGATGCGGGTGGGCTTCGAGTATTTGTTCCATAGATTCCCCGGCAGCAAGTTTTTCCAGAATTAGCTCCACAGTTATACGTGATCCAGCAATAACAGGTTTGCCCATCATTATAGTCGGGTCTGAAATAATCATATTCGTTTGCATTTTTTTACCTTTCTTTGGGGGTCTTCGGGGGTAACCCAAGCCGGTAGGCCTTTCTCGCACGCCGCCGTGTATCCGGGTTGAGCTTTCTGTATGTCTCCCAGAAAGAAGGCAGCGTATTTGATTTCATAGGGCTTCAACATCCATCGGCGTTGCTTTGCCCTGCAAGATTTCTTCACGTGCCTGTCGCGCCGCTGCAATGAGCTTGCTCTGGGAATTCCCAAAGGATTCATTCCACTTGAGTTCGTCTCTGATGTCCTCAATATATTGCTGCATATGCTCCAGGGCCTGCGCGTCTATGACCTTCCTGGCCTGCCGGGGATCGGCAAGGAGGTCGGCCAAGGGGGCGGGCGACAATCCTTGATCAGTAGCATGAGCTGCAGGGGATGGATGGGAGAAGGTTCGAAACCAAAGCGTTCATAAAAACCGCGCGTCCGATCGTCCTTTGCATGGACAAAAATTGCCCGGATACCGGCGATTTCGGCGGCCTGAAGCGTCCGCAGAACGGCATCTTTCAGTAAACCCCGTCCGATTTTTTTCCCCTGATGATGTATATCCACGGCCAGTCGGGCCAAGACCATCACCGGAATGGGATGCCGCGCCAGCCCCTTCCGGACGCGAGCGGGCGCAGCGGCGTTATCCACCGCTCCCACCGCCAGGCTGTAATAGCC
>CAZINF010000269.1:0-3048 GCA_964540555.1 uncultured Syntrophus sp. | reverse complement strand
GAAGAATTCCGCCGGTGACTTCATCGACTTTATGCGTTTGAAGCGCGTCGAAGAAACTCTTGCTCCAGCGATTCACCGCCAGAGCCATGTAAGTGTTCACAACCAGGCATATGAGAAATCCAACCGAGAGAACCCACGCCGGGCGTTGCGTTTGGCCTTTCCAATAGCCCATCGCTAACCAGAGGAACCGCTGAATCACGTCGTTCCCTTTGTGCGAGATTTGTGAGATCGGCTTGAGGATTGCGCTGCGCGCGCGAGCGACAAGGCCCTATTCATGCTTCACTTTGTAGCTGGTCTGGGCGCAGCAGGAAATGCGGATGGCTCTCCGGAGGCGTTTGGCGCTCGTGGAAGCGGCGAAGAAGCCGGCGGCGGAGCGAGTGGAGCGATTGCGCTCAGAACCGGATGGATGAACTCGACCAGCGTGAGCAAACGGGCGGCCGTCCCCGATGAAGATGACCACGTCTACGCCATAGCTCCATCCCCTTCGCACCCGCGAGGGCTTTTGAAAGCTTCATTGCGGCTTATGCAACATATCGAGGATCATAAATCGCGAGTCTCTGTCGCATTTTCCGCCCGGGCACCATATCCCCCAAGCGTGCCCACTGTAATCAAAGAAATACAACTTCAGCGATCGACCAGATACTGAGGTTACATCAAGGCGATATCCGTTAGGCAAATTTTTTTCGGTAGCGAAGCCATCGTGAAATGCTTGATAAGCAGCCTCGAACTCATCCCCGTCGACTTTTTGAACATCTATTTTAGTGAAGTACGACTTGTTTCCGAGTAGAGCAGGATCCGTGTTGACCATTTGTGAGGGTATGAACACTGGGGAATAGCCCGCCGGTCTAGACCATATATATCCCTTCTGGTTTGAAATGACGTGTCCGTAAGGCGTGCAGACGATAGCGCCCCACTTCGACAATGGTTGAGGAAGCGTCGCAACGGCGGCAGGTGGGGTTCCGGTGCAAGCGTCAGCCATTGCGGCATGCGTATGGAGCACGGCAAAGGCCGCTAAGCAGCAAATAGCTATAGGCCGCATATTGGTTGCGATGACACTCGCCTCAAACACCACTTCCTTCTCCTCTGAGCGACATCCTGCCCTGCCACAGGCATATCGTGGAAGAGTCCTTGAAGACAACGGCGCGGGACACGACAGTGCCGTTGCGCGCTGCCTGCACCTGCATGTCTAGACAGCCCAGCAGACCGAGCACGGTGTCTCCACAATGCCGTTCGGAATGGCGGACCTCGCCGGAACCAGAGGAGAACTACGTCTACGCCATAGCCCTCTAAAGCCACTTTTGGCTGAAGAGTGCATCCGGGACCATTACCCGGACTGCTCCTGCATAAACCTAGGAGTAACCGGTTGGCTACAACAAGCGGCGCCCGCGCTCGAATCTCGGATGGTTGACGCCGCTGGCGTACACACAGGCGCTAACCGGACAGATCGGCCGGTCCGCTGCGCTGGTTGGGGGTTGCGCAACCGGCCTCTTGTCAACCCATCCAACCTCGGCTCAGATCACCAAAGGATTCTCGTTATGGCCGAACGAGAACGGGAGGCCCGTCGCACGGGGACTGCTGGCTGGTGCGCGCAGGGGGGCTATGTCGGTTCGATTTCTAAAGCAGTACGTCCTTCCGTCTGACAACCACGCGTTTGTCGGCCGCATCTACGATCTTTCGATCGTTGGGATGCATTTCGAAACCTATGAGGATCTCGCGAAGCACGCTGACTGCAAGTACGTTTTCGACATCAACGACGCCTTATCGATGCTGACACGTCGAGTGGAGTCTCTCAATATGGTTGGCGGCATGCTGTGGCCAGCCAATATGCCTAGGAACTTCAAGGATTTTCCCGTCTCACGTTACGAGTGGCTTACCGTATCGGCAGACGTCTTCCTCGCGCGCTACATCTCCGTGGTCGATTGCGCGATCATCCTCGTCAATGAGATCCTGGAATGCGGGCTGTCGATTGAAGCTTGCACGCTAACGAACCTGAAGAAGAAGCCGGTTCAGCGAGCGATACTGGATCATCTCGGTATGATGATCGACGATCAGGGTCTGCTACGCAAAGAACGTAACAGCCGTTTTCATCATGGGTCCGAGCGAGGGTTCAGCTCGGACGATCAAACGTTCCGTTTTGGATCGATCTTCGAGCATCGGGCCAATGGCATGCTGGGCCCAAACGGTAAACAGCTCCCCGTTGAACGCTATTTTCGGGAGGGGCGTGTCGAACTTCAGAGGGAGTTCAACGCGGTCATGCGGAAGGTCGTGAAGCAGCTTGATCGCCTTTACGACATGCTCGCACCCGAATTTGAAAGTCGCTTTTCGCCGAAGTTCCGGGCCGGGCCGGTTCGCCCGCAAGGGAGAAATCTGAGATGATTTTCGAACGTGAAGGGACGGTGATGCCCGTCTGGCAGATACCCCGCGTCGACCCGGCTACATCGACATCATCGCACCACGAGCGCCAGCTTCACAGCGGCTTTGCCTCCTATTGGTACTATGGTCACGACCTGTTACTTGACCGGTTCACGGCCTTCAGTAATGAGAGCCCTGATCGGAATTCAGTCGATTTTATCTACTGGTTCAGCGGTGAGGGCATGGCCGAATTTTTGATTGAAATGGACAGGCAGAAGTTATCGCTGCGGAAGTTCCAAAAGCAAGAATCTCTGGGCCAGAAGAAGACCGAGGTCAGGCCTTTAGGCAGGTCACCACGACCTCGGCCAGGCCGTCCGCTTGGCGAACGTCGAGTTTCTGGAGCAGGACCAGCATCAGCTGATTGCGCCTAGCTGTCATCACGAGTTGTGGACACCAGGCGTTTAAGCGCAGCATCCAGCGTATGATCGGCGGCCATTTTCGGCGAGAGCTATTCCGCCTGGTCGGACACGTCGGAACCCTCTTTTTATTATGCCGTGGACGGTTATCGGCGGGATGCCTCGCCCGATATACCTGCGATGATCGGCGGCAATATCGGGACATAGAGGGAAATCGGCGGCCCATGGCGGAGGGGGCGGGATTCGAACCCGCGATACGGTTTCCCGCATACACACTTTC
>CAZINF010000268.1:0-3069 GCA_964540555.1 uncultured Syntrophus sp. | reverse complement strand
CGCAACGACGAGGGATGAAGCGCAACGCAGCATCCGGCCTTTTTACGAAGCCGTCCGTCTTGACTTTCTGGGGTTCTCTGATATGATTTACATATTATGTCTTTAAATGAAAATCAGAAATACCGCAGTTGGGTCGAGGTCGATCTCGGAAACTTCACCGCAAACTGGACGGAGATGAAGCGGTTGGCCGGAACCGACGTCCGGATCATGCAGGTAGTCAAGGCGGACGCTTACGGCCACGGCGCAATCGAGATTTCCAACACCGCCCTGAAAAACGGCGCCTCCTGCCTGGGTGTCGCGAACGCCGATGAAGGGGTGCAGCTCCGGGTGAGCGGAATCACGGCCCCCGTAGTCATTCTCTCCCCTGCCACCGCTTCCGAGATTGATCAGATCATCAAATACAACCTGACTCCCTCGGTTTCCGATCTCGGGTTTGCCCGTGAATTTCAGAAGCGGGCGCGCAAAGCGGGCATTCAGATTCCGATCCATATCGAGGTGGATACGGGAATGGGTCGGGGCGGCACCACGCAGGAAGAGGCATTTCACGTCATCCGTGAGATCGCCTCCTTCCCGAATCTGACCCTGGAGGGGCTCTTCACCCATTTCGCCGAAAGTGAAATCCTCTCCTACTTCAACGACCTTCAGTGGAGCGCCTTTGGGGACCTTTTGGCGAAGCTGGAGGGCCATGGCCTCCGCATCCCGATCCGTCACATCTCCAACAGCGGCGCCATAATGAACTACCCCCGGTTTCACCTTGACATGGTGCGGCCGGGGATCATGTCCTACGGGATCTATCCATCTCTGGAAACCCGGGATAAGGGAACTCTCGCCCCTGTGATGAGTTTCAAGACACGGGCGGTCCTCATCAAGGAGTTTCCCGAGGGGTCCAGCATCGGCTACGGTAGAACGTTCATCGCGCGCCGGCCCACACGGATCGCCACCATCCCCGTCGGTTACGGCGACGGCTTCGGCTGGCTCCTCGGTAACCAGGGGGAGGCCCTGATCAGGGGGAGGAGGGTCCCTATCGTCGGGCGGGTCTCGATGGACATGTGCACCCTCGACGTGAGCCGTGTCCCGGAATGCCTGGTCGGGGACGAAGTGGTTCTCATGGGCGAGCAGAGCGGAGAGCGGATCACCGCCGATGAGATCGCCGCGAAGGTCCATTCGATCAGCTACGAGATCCTCTGCGCCCTCGGAAAGCGGGCGCCGCGGATCTTCCTCCACAAGGGACGGGCCGACCTCGTAGAACCGAGTCTCCGGCGGATATTCATACCCGACGAAGAGAGGTCCATCTCCCGCATCGACAGCATCATCCGCCACTGCTTCCAAACACGGGCGCGCAACGAGGAACTCGGCGACGCCATCTACTACGAGATGTTCGAGACGCTCTTCGGCAAGGAGGATCGCCAGCTCGAACTACGCTGCGATTTCCGCTACGGGATCCGGGTGATGGAGTTCGTCCCAGGGGAGGTCCCCGACCCGCTCCGGGACGATTACTTCAAGATCACGACCCATGTGGAATACACAAAGGCCATTCGGAACCCGGTATTCATGATCGGCTGCGCCCTGGACAACCAGCAGCTCGCCGCGTTCTTCGAGGACAAGCGATGCGAGTACCGCTGGCTGTTGAACCGGGGAGAGGCATTGGTACCGGAACGGGACTTCCGTGTAAACCGGGTCCGCATCGACCATCAGGACGTTCCTGTCATCCGGACGGAAAACACGCCGCGGGGATACCAGGTCTGGTGCGGTTCGGACGACCTGAAGAAAAAACTCAATCGGCAGGGCCGGGTGGAGATCGAGATCGAGACAAAAAAACTCAAGAGCAACAAGCTTTTCTCCGCCCACCTCGTCTATCCGACCCGGGGGATGGAGATCTCCTTCCATTACGAGGGGACGAACATCAAAAACGTCCGGGACGTCGGTTTTTTCGCCGGAAAGCATCCCTATCCGGAGGTCACGCGGGAAAAGGGGAAGTCGGTCACGCTCAAGCTTGACGACCAGACATGGATCTTCCCCACGAGCGGCGTGACGTTCGTCTGGGATCTGTAAGACAGGAAAGAAAAGGGATGGGTCGCGTGGGGAAATTGCGTGTGGGTGTGATCTTGGGAGGCATGTCCTCGGAGAGAGAGGTATCCCTCAACAGCGGCAGGAACGTTTTCGACAATCTCGACCGGGAGGCGTACGATCCTCGAGCGATTTTCATGGACGGCGAGGGACGTTTCTGGGTGATCCCCTGGCAGCTCATCTCCCAGAACACAACGAAAGACATCACCGAGCGGCTCGAGCGCGAAGCGCGTCGGATCTCCTATGAGGATCTCAAGGAAGAGATCGACTTCGCCTTCATCTCCCTTCACGGCAAATTCGGCGAGGACGGCTGCCTGCAGGGACTCCTGGAACTGCTCGGGATTCCCTATACGGGTCCCGGTGTCCTCGCCTCGGCCCTCGGCATGGACAAGCATATCCAGCAGAGGATCCTCCAGGCGGCGGGAATCGCCGTTCCGGAAAGCGCCCTCATCCGGGAAGAGGCATGGCGAACCGATCGCGAGGGGGTGATAACGGAGCTCCTGAAGCGGTTCAGGCTGCCTCTCTTCACTAAACCCCCGCGCGAGGGGTCCAGCATCGGCGTCACGCTCGTTAGGGATGAAGAATCTCTCGCCGGCGGCATCGAAAAGGCCCTGATATGGGACCGGGCCGTCCTCGTCGAGGAGTACCTCGAGGGAACCGAATTCTCCTCCATCATTCTGGAAGAGGACGGGGAGCCGCGGGCCCTGGAGCTTACGGAGATCACCCCCCAAAGCGAATACTTCACCTACGACGACAAGTACATGCCCGGCCGCTGCCGCAAGTTCACGCCGCCCAAGAACATCGCGCCGGAAATGGCGGAAACGATCAAGCGGGAGGCGGTACGCGCCTTTAAAGCTCTGGGTTTCAGGTCCTACGGCCGGATCGACGGCTTCTACCTGAACGACGGCCGGATCCTCATCACGGACCCCAACTCCGCTTCGGGCATGGCCCCCTCCTCGTTCTTCTTCGAGCAGGCGGCCTGCGCGGGGATGCTCCCCGCGA
>CAZINF010000267.1:0-3133 GCA_964540555.1 uncultured Syntrophus sp. | reverse complement strand
GGACGATCCCCGCCTCATAGGTCTCATCGATGAAATAATTGATCCTGGCCCGCTTGTTCTGGCAGACGGGCTTTTCCGCTGTTTCCTTTTTTGCCACGCGTTCTATCCTGTCCTTCCGCCGATCTTGTGGGGCAGATAATCCGGCTTCACATGCGCCATCGCCTTCCAGATATTCTCACGAATCCGCGGATTTTCCCTCTCCAGTTCGCCGAGGAGGTCCTTGATATAGCGCCGCCGCGACACCCGGCTCGTGGGACATCCGTTTTCTATGGAAGGGAATCCCTTCTCTTTGGCGTATTTCTTCACCAGATCCTCCCGGATGTAAGCCAAAGGACGGATGATGTGCAGCCCTCCACCGAAGATCGTCTGATTGGGGAGCATCGTACTGATCTCCCGCCCATAGAAGAGATTGATCAGCAGCGTCTCGATGATGTCGTCCCGGTGGTGGGCGTAAGCGATCTTGTTACACCCCTTTGCAGCAGCAATCTCGAAGATCCGCTTGCGCCGGAGACGCGCGCAGAGAAAACAGGGGTTCTTCCGGTTGTAGTCGCTGTGGGAAAGAGGCCCGATGTCCGTCTTCTCCAGGACATGGTCGTAGCCTCCTTCCTTCAGGTATCTATCCAGCCTGTCATAACCCTCGTAGGTCTGATCGAATCCCAAATCGATATTGACCGCGATCAGCGAAAAGGGGGGTACAACTATCATCGGCGTATCGAGCAGATCGTGGAGCGACAAGCTGTCCATCCCGCCGGAGACGCCCACGAGGACGCGATCGCCGGCAGAGATCATGCCGTAGTCCATGACTGCCTTCTCCAGCCATTTTTTCAGGTGCAGGAACAACCTGGTTCTTTTCGCTTCCGGCGCCATCCGCAAATCCTGTCGACCATTGTCCAGGATTCTACCCGAGATCGCACAGCTTATCAAGGGCCATTCGCGGAGCCCCCCGATTATCGCCTTGTAAATTGCCATTGGTTGGTATAGAAAAAGGTCTTGGCGGCGATCATGACCCGCCCCTGTTCCATTCGTTCCCGAGAATCCATGCAAGGGCGAACCACGAAGGAGGCCAGTATGACTGAAATCATCAACATCAATGCGAGAGAGATCCTGGATTCACGAGGCAATCCCACGGTCGAGGCGGAAGTCACCCTGCTTTCAGGAATCACCGGACGGGCCTCCGTTCCGTCGGGAGCATCCACCGGGGAGCACGAGATGCTGGAGCTTCGGGACGGCGACAAAAAACGGTACCTCGGAAAGGGCGTCCTTACGGCCGTCAGCAATGTCCTTGACAAAATCGCTCCCGAGATCATCGGGATGGATTGCCTCAAACAGAGGGAAATCGATTACGGAATGATCGACCTGGACGGAACCCCAAACAAGGGAGCCCTCGGCGCGAACGCGATCCTCAGCGTGTCACTGGCCTGCGCCAAGGCTGCTGCCGCAGCGATGGAGCTTCCCCTCTACAAGTATATCGGCGGCGTCATCGCCCATGACATACCGGTGCCGATGGCCAATATCATCAACGGCGGCCAGCATGCCGACAACAATGTGGACATCCAGGAATTCATGGTCATGCCGGTGGGCGCCGAGACCTTCCGGGAGGGGCTCCGCATGGCCGCGGAGATATTTCACCATTTGAAAGCCGTCCTCAAGGCCAAAGGGTACAGCACTGCCGTCGGCGACGAGGGCGGTTTCGCCCCCAATCTCAGGTCCAATGAGGAAGCGCTCGTATTGATCACTACCGCCATCGAAAAGGCCGGCTATACCCCCGGTAAGGACTGCTGCATCGCCATCGATTCCGCAGCGAGCTCCTTCTACAGTAAAGGAAAGTATCTCCTCGCCGCCGAGAAGAAATCCAGTCGGACCGCCGGGGAGATGGTCAAGTTTTACGCAGACCTCGTCAAGAAATATCCGATTATTTCCATCGAGGATGGCCTTGCCGAAGACGACTGGAACGGCTGGAAACTCCTCACCGAGACCCTCGGTAAAACGGTCCAGATCGTGGGTGACGACCTTTTTGTGACAAACCGGAAGCGCCTGGAGAAGGGAATCGGGCTCGGCGTGGCCAATTCCATCCTGATAAAACTCAACCAGATCGGAACGCTCACCGAGACCCTGGAAACGATCCAGTGCGCCCGGGAGGCGGGGTACACCACCGTGATCTCGCATCGCTCCGGAGAGACGGAGGACACCTGCATGGCCGATATCGCCGTCGCCGCGAACTGCGGTCAGATCAAGAGCGGCTCGCTGTCCCGGACCGAAAGGCTCGCGAAATACAACCGGCTCCTCCGGATCGAAGAGGAGCTGGGCGAGGCCGCCGTCTACCGGGGGCGTTCCGCCCTCTATTCCATCCGGAGAGGAAAATAACAATATTCCGGCGACGGACGACAATAAGAGAGCTTTGGGAATCATGTCCCGTAAGCACGCATTGGAGATTTTTCGGGGAACCCTGCCCTCGCAGCGGAGCGCCCGCAAAGACGACTGTTTGAGCGCGTCAGCGCGAGTTTCGTCTTTGCAGCGAAGCGAGGAGGTGCAGGGTCGAAAAATGTCCAGCGTGCGGAGGGAGCATGATTTTCAAAGTTCTCGAGGCGTATATGGAAATACGTCGAGCAATGAGGTGATGATTAAAGGAACTTGAACAACCTGCGGCGCAAGGATTCCATCTGCACCTTGTTTTCCGTCAAGGCATATCTATTTGTGAAACGCTTGTCTCCCTTGTCCTGAACTTCTGTCTCGGTAATGATATTCACATCCTGCAGGTACCGGATGGCGCTCTGATAATTGGACTGGGAGAGGGCCTCCGCCCGCCGGATCTCCCCTTTCCTGTACATCCTTGCCCCAAGGTCCCGGATGTTCTTCAGCCAATCTTTTTCCGACTTGGGTCCTTTCCTCAGATAATACGCCCCCCGGATAACCACCCAGTATGATTCCATGTAGTTGTGGATAAGACCTGCAAAAGGAAGCAGGCTGGTCCTCCCTCTGCCCTTCACCTCGATCCAGGCCTTCTCGTTTTTGTCGAAGCCGGCGATCATCCCCCGGTCGCGCAGATAGGAAAGCACCTCGCCAACCTCGTCAAGATCGTTTTTCTGATCGTCAAAAATGAATTCATGCCGGAAGAGACGCTTGAAAAAAGAGT
>CAZINF010000266.1:0-3153 GCA_964540555.1 uncultured Syntrophus sp. | reverse complement strand
AGAGGAGGTCTTTATGTATGCCCTGAAATGGAAAGAAACGGTCTGCGCCACCTGTTCCTCCGCCGCTTGTCTGCTGAAGTGCCAGTATATGGCTTTTGCTCGCCATGACGAGGCGCATGGAGAAATGATGAAGGTTGTCCGCGGCGAGGACTCCCGCGTGCTTCATGAATGCGCCACCTGTTATGCCTGCGAGGAGTACTGCAAAAGGGGTAACCATCCCTTCTATCTCATCAGCGAGCGCCGGGAAGAAAGAGGCATGTTCACCGCCCCCCGCCCCATCACCAACCAGTGGAAAAACATGACCCAGATGCAGGGCAAGTACCTGGTTGGCCAGGTGAAGGACAAGGCCCTGTCATGCTGCCTCATCCCCGACCTTGGGATCCTGGGGACAGGGGAAATCTTCAAGGACGTGGCTTCGGCGGCCGCCTTCGGGGCGGAATTCATGTGCCCCGCCGTCCACACCCATTTCGCCCGGATGTCCGTCGTCAAGGAGCGCCTGCCCATCGTCATTGAGAATTTCGTCAAGCTGGGCGCAAAGGAGGTCATCTGCCTTCACGATGAATGCTACGGCACCTTCACCGCCATCGCCTCCGCCTATGGGATCGACGTGCCCTTCAAACCCGTCTATTACATGGATTTCCTTCTGGAGCGGATGAAAGAAATGAAAGACCGGATCAAACCCCTGGGCATCAAAGCCGCCTACCAGCGCCCCTGTTCCAACCGCCTCATCCCCGACAAGTATCCCCTGGTCAAGGAAATTCTGGACCTCATCGGCGTGGAACTTCCCGACCGGGAATACCAGGGCGAGAACTGCCTGTGCTGTGGCGAGATTCTTCGATCCGTTTCAGGTTACAAGCTGGCGGATGATGTTCAGCAGCGGAACCTGAACGATATGGCGCAGACAGGCGCCGCGTATTGCGTCTTCAACTGCCCGGCGTGCCAGTCCAGCCTGTCGGAAAAGGTCGCCAAGAAGGGGCTGAAGCCGGTTCATATCATTGACCTCTGCAAAATGGCCCTTGGAGAAAAGGAAAGGGAGGTGCGGTAAGATGAGCGATATTCTGAAAGCCCTCATCGAGATCGTCGGAGAGCGGGGCGTTTCCAATACGCCCGAAGAGCTTTGGTTCTATTCGCGGGACCCGGGCGTCCTGACGCCTCACCTGCCGGACTATGTCGTGGCGCCCCGGACAACGGAGGAAGTCCAGAAGATCGTTCTTTTGGCGAACCGGGGAAAGATACCCGTTGTGCCCATGGGAAACGGCATGTCCCTGACGGGTCTTGTGATCCCTCTGAAGGGCGGCATCGTCCTGGACATGAAACGGATGGACAAGATTCTGGAAGTGAATGCCATGGCCCGCTACGCCGTCGTGGAAGGGGGAACCTCCCAGGGGGTCCTGAAGGCCTACCTGCAGGAGCATTACCCGCAACTGCGCCACAGCATCCCCGACGCGCCCCCGACAACGACCATCGCCGCCAACGCCGCCCTCCACGGCCAGGGCCGCCTGACCCAGCAGTACGGCTTCAATTCCGAGATGGTAACCGGCATGGAGGTCGTCCTGCCGACCGGCGAGATCTGCTTGATAGGCTCCCCCTCTCTCGGGCCGTACTGGTTCTCCAGGGGGCCCACCATGCCCGACCTGTCGGCCCTCTTTCTGGGTTGGCTGGGAACGACGGGCATCATCACCAAGATCGGCCTGCGCCTTTACCCCAACAAAAAGATCCGGGATGTCGAATTGTTTGTGACCGACCGGGTCGAGTTGATTCCCGATATCCTCTACAAGCTCACCCACCTGGAGATCCTGGAAGATGTCAATGTCTGGTTCCAGCCCAAGCCGCTTATGTTTCAGGGTAATTTCCACATCACCCTCTACTTCACGGGCGACACGGAAGAGGAAATTACCTTCAAGCGGCGAATGGTCTGGGACGCCCTCCAGGAATACATGGATTCCAAGGACGGCGGCTTCATGAGCGTCCACTACATGAAGGAAATGCTCATGGAGATGCCCCAGCGCGGCATTGCCGACTTTGCCGACGTGCCCAAGGGGGGCGGCTTCGAGTATTCGGGGCCGATCACCATCATTGAGCATTTCCCCCGGTATGCCGCCAAGGTCGTCGAACTGGCCGCGAAATACAATGTCCTGTATGCCAGCTCGGCGCGCCTCATCTCGGGAGGCCATTGCATGATGTTCAGCATCTCCTTTGCCTTCAACCGGAACGATCCGGCCATGATGACACGGGTGAAGCATGCCCTCGATGAGGCGACAGCCTTTGCCCTGGAGATGGGCGGCATTCCCTGGAAACCCAATTTTATGGAGCAGAAGATGATCATGGAGAAGATGGACAAAAACGCCCTCAAGCTCCTCCAGATGATCAAGAAAAACCTGGATCCCCAGGGGATCATGAATCCGGGAAACTGGGAGGTGAATTGATGGCTTACGCTCACACGATAGAACATGCCGAGATCGTCCACCGGTGTTTCCGGTGCGGATACTGTAAATTCCCGAGCGACTATGTCGATTTCAACTGCCCCTCCTACAAGGCCTTCGGATGGGACACCTATTCGCCGGGCGGGCGGATGTGGCTCATCCGGGCCTGGCTGAACGACGAGATCAAGTCCAGCCCCCATTTCGCCGAAATCCTCTATTCCTGCGTCGCCTGCGACAACTGCAAAAACCAGTGCGTCTTCCCGAAGTTCCGGGATTTCCTCCCGGACATCTTCCAGGAGGCCAAGGCGGAGTTGGTCAACGAAGGCCGGATTCCTCCCGAAGTCAGGGATTATTTCAAGGCCATCGCCGTAAGCGGCAACCCTTACAAGCTGTTGCAGTCGGAAAGGGGCAAATGGGCCGAAGGCACTGGGCTTCAACCCTACACCAACCAGGAATACCTCTTCTACGCGGGCTGTGTCGGTTCCTATGACGAGGTCGGACAGAAAATGGCCCGTTCCGTGGGGAAGCTCCTTGCCGATGCGGGGGTCTCCGCAGGCATCCTGGGGAGCGAAGAAGCCTGCGACGGCAGCGAGGTAAAAGTTCTGGGCGAGATGGGCCTCTTCACCAAGCTGGCGGAGGAAAACATCGGGCAGTTCATGGCAAAGGGCGTCAAAAAAATTATCACCCTGGACCCCCACGCCCTCAATGTCTTCAAGAAGGAGTATCCCAA
>CAZINF010000265.1:0-3174 GCA_964540555.1 uncultured Syntrophus sp. | reverse complement strand
CGATGACGCTGCCGTCGGCCTTCGTATAATAGAGCCCCACCGTGCCGCCCCAGGGGAAACGCTTGATCGAATTATTTGCCAGACCGATAAAATCCTTCTTGTTCAGGACGACAAAATCGGGCTCCTTGCCCAGGGTTGGAAAAGCGAACTTCATGAGGGCATAGAAGGTTCCGGAGAAGAAGGCGACGAGCCAGCCGCCGAAAAGCGTGTTGAGAAAGGTCCGCCTCGTGATGAGGGAATAGTTAAGCTTCATTTTTCGTTTTCCTTGAGCAGCTTCTGGAAACGGTGTTTCACCAGCGCCTTACGCAGACCGACAATGGCATCGGTGGGGCGCACTTCCTTCGGGCAGGCGTCGATGCAGCGGAAGAGGGTATCGCATCCCCAGACGCCCCGCTCGTCGTTAAGGATATCCAGTGCCGCGGCAGGCCGCTCGTCCCGGGAATCGAGGACGAACCGTTCGAGTTTGGCCGCCGCTGCCGGACCCACGTATTCTGGCTCCCGTGCGAGAACCGGGCAGGCGCCGTAGCAGCAGGCGCAGAGGATGCAGTTGACGTACTGGTCGATCCGCAGGCGCTCCTCCTCGCTTTGCGGGATCTCTTTTTCCGGAACGGGGCTGTGCCGGATCAGATAGGGTTGGATCTTTTCGTACATCTGCCAGAAAGGCGTCATGTCGACGACCAGATCCCGGATCACCTCTAAATTGGGCAGGGGTTCCAGGATGATCGTATCGGTGTTGAAGGCGGACACCTGCGTCCGGCAGGCGAGATCGATCTTGCCGTTGATCACCATTGCGCAGGACCCGCAGACGGCGGACCGGCACGAGCACCGAAACGAGAGGGTTCCGTCGATCTCGTCGCGGATCCGAAGCAGCACCGCCAGCACGGTCAGGCCGGGAATCACAGCGATCCGGTAGGTCGCGAAGCGGGGTTTTGTGCCCGGCGCCTTCGCGTCATACCGGAGAATTTTGAAAGTATATGTACTGGCTTTGATCAATATCCTCGCTCCCCAATCAGTTCCCAATACAGTCAACAATGGATGGCTTCGCAAAAAGCTCCAGAGGCAAGGCGCGCGACCCCTAAGGAGTGAGGCGTACTGTTTTGTACGCCGCAACGACGAAGGGGGAAGCGCAACGCTGCATATGGACTTTTTCCGAAGCCATCATCAATATTTTCTCTCCTTGGGCTCGTACCTGGTAATCGCCACCTCCTTGAAGGTGATGGTCGGATCGCCGTCGGTACCCATCCGGGCGATCGTATGCTTCAGCCAATCCTTGTCGTTCCGAGTGTTGAAGTCCAGTCGGAAGTGGGAACCCCGGCTCTCCTCCCTGAGGATTGCCCCCAGGACGATCGTATGGGCCACCTCTATCATATATCCCAGTTCCACCGCGCCTGTGAGTTCGTAATTCATGTGCCGGGCCGATGAGGAAACGCCGACGTCCCGATACCGCCGCTTTATCTCGAGGAGCTTCTGCAATGCCTGGTCCAGCTCCTCCCGGGTCCGGAAGATGCCCACCTTCTCGCTCATCGTAGCGCTCAGTTCGGCCTGAAGCAGGGCGGGTCTCTCCCCGCCGGGCGACGCCAGTTTTCGGAGCGTGACCTCCATTTTGTCCTTCAATTCCAGGAGGGGTTTCTCCTCCGCCCGGGGGATGCCGCCCTCCAGGTCCTCAGCGATTGCCTTTGCCGCCAGTTTCCCGAAGACGATCGTATCCAGAAGCGAGTTGCCGCCCAGACGGTTTGCGCCGTGGACGCTGACGCAGGAACACTCGCCGCCGGCGTAGAAGCCGCGGACTTCCGAGGCGCACCGTTTGTCGACATCGATGCCCCCCATAGAGTAGTGCTGGGCGGGCATGATGGGGATCGGTTCGCGGACCGGATCGATGCCGATAAAATCGATGCTGATCTGTCGTATTCCGGGAAGCCGCTCCTGGATCTTCTTTTCCCCCAGATGCCTGAGATCGAGTTGGATGTATTTGCCCAAGGGGTGCTCAAATCCCCGCCCTTCATCGATCTCGGTCTGGATGCACCGGGAGACGATGTCGCGGGGCGCCAGCTCCATGGCCGTCGGCGCGTAATGCTGCATGAAGCGCTCCCCCCGGTTGTTGAGCAGGTAAGCGCCCTCGCCCCGGCATCCCTCCGTCATGAGGATATTCGTGCCGATCAGGCAGGTGGGGTGGAACTGGACGAACTCCATGTCCTTGAGCGGGACGCCCGCCGTGTAGGCCATCCCGATGCCGCTTCCCGTGTTGATCAGGGCGTTCGTGGAGTGCTGGAAGACCCGTCCGTACCCCCCGGTGCCGAAGAACGTCACCCCGGCGCGGACCGGGATAAGCTCGCCCGTGCGGATATCCAGGACGACGCCGCCGTGACACTGGCCGTCTTCGATGCACAGAGAAGTGACGAACCATTCCGGGTAGATCTTGACCCCTTTGGCCACAGCCCGTTCGTAAAGGGTGTTGAGCAATACATGGCCCGTGATATCGGCGGAATAGCAGGTCCGGGGATAGCCGGCGCCGCCGAAGGGGCGCTGAGCGATCGTGCCGTCGGGAAACCGGCTGAACGGGCAGCCCCAGTGTTCCATCTCGTAGACGATCGGCGCCGCCTCCCTGCACATCATCTCCGCGGCATCCTGATCGGCCAGATAATCGCTTCCCTTGACCGTGTCGAAGGTGTGTTTCTCCCAGGAGTCGTCCCGGCTGTCGGGGTTGTTGGTCAGGGGGGCGTTGATGCCGCCCTGCGCCGCGATGGAATGGGATCGCGTCGGATAGACCTTGGAAACGAGCCCCACATTGAACCGGTCGCAAAGCCCGACGGCAGCCCGAAGACCGGTAAGACCGCCGCCGACAATGAGAATATCGTGATTAACCATTCCTGCTAAGCCCTGACATAGAAGAAAACCAACGCCACGGAGATAAGGGTTGCAGCCACATTTGCCACCCAGAACAACTGCTTTTCTTTCCGGTAACCGAGGTCGATCGCTACGGTTCTCAGACCGTAGATGCTGTGAAAGGTGAAAAGAACAAGAATGAGGATGTCCAGAACGGGATGCCTATGGAGGCTCAGGGCCCAGTCGGGTTTCTTGTCTTTTGTGAAAAGAAAGTAACTGGTGAGAATTTTGATGCCGAATAGAACGATCAGGGTCACACCGCTGATACGGTGAAAAAGCCAGATGAACATA
>CAZINF010000264.1:0-3242 GCA_964540555.1 uncultured Syntrophus sp. | reverse complement strand
GACGACCGCCACCGGCGACTCGCGGACGATCTGGGGCCGGACCTTCAAGATGCAGGCCTGCAAGGTCTGCGGCCGGTACTTCGCCCCGGAGGACCAGCTCACCTACATCAGCGAAAAGACGGGTGTCCCGGCGGAGAATCTGGCGGTCTGCGTCAGCTGCCGCTAATCGGGATATATTTTCAAAATTCAATCCCGGCGCGTTCCTTGACGCCGGCATGGTAATGATGGCGGACTTCCTTGATTTCACTGACCGTATCGGCGACGGCGATGATCTCGGGCGGGGCGTAGCGCCCGGTGAGAATCAGGTCGAGCGAGGCGGGCTTGTCCCTGATCAGATCGATGATGTCGTCAAGGGGGATCAGTCTGAAGTCGGCCGCGACGTTGAGCTCGTCCAGGATGACCATGTCGTAGTCTCCGGAAGCGATCGTACGACGGGCCAGATCGAGCCCCTGGCGAGCGAGTTCGATGTCGAGCGGCGCCGGATTTGCACGCATGACGAAGCTGTCAAGGCCGGAGAGGTGAATGGTGAGGTTCGGGAGGCACTTCTCCGCAGCGATGAATTCGCCGTATTTGCGACCCTTCATGAACTGGATGACGCAGACGCGGTAGCCCTGCCCGACGGCGCGCAGCGCCTGGCCGAAGGCAGCCGTCGTTTTTCCCTTCCCGTTTCCCGTGTAAACCTGGACGAGCCCCTTGCGGTGCTTCGAGATGATTTTTCCCCTCGCATCGACAGCCGGTTCCATGTGGCCCTCTGTTATATCAAGGCTGGGTCCCATCGGCCTGTTTCTCCTGCTGCACCCTTTCGTGTTTTTTAAATAGGGACAGATACCCTATTTTGCCATAGGCAAATAGGGTATCTGTCCCTATTTAAAATCACTTCAGATAGCGGCGGGCGACCTCTTCGGCGAGCGTGTAGGGGTCCGACTCCTTCCTGAGGAGTCGCCCGGCGATATCTTCCATCTCCCTGCTTCTCATCAGATCTTTCAAGATCGGCTCCAGGATCGCGTCGCGGAGCGCCTCGTGGATTTCGACCATCGCCTTGCGCCGCATCCTGTCACCCAAGAGGCCTGTTTCCACAAGCCGCTGATGGTGGTCTCCGATGGCGGAGGCCAGCTCTTCCAGGCTCTCCGCAAAGCGGCCGGAGTCGAACACGTTCCCGATCCTGATGACCGGGGGTTGCCAGCCTCCGGGGAATTCGGGGACCATGTTGAGCATTGCGGTCAGTTCGCTCATGAGCTGCGCAGTCCCGTCGCGGTCCGCCTTGTTGATCACGAAGATATCGGCGATCTCCATAATGCCCGCCTTGATCGCCTGGATCTCGTCGCCCATCCCCGGGACGACGACGACGATGACCGTATGGGAGTGGTTGATGATTTCCACCTCCTGCTGCCCGGTCCCCACGGTCTCCACCATGATAATCTCTTTTCCCATCACATCCAGGATATGGACGGCGTCGCCGACGGCCCGGGAGAGGCCACCCAGGGCGCCGCGGGTGGCGAGGCTGCGGACGAAGACGCCTGGGTCTTCGGCGTGGCGCTGCATCCGGATTCGGTCGCCCAGAATCGCGCCGCCGGTGAAGGGGGAGGTCGGATCGACAGCCAGGACGCCGACGGTCTTCTCTTTTTTGCGGAAGGAGGAGATCAGGGCGTCGACGAGGGTGCTCTTCCCCGCCCCGGGTGAGCCGGTGATGCCCAGAACGTGAGCGCGGCCCGTGTGAGGGAAAATGCGCCTTATCGAGGACTTCGCTTCGGGGAGGCCGTCTTCCAGATTCCTGATCAGCCGCGAGGCGGTCCGGACGTCTCCCGCCCGGATCTTGCGAAGCTGTTCCTTTTCTGCCGATGTTTCCGCCATTTCCTTAATTCCGCGGTACGATGTTCGTTCGGATCCAGTCGACGATCGCATCGAGCTTGGCGCCGGGGGTGAAGATCGCCTTGATTCCAGCTTCGTAGAGGAATGGAAAGTCCTGTTCGGGAATGATCCCGCCGCCGATGACGGTGATGTCGTCCGCCCCCTGTCCCTTCAAAAGCTCCACTATGCGAGGAAAAAGGTAACGGTGGGCGCCGGAGAGGCAACTCAGGCCCACCACGTCCACGTCTTCCTGGACCGCCGCCGCGGCGATCTGCTCCGGACTCTGGTGGCAGCCCGTGTAGATCACCTCGAAGCCCGCATCACGGAAAGCGCGAGCCAGCACCCGTGCACCCCGGTCGTGGCCGTCGAGTCCCGGTTTGGCCACCATGATCCGAAGCTTTTTTCCCGTCATCGTGTATCCTTTAGTACAATCCCGGATCGTGGTATTCGCCGAACACTTCTCGGTAGACATCGCAGATCTCCTGTACACTAACGAAGTCCTTTGCCGCCTGGATGCAGAAGGGCATGACGTTTTTCCCGGTTTTGCATGCATTTTTCAGGTCGGCCAGGTCCCGAAGGACGGCGTGAGAGTCGCGCCTCCGTTTCACGGCGGTCAGGCGGGCGATCTGCTCCTCCTCGACCTGCTCGTTGATGTCGACCACGGGGATCTCATAGCTCCCGCCGGCCGCGTATTTGTTCACGCCGACCATGATCTTCTCGCCCGAGTCGATCGCTTTCTGGAAGCGATAGGCCGAGTCGGCGATCTCCATCTGGGGGAACCCCTTGTCGATGGCGGCAATCATTCCTCCCATCGCGTCGATCTTTTCGATGTACTCCCATGCCTTCGACTCCATCTCGTTCGTCAGGGACTCGACGAAATAGGAGCCGGCCAAAGGATCGATTGTGTTCGCGACACCGGTTTCCTCGGCGATGATCTGCTGCGTCCGAAGCGCGATCTCCACGGCATGGTCGGAGGGGAGGCAGAGGACCTCGTCGAGGGAGTTGGTATGGAGCGACTGGGTGCCGCCCAGGACAGAGGCCAGCGCCTCTATCGCCGTCCTGACGACATTGTTGTAAGGTTGCTGGGCCGTGAGCGAACAGCCCGCCGTCTGTGTGTGGAAGCGCAGCCACCAGGAGCGGGGATCCTGTGCGTGAAAGCGGTTGCGCATCACCTTTGCCCAGATCCGCCGCGCCGCCCGCATCTTGCAGATCTCCTCAAAAAAGTCGATGTGGGCGTTGAAGAAAAACGAAAGACGCGGGGCGAACTCGTCGACAGCCAGCCCCTTGCGACGGATGACGTCCTCCACGTATTCGATCCCGTCGCGGAGCGTGAAGGCCAGCTCCTGGATCGCCGTGGCGCCGGCCTCCCGGATGTGGTAGCCGCTGATGCTGAT
>CAZINF010000263.1:0-3280 GCA_964540555.1 uncultured Syntrophus sp. | reverse complement strand
GCCAGGCGTGCGAGTTCGACTACTCCGGCACCCAGGCCTGCAAGGCGCTCAAGGAAGAGGGGTATGAGGTCATCCTCGTCAACTCCAACCCGGCGACGATCATGACCGACCCCGAAACGGCGGATAGAACCTATATCGAGCCGATCACGCCGGAGGCCGTGGAAAAGATCATCGCCAGGGAGCGTCCCGACGCGCTGCTCCCCACGCTTGGCGGCCAGACGGGGCTCAACACCGCGGTCGCCTTGGCGGAGGCGGGCGTCCTTGAAAAATACGACGTCGAGATGATCGGGGCGTCTCTGCCCGCCATCCATAAGGCGGAGGATCGTCAGCTCTTCAGGGCAGCCATGGAAAAGATCGGGCTCAGTGTCCCCCAAAGCGGCTTCGCCCGCTCGATAGACGACGTCTTTGCGATTGCCTCCCGGATCGGATTTCCCATCATCGTGCGTCCCTCTTTCACCCTGGGCGGTACGGGGAGCGGCATCGCCTACAACCGGGAGGAACTCGCCGAGATCGCCAAGGGCGGGCTCGACGCCTCTCTGATTCACGAGGTCATGATAGAACAGTCGGCTCTGGGCTGGAAGGAGTATGAGCTCGAGGTGATGCGCGACAAGGCGGACAACGTCGTCATTATCTGTTCCATCGAGAACATGGATGCCATGGGGGTCCATACGGGCGAATCGATCACCGTCGCCCCCGCCCAGACGCTAACCGACGTCGAGTACCAGAAGATGCGGGACGCGGCGATCGCCATCATGCGCGAGATCGGCGTCGAGACGGGCGGCTCCAACGTCCAGTTCGCGGTTCACCCGGATACGGGCGAGATGATCGTCATCGAGATGAACCCCCGGGTCTCCCGCTCCTCGGCGCTCGCCTCGAAGGCGACGGGCTTCCCCATCGCCAAGATCGCGGCAAAGCTGGCGGTCGGCTATACCCTCGATGAAATTCCGAACGACATCACCCGTGAGACGATGGCCTCTTTCGAGCCGACGATCGACTACTGCGTGGTGAAGATCCCCCGCTGGACCTTCGAGAAATTCCCTGAAACGGAGGATTTCCTGACCACCTCGATGAAGTCGGTCGGTGAGACGATGGCGATCGGACGAACCTTCCGGGAGGCTCTCCAGAAGGCCATCCGCTCCCTGGAGATCAAACGGTTCGGCCTGATGATCGATCTGCCGGAAAATCTTCCCCAACCAAGGGAATTTCTGGAACAGAAACTGACCCGTCCCAATTCCCTCCGCCTCTTTTATATCGCAGCGGCTTTCCGTTACGGGATGACCATGGAGGAGATCCGGCGCCTGACATGGATCGACCCCTGGTTTCTCAACCAGATCCGGACGCTGGTCGAGGCGGAAGAGGAGCTAAAAAACGGACCGCCCTCGACAGAACTGCTTTTTGAGGCAAAGCGCCTCGGTTTCTCCGACCGCACCCTCAGCGGTCTCTGGAACCTTACCGAGGACGAGATCCGCCGCCGGCGCTATGAAGCCGGGATCGTTCCCATCTACAAGCTCGTCGACACCTGCGCAGCCGAGTTCGAGGCTTACACCCCTTACTACTACTCCACCTACGAGACGGAAGACGAGACCCGCCCCTCGACAAAAGCGAAAGTGGTCATCATCGGAGGCGGGCCGAATCGGATCGGCCAGGGGATCGAGTTCGACTACTGCTGCGTCCACGCCTCCTTCGCCTTGCGGGAAGAGGGGATCGAGAGCATCATGATCAACTCCAACCCGGAGACGGTCAGCACCGACTACGACACCTCCGACAAGCTCTTCTTTGAACCGGTGACCCTCGAGGATGTCCTCCATATCCTGAAGGCGGAAAAACCGATGGGCGTCATCGTCCAGTTCGGCGGCCAGACCCCCCTGAACCTGGCCCGGGGGTTGGAGGCGGCGGGGGCGCCGATCATCGGGACATCCTCCGACGCGATCGACCGCGCCGAGGATCGGAAGCGCTTTCAGGAGATCGTCAGCCGCCTTGGACTCCGCCAGCCGGACAACGACACGGCGATGGACACCGAGGAGGCGATCCGGGCGGCCGAGCGAATCGGTTATCCGGTCCTGGTCCGGCCTTCCTATGTTTTGGGGGGGCGGTCGATGGAGATCATCTATGATACGGAGACCCTTCGGCTTTTCATGGTTCGGGCGCTCGAAGTTTCCCCCGGGCACCCCCTCCTGATCGATAAATTCCTCGAGGACGCGATCGAGGTGGACGTGGACGCCATCAGCGACGGGACGACGACGGTCGTCGCGGGTATAATGGAGCATATCGAAGAGGCGGGGATCCATTCCGGGGACAGCGCCTGCGTCCTGCCGACGATCACCTTCGGACCGGAACTCCTGAGCACGATCGAGCACCAGACGAAGCTGATCGCCGCAGAACTCCATGTCGTGGGACTGATGAACATCCAGTATGCGATCAAGGACGGTGAGCTTTACGTCCTCGAGGTCAATCCCCGTGCCTCGCGTACCATCCCCTTTGTCAGCAAGGCGATCGGAGTTCCCCTGGCAAAACTCGCCACAAAAGTCATGCTCGGGAAGACTCTTCAGGAGCTTGGTTTTACGGAGCCCATCCGGCCGAAACATATCTCCGTAAAAGAGGCGGTCTTCCCGTTCAACCGCTTTCCCAATGTGGACATCCTGCTGGGGCCCGAGATGAAATCCACCGGCGAAGTGATGGGAATCGACCGTTCATTCGGCATGGCCTATGCGAAGTCGCAGATGGCGGCGGGTTTCAAGATGCCCCTGAAGGGAACGGTTTTTATCAGCGTCCACGACTGTTACAAGGACCGGATAATAGCCGTGGCCGAGGCCTTCGCGAGGATGGGGTTTCGGATCACCGCCACACGCGGGACCGCGGAAAGGATCCGGGCGCACGGTGTTCAAACGGAGACGATCCTCAAGGTGAGCGAGGGCAGGCCCAACATCATCGACCATATCAAGAACGGCGGCATTCAGCTTGTGATCAATCTGAGCTCGTCCAAGCGATCCGCAAGGGACGATGCTTACCACATCCGCAGGGGGGCGCTTGTTTACAACATCCTTTACACAACAACGATCTCCGGGGCCCGGGCGCTGACCGAGGCGATCGACGCCCTCCAAAAAGAGCCGTGGGATGTGATGCCGCTTCAGGCGTATCATGAGGTTAAATAGGGACAGCGCCCTGGAAAATGGGGACAGCTCCCTATTTTCCAGGAAAAATAGGGAGCTGTCCCAAATTTTCCATGCTGTCCCTCGTATATTGAAAGTTAGCATACAGTGTTTGTTTGAGAGTTCAATCT
>CAZINF010000262.1:0-3280 GCA_964540555.1 uncultured Syntrophus sp. | reverse complement strand
GCCAGGCGAACAAAAGAAAGATCCAGGTCCCGCAGCGCTGTGTCAGGAAGATGAGACATCGATAGAAGAAATCTTTCATGACTATGCCCCCTAAGGCGCCCGCCTCCCTGCCGTAGGATCTTTGAAAATCGGATCCCGGGTCGCGATGAACCAGAACTCCTCGCTCCCCGGACCATCCCGCTGTATCTCCTCCACACGAAAGCCTGCCGCAACGATCAACGCTTCGAGACCGGCTGTCGCGCGGTAATGGGGCTTCAGACGATGGCTCTTCAGTCGGAACTCTTCCAGACGCCCCATCCAGGGCCGGGACCTGCCCACCGGGATGGTTGCCCGAATGATGAGTCGGCCTTCGGGAACGAGTTTTGCCTTCAGAATTTCGAGTGTTTTCAATAATTCTTTATCGCTGAGCATGTGGATCACATCGAGGACCAGGGCCGTATCGGCCTCTCCCGGCAATTCGTCAAGCTGCGGCGCTCGCCCTGTCCGCATTTCCCCCCGCGATCCGAGAACACGCTGTGCAACGCGCACCCGTTCTTCATCCGGATCGAGACCGTAGACCGTGGCGCAGGGGAACAGCTCTAAAAGCCAGACGGAAGGGATGCCGTAACCGCACCCGATATCGAGAATCCGTCGCGGGTCCCTCATGAAAGCGGCGAGACGGGGAAACATCGGATCCAGCCGCATCTTGAAGCGGGCAAAGACCCGTGGATAGGCCTCAACGTGACGATACCGCAGGCGCACCCGCTGATGATGACGCGGCGATCCCGCCAGGACCGCTTCTGGAGACAGCTCGACGGGGACAAGGGCCCTTTTTACCAGGGGGGGAACAATCAGGAAGGCGCCGAGGAGCGAATAGGCAATCCCCAAAAGCGACGTCAGGCCGATGCTTTTGAGGACCGCATGCTGGGCGGCGGCCAGGACGCCAAACCCGATCATGGTCGTTGCCCCCGCCAGAAACATCGCCTGACGGATCAGCCCCATCGAAGGATGGCGCTCGTCCGGATACCGCTGATACGCGCAGACGTAATAAATCCCGTAGTCGATCCCCATCCCCATGATGACGATCCAGAGCATGATGCCGGGAATATCCAGCGGCCGTCCTAAGAGTTTCAGGGACCCCAGGGTGCAGACGAGGGCAAAGGTTACCGGCGCGAGCACAATAAGGGACAATCGCCAGTCCAGGAAAAAGAGGAAGACCACGACGATGATCCCGAGGCCGGTGATGACGGCAATCTCGATAAACAGCGAAACGAGGACCTCCCCCAGGCGCTTGCTGAAGAGTCCCGCGTCGAACACACCCGCCAGGCCAGGCGTGGCGTAGCGGGCAAAAAAAGATTCGGCATCATAGTTCGGACCGGGTGTCACCATCGACACCTGCACCCAGGATGATTTCCCCGGAGCGATAGCCAATAAACCGGTGAACTGTTCGGGAATGGCCGCAGCCGCCGGAGGGGACCCGGAAAGAGAGTCTGTGAAAGCCCGGAAGGCGGTGGGTGCGAACCCCATCTCCCGGCCGGCCTGACGCAATTCCCGGTTGAGGTCTGCCACCCGCCGGGGCGTCCAGAAGGCCTGCCAATCCGCGGCACGGCGCTGTGCCAGGTCTTCCCCCGGGAAAAGGTCGGAAAGGGCAAAGCCCCCCCCTATTTTGCCCTGCTTGAGATCTTCCTTGATCATACCGGTGAGGCGATCGCTTTTGGCCTGCAATTCCTGAAGACTACGCCCCTCGGTCATGAGATAGACTCGGCTCGTTAAATCCCCCCAGACCGTCTGCAGCGTTCGATCCGCGGCAAGGGTCTCTTCGCTGAGGGAATTCATAGCATGGATATCGACATGAAAAACGGGACGCGCGAAGAACATCATGACTACGAAGAAGAGCGCCGCCGCCCAGATCCCGACCCTTCCCCCCGACAGGACAAACTTGTCCAGGGCTCGGCTAAGCCAGAGATTCCGCATCTTCAGGGCCGGCGGCATAACTGGAAAGATCCAGGGAAAGAGAGAGTGAACGAAAAGAAAGGCAAAGGTCACACCCAGCGCGGCGAAGAGGCCGATCTCGGCCAATACGCGAAACTGGCTCATCAGGAGCAGCAGAAAGGCGCCGATCGTCGTCAAGGCGGCGAGGATTTCCGCTGACTGGACTTCTCGAGCGGCCCGCCTTCCCGAGGTTTCATAGGGCCTGTCGAGAAACAGGAGATAAGCGATTCCCAGATCCACCGTGAAAGCCATGATCGCCCCGCCGAAAGCGACCGCGAGGATGGAAAGGGAAGGAAAGAAGAACGAACAGACGAGGAGGGCGAGAATCGCGCCGGCCGCGGACGGGATCAGGGCGAAAAGCCCGATGAGGGGGCGCGGAAACGTGATGATCAGCAAAAAGGCGATACCGATGGTCGTAAGGAAGATCGCCATCCGCATATCGCGACGGGCAATGTTTTCGTTGTCCAGAGCAGCGCGATAAGCCCCAACCGGAGTCAAAGTAAAACCTATCCCCTGGGATGCATACTGACGGTGGAGCTTTTCCGTCAGTTCCTTCACGAGGAGGGGAATGGCCCGGACGTAGGACGAATCCGTCGCGGCGCCGGCCAATTCCGCCACGATCAGCAGATGGGCGCCGTCCCGGGATAGCAGTTGTCCCCGGTAAAGCACGGCGTCTTTGGAAGGCAGGAGCTGCGCCATCCTGGCCAGGACCAGATTCCGGATGCCGAGGGGGTCGCGGGCGATGAGATCGGCCTGACCGATGCCCTCCAGATTCTGTACGAGACTGATATCTTCCGCCAACGCTTTGCGCACCTGCGCCTGGATAAGAAGAGGGGCGATCTCCTTCTCGAGCTGCTCCTTGTCAAACAGCAGAGGGAGTCGGCCGACGATATGGCTCATCAGCTCCGGCATCAGCACCTGCATGTGCTGCATGCCGACGTTCCTGAAAAGACCACTCTTCTTCAACCCGGCCTCGATCAGCTCGGCCCCGGCCACCAGGGTATCCCGATTCCCTCCCCGGATTGCGCAATCGATGACAAGGCGCTCTTGAACGGGGAGATGGCGGACGACCCGGTGGGCGTCGGCCAGGACAGGATCGTGACGGGGCATGGACGCCAGAATGTCGGTTTCGATCCTGACATTGCGGGACTCGTAAATAAGAACACCCCCCAGGACGACCGCCACGGCGATCATCAGAGACCAGCGGAACCGATATCGCTTTAAGAACATCGAATGATCCCTCAATTGGGGACAGGGATAATTAGTTATTCCTTTCAAAGTCAACAGTAGAGATTGACATTTTTCATGT
>CAZINF010000261.1:0-3284 GCA_964540555.1 uncultured Syntrophus sp. | reverse complement strand
GAGGCTGAACACCTTCACGCTTTCGCATTACGGCCTGCGGTCACCCTGTTTACGCCTCTTCGATCCGGGTCAACGCCTGAAAACCACCGGAAGCCATGTCGCCAGCGCTGGGAATACCAGAATGATGAACATCCCAAACATCTGCAGACCCATGAACTGCATCATCCCGGCGTAGATGTCCTGAAGCTTCCATTGGGGCACCACTCCCTTGAGAAAGTAGGCGGAAAGGGCCACCGGCGGGGACAGCCAAGCGGTCTGGAGCGTCACCGCCACCAGGATGCAGAACCAGGTAAGGTTGTAACCCATTTCGCGGACCATCGGCATGAAGACGGGGATAATAATCAGCACGATGGGCACCCACTCCAACGGCCAGCCCAGCACGAAGATGAGTACCATAATCATGACGAGCATGCTCATAGGTTCGAGATTCATGCCGAGAAGCAGTTTGGTCAGCAAGGTGGCCGAACCGAGCCTCGAAAACACCGCGCCGAAGAAATTCGAGGCGGCGCAGAGCAGCAGAATCATGGCCGAGATTTCAACGGTTCGCCACATGGAACTCTTCACGCTTTCCCAGGTCAACCGACGGTAAGCCAGGGTGAGCACGAGAGAACCCGCCGCGCCGCACGCAGCACCCTCGGTGGGCGTGGCCATGCCGAACAGGATGGTCCCGAGGGTGGCCAGGATCAGCAGCGTCACGGGCATCCCGCCGAGTATTATTTCTTTGAGCAGCCATACCGCCGAGTTGCCCCGCTGGTCTATGGGAAGAGGCGGCCCTAAAGACGGGTTGAGCTTGCAGCGAATCAGGCAATAGCTGACATATAAGCTGGCGAGAAGAAGGCCGGGGAGGATTGCCGCGGCGAACAGGTCCGTCACCGGGACGCCCACCACCGGCCCCATGACCACGAGCATGATGCTCGGCGGAATGAGGATGCCCAGGGTGCCGCCGGCGGTGATGCACCCGGCGGAAAGACGTACGTTATAACTGTTCTGGCGCATGGTGGGCGCCGCCATGACTCCGAGCATGGTCACGGAGGAGCCGACGATGCCTGTGGCTGCGGCGAATATGGTGGCCGTGGCGGTGACAGCGATGTAGAGCGAACCGCTGACGCGGGCCAGCATCAGCTGAAAGGCCTTGAAGAGGCGCTCCATCAGCCCGGATCCCTCCAAGATGTATCCCATGAAGAGGAAGAAGGGAACCGCCGCGAGGACCATCTCGTTCATAATGGCATAGATCTGCAACGTCATCAGGTCGAACACCACCTTGCCGATGCCGATATAGCCAGTCACCAGACCCAGAAAGAGCAGGGTGAATGCGATCGGAAACCCCACGAAGATTAAGACGAACAGCGACGCCAACGCCACCAATCCAAGAATTTCAGGACTCATCAAATTTTCTCCTTGTTATGTCTCAGCCCCTTCGATTTCCTCTAAAAGACTCACACCCGTCTTTGCGGCGAAAAGGCTCTTGAGAAGCTCGGAAATCCCCTGAATGATTAGCAGCAGAGTCGATATGGGAATTGCCATTTTTAGCGGCCAGATGATGGGCATCCAGGCACTGGTGACGATCTTCTCGTTAAACAGAAAGGACTGGTAGGCGAACTCGCTGCCGACCCACATAAAGAATATCAGGGCCGGAAAGTACAAACCAATATAGCATACCGAGTCCACAATTCCGCGCGTTCGGATTGTCCATTTTCCGTAAATAAAATCCGTACGGATGTGCTTCTGGCGCTGCAGGGTGTATGCCGAGCCGAGCATGAAGAACGAACCGTAGAGCATGTCGCACAGGTCGGAGGCCCAGATGGTCGGGGCATTGAAACCATAACGGGCGACAACCTCATAGACGAGGCTGAAGGCCATGGGGAATATGAACCACCCCACGATTTTGCCGCTCGAGATGCTGATCCCGTCTATAGTCCTGATAAATTGAGCCAGCGTCTGCGGTGCGTTATGCAGTCCGCCCGTCGGCTTTTCCGCGATACATTCCATTGTCAATATCCGCCTTTGTTGGTGATCGGCCGGACGCCGAAAGCGGCCGGCCGATCTGGCATTTATTTGTCGTAGCCGACCAGTTTTTTATCCGTGGCACTCTTGCCCATTTGATAGAACACACCATTTGTCATTAGCTGATAGGGCACCGTCAGGTTGGCCCAGTCGACCATCGACTTGTAGACTTTGGCAAAGAAGGGGTCCTGTTTGGCGTATTTATCCAGGACTTTTTGAGACGCCGCCATGTAGGCCGGGAAAATGTCGGCCGGGGTGTCGTGGACCTGGACCTTTTCCTCGACCACGAATTTTTTCAGGGCTTTGCTGTTCTGGCTCACGTTCCAGTTGTAGGTGTCGGTGACCAGGGCCATGATCCCGGTCTGGAAAATGGCCTGCAAGTCCTTGGGGAGCTTGTTCCACCAGTCCAGGTTCACATAGATGTCGCCGATGTCGATGGCTTGGTGCAGGCCCTGGAGGTAGTAGTGCTTCCAAACGCTGCTCAGGCCAAGGGCCGCGTCGTCGGCCGGGCCGATCCACTCAGCCGCGTCGATGACGCCGCGCTGGGCGGCAGGGACGATTTCCCCGCCCGGCATGGAGACGACAGACATGCCCATCTCCTTGAAGGATTCGGCAGGGATGCCGGGGGGCGAACGGAATTTCATCTTCTTGGCGTCTGCAAGGGATTTGATCGGTTTGGAGAACCAACCGAAGGGATCCGGCCCCATGGGCATGCACATGAAGCCCTTGACCTTGTATTTCAGGATGTCGGTGAAGTACTGTTGATAAAGAGCATCGCCGCCGCCGTCATAGAACCAGGACATGACACTGACCTGGTCCAGCCCGACGCCCAGGCCGGCGGTCGGAGCCGAAAACAGCAGGCCGGCCGGGTGTTTCCCGGACCAGTAGTGCGTCCAGGCGAAACCGCCGTTGATGATGCCCTTGTTGACCGCATCCAGGATCTCGAATACACCCACCACCGCGCCAGCGGGCAGAACTTCGATCTTGAGTCTGCCGCCAGACATGGCATCGGCCCGCCCGGCCATGCGCTCGATTAGTTTATAATAGATGCTCGCGCTGGGAACTGCGGTTTGGATCTTCAGGTCGTAGTTTTGGGCCTTGGCGCTGGGAACACCAAGTCCCGCCAGGAAAAACACCACTACCATCAGAAAACATGCGATTCTCGTTCGTGTCATTACTACCACCCTTCCTTTCTCATTTCCATCATTTGTTCCACTTTAAGTCTCTTCACACGTTCCGCTTCCATGAGATCGTCCAATCCTCTCCTCTGATTTGCGATT
>CAZINF010000260.1:0-3322 GCA_964540555.1 uncultured Syntrophus sp. | reverse complement strand
AAAAGGGCCTCGTTTTTAATCTTCATCCCGGCCGTTTTTCTCAGGATCTGGAAAATAATGATGGCCATTGCCGGCCCCGAGCAGAAGGCGCTGGCCAGAAAGCGGGGGGCGAGGATGGAGGCGTTCCAGAAGGGTCGGGCGGCCAGTCCGTTATAGAGGAAGGCGGTCACGGTGTGGATGCCGACTGCCAAAGGAATGGACAGTAAAACCAGGGGGATGACAAATTTCTTGTTGGGTTCGGCGCCAAAATAGATTTTCACCAGGATATAAATCGGGACAACCGTGTTCAATAAGAGATAGCCGTTGAGGACGATCACATCCCAGGCCAGCAGGGATTTCGGGAAGGAAAGGCTTCCGATAAAGGGGAACAAGTGCCAGAACCTGTCCGGTCGTCCCAGGTCGGCAATGACAAACATCAGGGCCATGATGATTGCCGAGGCGGCGAGAAGCTCGCCTAAAACGACGATTTCCTTTATGGGATCGAAGTTATAGATGTATGCCGGAATGACGAGGAGCACAGCCGCTGCGGCCACTCCCACCAGGTAGGTGAAGTTGCCGATATAAAGCCCCCACGACACTTGATCCCGCATATTGGTGACGATCAGCCCGGCGTCCAGCTGCTGAATATAGAATACAATCGCCACGCCGATGACCGTAAGCAAAAAGGCGCACCACAGATAGTAGCCCTTCGTGCCTATAAAGACCATATTCACTGTTTTTTTAAAAAATCTCCAAGCTTCCATGTCACCCTCGGGGCGCTATGCGGAAAAGAAGTAATAAAACCTGGGTTCGGTGTTGAGGTCTTCCTTCAATCTGAATACCCTCTTCTTTTCTATCAGGTATCTTATTTCGCTGTTCGGATCCAGCAGGTTTCCGAATTTTCTTGTCCCGGTCGGGCAGATCTCCACGCAGGCCGGATAACGTCCCTGTCTCACTCTCTGGAGGCAGAAGGTGCATTTTTCCACCACATTTTTCATCCGGGGTCTGTTTCCCAGATAATGCACCTCGCTGTTCAATTCCGCGGCGGGCAGGTTCGGTTCCGCCCAGTTAAAGACCCGTCCTTTATAGGGGCAGGCGGCCATGCAATAGCGGCAGCCGATGCACCAGTTGTAATCGACGACCACGATGCCGTCCGGTTCCGTCCAGGTGGCCTTCACAGGGCAGACACGCACGCAGGGGGGATTTTCACACTGCTGGCACTGAACGGGCATGTACATGAACCCCGGTTCCGGCACCGTTTCGGGATTGTAATAATGCTCGGCATTTTCCAGATTGATCAGGCTTCCCTTCTTCAGTCTGATCACCCTTATCCATTGCAGCTGAGGCTTGACACGGGACTGATTATTTTCTTCCACGCAGGCGTACACGCATCTGCGGCAGCCTATGCACCGGGAAAGATCGAGGCCATACCCCCAAAGCGCCCCCGCCTCGGCCGGCTGTGTGCTGATCTGAACTTTCCTGCCGTACTTTTTCGCATACCTCTCTTCCAGCCGCCGGATGACCGCTTTCTTTTCGTCTTCGCTCATTTCGCGGAAGTGCTTCTGGAGAAACTCTTCCATTCGGACCTGTGTACACGAGAGGGTTCCCAAGGAGAGCCCTGCCAGGGCGCCTGTGGACATCAATTTCAGAAAATCTCTTCTCGTGGAGCTATCTTCCATGTTTCGGGTCCGGTTTGTTCGGCGGCGGTTCCGGTTTCAGGGGTTTAAATTTGGGGTCATGAGGGTTATGACAATGTACGCACAGGAAATAGGTCCGTTTCCCTCCCTTGAATGAGCCGACCCTTTTCCCGTGAATGCCGGCCCTCCAGTCGCGATAGATATTTCCATGGCACTGGCCGCAAAGCCGGTATGATTCGGTAAAATTGATGATTTCACCGTCGGCAAGCTTCAACTTGTCACGGTTGCGGGCATGATGACAGTCAAGACACCATCTTTCCTTTTCCGCATGATGCAGTTTGATGGAGGCATGCTCATCTTTTAATGCTCTTTTTTTGGTGTTTAAACTGAGCCCGGCGTGGCAATTGCTGCAGGGAAAGATTCCCTCGGAGAAGGGCGGGGAGGCTACGGGATATTCATCGTGCTGGGCCGCCGAAGCGGGGAGACCGAACCCGATGGATAGGATCGATATAAAAAGCAACATCACCTTCATAGATTGACCCTATCAGTCAAATATGGCGATATAATGAAGATTATCCCTTATAGTGGCGTAGAAGCGTACGGGAATCGATCTCATATGTCAACATTTTTTTCTGGGATATGTTTTTTTCCCGAACATGTTTTTTTCCTGAACAAATTTATCCGGTCTTGCGGCAGGAGGTGCTTTTAGGCGGAAAGTCGGCGTGGAAGAGAGGGAGGCCCAGGTGTCTGCGGTGGGTTTCGCCATAGAGTTGCGTCTGCTCGCGGACGGTGGGGGCGCCCCGGCGGCCTTTGCCGAAGACCTCTAAAGGGTGGGAGCCGCCCAGATGGAGGGTATGTTTTCCGTACTTGCCGGAGAGGGCGTCGACCGCCTCGTAGAGTTCCCTGATCTTTTCCGCCTTCAGAGGGTCCTCAAAGAGGGAGTACTGGATCTGGGTGTCTCGGACGAGATCCAGAAGGACGACGCCGGTCGCCCGGTAGAGTTCGTGGCGACGGAATATCTGGTTGAACAGGCTTCGGAGGAGGTTGGACAGCTCCAGCGGATGGGCCGAGGGGCGGCTGAGTTTCGCTTCCCGCCCTTCCGTGTCGAAGCTCTGCTTCTTCAGAAAGAGGGCGATCCGTCGGGGGGCGAGGCCGTAGCGGCGGGCCTTGATGCAGGCCGACTCCAGGTTCCGGAGAAGGTGGGCGAAGAGGTAGTCCCTCTCGGAGGTCGGCGGGGCGAAGGTCTTTGTCTTGCTGATCGAGGCGTAGGCGCTCTTCTCCTCCGTGGCGACGGGATAGACCGACTCCCCCCGGAGCTCCTGCCAGGTCTCGACGCCGGGTTTCGTCAAGCGCTCCCGGACTGTCTTTTCGGGGAGGCGGGCGAACTCCAAGGCGGTCTGGACGTCCATTTTATGAAGATAATCCGTCGTGGCGGGGCCGATCCCCCAGATCTTCTCCACGGGCAGACCCTCCAGAAAGGAGGCGATGGTCCGTCCGGCGATCATGGTGAAACCGGCGGGTTTCCGGTGCTTGGAGGCGACCTTGGCCAGGACCTTGGTGATGCTGAGCCCCGCAGAGACGGTGATCCCCAGCTCCCGGGCGATTTCCGCCTGGATCTTCCGGGCGATGGTTTCGTAGGAGCCTCGAAGCGCCCGCCTCATCCCGGTCAGGTCGGCGAAGGCCTCGTCGATGGAGTACTCCTCCAC
>CAZINF010000259.1:0-3330 GCA_964540555.1 uncultured Syntrophus sp. | reverse complement strand
GCGAGTTCAGGTAGAGCTCCTGGATGTTCATCGGGGAGGGCTTCATGATGACCTGATACTGGTAGTAGTGCTGGAGCCGGTTGGGGTTTTCCCCGTAACGGCCGTCGGTGGGTCGGCGGGAAGGCTCAACATAGGCCACGTTCCAGGGCTCAGGGCCCAGGGATCTGAGAAAAGTTGCCGGGTTGAATGTGCCGGCGCCGACCTCGAGATCATAGGGCTGCTGGATGATGCAGCCCTGGTCGGCCCAGTATTTTTCGAGGGAAAAAACCAATTCCTGAAAGGTCACGTCTGTTACCTCCCATCGTGCGGTCTGAACGGTTGTCGGTTCGTCGGGAAACAGGCACCCCGTCGCTTAAAAAGCCTGTTAATACAGGGGGCTCCGTTTCAGGCGCGACAAGTAGCACTAAGAGGGGGTCCTGTCAATTAAAAAAAGGAGAGGGACGCTATTGAAACGGCCGTTGCCAAAAAGTGCGTGAGCAGGATTCTTCCGGCGAATAGACGGTTTTCGACCGCTCTAACGCTCGCTCCACTGCAGGCGCAAAAACTCGCCCTTCGGGATCAGACAATTTGCGCTGCGGACGTTTCGCTTTGCGAAGATCGGTTACCGAAAACGCGCCTAATTTCGCTATCCAGAATCCTGTTCATGCACTCATTCTATTTCAGGTGTAACGTTTCCGGATTTCCCCGAGGACATGCAAAGACTTGAGCTCCCTGCCCGTGAGGTGCCGGACGAAGCCTCCCAGCATTTCCCGGCTCTCCCGCGCCATGGGTCCCGAGAGACCGACCCGGGGCATCCTCTCGAAATCGACGTCCCGTCCCAGAAGGAGCGTCTTGAGGGTGCCGATGGAGACGGGGATAAAATCCGGGCCGTTCACGGTGCACCGCGAGCAGCGGATGCCGCCTTCGCAGCAGTCGAAACGGGGAGATTCCACGCTCTCCAGCGGGATGTCGCAGGTGACGCAACGGTCCAGCACCGGCTCGAACCCGGCTGACTTCAACAGGCGAAGCTCGAAAAACCGCTCCGCCGTCTCGGTCATCCGGCCGGATTCGATGAAGCCAAGGAAATCCGTGAGCAGATCGAAGAGAGGCAGGTTCTTCTTGCCTTCCACGGAAAAGTGGTCGGCCAGTTCCGCCACGTAGGCGGCAACCAGGGTCCTGTCGAGATCAACCCGGATGCCGGCGAAGTGGGAGATGACATCGCTTCCCTCGATGAGGGCAAGTCCGCCTCGTCCTTTGCGGGAGAAGAGGATGGTCGAGAGAGAGAACGGCTCCAGGGCATTGGCAAAACGCCTGCGGCTGCGGCGCGCTCCTTTTGCAATTCCCTTGAGCTTTCCGAACTCATCGGTGAGAAACGTAAGGATGCGATCCGATTCGCCGTAGTCGAGCGATCGGAGCACGATGGCCTTGGTCTTGTGGGCGGTTTTCATGAAATAAGGGTTCTGGTTCCAGGGTTGGAAGAAAAGTTCTTTCCCACCCCCTCGACCCTCCACCCGCGGCCCCTCTTATAATTCATTGTACTTGATCTCCCCCCCCACCATCGTGAGGACCGCCTTCACCGGCAGTTTCCATCCGTCAAAGGGAGAGTTGCGACTCTTCGAGCGGAACTTCCGGACGTCCACCGTCCAGGACTTCCTGGGGTCGATGACGGTTACATCGGCATCGGCACCTTTTTTCAGCGTTCCCTTGGGAATCCGCAACACCCGGGCGGCATGCACCGTCATCCGCGCGATCAGCTCCGCCGGCGTAAGCACGCCCTCCTCGACGAGCTTCCAGCAAAGCCCCAGCGAGGTCTCGAGGCCGACCATGCCGCTTGCGGCGTACTCGAATTCCACCTCCTTCTCGATGGCCGAGTGGGGTGCGTGATCGCTGGCGATGACGTCGATCGTCCCGTCACGAAGCCCGGCGCGAACGGCGGCCATATCCTCGGCACTGCGAAGGGGAGGATTCACCTTGAAGGACGTCTCAAAACCCTTGAGGGATTCGTCGGTCAGCAGCAGGTAGTGGGGTGCCGTCTCGGCCGTCACCTTCACCCCGCGTTCCCGGGCCTGACGGATAATGCGCACGGCGCCGGCCGAGCTGACGTGGCAGATGTGGACGGCAGTGCCCACGTACTCGGCAATCAGGATGTCCCTCATCACCATGATGTCTTCGGAAATGGTGGGAATCCCCGGCATGCCGAGCTCCGTCGAGGAAAGCCCCTCGTTCATGAGGCCTCCTTTCGAAAGCTGCAGGTCTTCGCAGTGCGCAACAACGGGCAGATCCAGAGAATGGGCGTATTCCAGGGCTCGCTTCATGATCCCCGGGTGCATGACGGGCTTGCCGTCATCGGAGAGGCCCGCCGCCCCGGCCTCCTTGAGGTCGCCGAACTCGGTGAGCGTCTTTCCCTCGGAGCCACGGCTGATGGCCCCGATCGGGTAGACGTTGGCGAGGTTTGCCTTTCGGGCCTGTCTCAGGATGAACTCCGTCACCGAGCGGTTGTCGTTCACCGGGTTGGTGTTGGGCATGCAGGCAATCGAGGTGAACCCGCCCGCCACGGCTGCCTCACATCCCGACTCGACGGTTTCCTTGTACTCGTAACCCGGCTCCCGCAAGTGCGTATGAATGTCGATGAGTCCCGGAACAACGAGCTTTCCCTTGAGATCCAGAATTGCAAGGCCCGGGTCCTTTCTCTTTCCCTTGCCGTCGTCGCCGAGATTCCGTCCCACGGCGGTAATCTTTCCATCTTCGATGAGGACATCCAGGATGTCGTCGATTTTCTGAGAGGGGTCGATGACCCTTCCGCCTTTGAGCAGTGTTGTCATGACTGACCTCCCGACAAGAGATAGAGCAGGGCCATTCGTACGGCGACACCGTTGGTGACCTGTTCGAGGATGAGCGAGCAGGGCCCGTCGGCGATCTCCGGCGAGATTTCGACACCGCGGTTCATGGGACCCGGGTGCATGATGAGGACATCGTCCCTGGCGGCGGTGATGTTTTTGCGGTTCAGGCAGTAATACCGGGCATACTCTCTCAGCGAGGGAAAGAGATTTGTTTCCTGGCGCTCGAGCTGGATACGCAGCATCATGATGATGTCGGCGTCGCGGATGGCATCCTCCAGTTTGTAGTGGACCTCGACGCCCAGACGCTCGACGAAGCGGGGCATCATGGTGATGGGGCCGCCGACGCTCACCTTCGCGCCCATCTTCGTGAGGCCGTAGATGTTCGAGCGGGCCACGCGGCTGTGGGCGATGTCTCCCACGATGGCCACCTTGAGCCCGGCAAGACGCTTTTTCTTTTCCCGCATGGTCATCATGTCGAGCAGGGCCTGCGTCGGATGCTCGTGGGCCCCGT
>CAZINF010000258.1:0-3353 GCA_964540555.1 uncultured Syntrophus sp. | reverse complement strand
AATCCCCCCTCAGAAGACCCCGTTGTGTGAACAGGGTTGGATGTAGACATCCCCTATCCGTTGCAGGACGCCTTTTACGTGGTGATTTTTTCAGCGGCACTATCTCTATAGAAGGATGCGTTTTTATTGAAGACCTTGATGGCCCCGTCAATGATCAGCCGGCGTTTCTCGCTGACCAGCTTTTTGTCTTTGACCCAGGCATTGGCCTGCATAATCGATCTCCTGATTTGTGCAAGGCGAATGGGTGTTCATTCATTCAATGTATACTTCTATAATAGCAGGATAGCGTTTGTCAAGTTTTTTTTCAGGGGGAATTACCACATGGGAAAGCGCTGTACTGGAGAAAGGGGTGCATTTCATCCAGAAACCTTTCCGCATGAAGGATCTTACCCGGAAGATTCACGAAGCGATCAGAGAGAAGTGATCCGGGCATTCCCGCCGATGACGGGACAGGCGCCGGCCATCGCCTCTCTCTTATGATAGTGACATTGGCATAGGGATTCCGGCTCCCTTATGTGGTTGCACAGGCCTGCGCGACGGATGTCCAGTAGGGGGACATGCTCCGCAGCCGCTCGATAATGGGCGGCAGCTTCTCCGTCACAAAATCGATCTCCTCCTCGGTATTGTAACTGCTCAGGCTGAATCGGATGGAGCCGTGGGCCATGGTAAACGGAACTCCCATGGCCCTGAGCACATGGGAAGGCTGCAGAGATCCCGACGTACAGGCCGAGCCGGAAGAGGCGCAGATCCCGTATTCGTTCATGAGCAGCAGGATCCCCTCCCCCTCGACGAATTCGAAACTGATGTTTGTCGTGTTGGGCAGCCGCCGCGAAACGTCACCGTTGACCCGGCTTTGCGGGATTCGGGCCAGAAGTGCCGACTCCAGTCTGTCGCGCAGGCGACTCACGGGCGAGTTTCCCGTCTCCAGGCGGCGGGCCGCCAGCTCGCATGCCTTTCCCAACCCGATGATGCTCGGGGTGTTCTCCGTGCCGCCCCGCCGCCCTTTTTCCTGATGCCCGCCGATCAGGAACGGGGAAAACTTTGTGCCTCTGCGGACGTACAGCACGCCGATCCCCTTGGGAGCATGGAGTTTGTGGCCGGAGATGGAAAGCATGTCGATGGCATTTTTCTTCATGTCTATCGGGATCTTTCCGGTCGACTGAACCGCATCGGAATGGAACAGGATGCCTCGTTGATGGACCAGTTCAGCCGCCTTCTCCACAGGAAAAATGACGCCCGTTTCGTTATTGGCCCACATCAGGCTGACGACGGCCGTGTCCGGGGAAAGGCTCGCCACGAGATGTTCCAGGTCCAGAATGCCGTTCTTGCCCACGGGCAGTTCCGTGACCCGATAACCCTGACCGGCCATATGTGCGAAGAGGGATCTGATGGCGGGGTGCTCGACCCGGCTGGTCACAATATGGCGTTTTTCGGGATTCGTCGCCAGGGCTGAGCGGATGGCGGCGTTGTCGCTCTCTGTGCCGCAGCTCGTGAAGATGATCTCGTCGGGCGTTGCGCCGATGAGCGCCGCGACCTGCTCGCGGGCCTCGCGGATTTGCAGGGCGACCTGGCCGCCGAAGGAATGCATGCTGGAGGGGTTGCCGTATCGGTCGCCGAAATAGGGAAGCATCGCATCGAGGACCTCGGGCGCCACTTGTGTGGTGGCGTTGTTGTCCAGATAGACGGTTTTCATGGGGCCACCTCCTCGATGACCAGATCGGGTGAAACCAGATCCCGGAGTTTCGCCTCGACGAAATGCTTCAGCGTGATGTCGGACGCCTTGCAGACGGCACAGGCGCCGCGCACCGCGACGATGACGCGATTGCCGACAACGTCGATGAGCTCGATGTCCCCGCCGTCATGCTTCAGGGATGGCCTGATCTCCCGTTCGAGCGTTTCTTCGATCATCTTGATCTTCTGGATGTTGGTCAGTTTGGGTTGTACCGCCGGTTTGGCCTCGGCCCGCACCCTCTCGATGATCTGCCGGATGGCGTCATGGCAGTTGCTGCAGCCGCCGCCCGCTTTGGTGTAATTGGTCACATCCTCGACCGTCGTGAGGTTGTTCTCCCGGACGGCCCGCTCGATCTCCCGGTCCGTCACGCCGAAACACTCGCAGACGATCTGCGCCCCCGGCTCCTTGGCAGGCGCCCCCTGGTAATTTTCGATCGCCTTTTCGAGGGCCTCCTTCCCCATGACGCTGCAGTGCATCTTCTCCTGAGGCAGGCCGCCCAGGAAGGCCGCGATGTCCTGATTGGTCACTTTCTTGGCCTCCTCCAGCGTCATCCCCTTGATCATCTCGGTGAGCGCCGAAGAGGAGGCGATGGCGCTGGCGCAGCCAAAGGTCTTGAACATCGCCTCCTTGATCCGCTTGTTCTCGTCGAGTTTAAAAGAAAGCTTGAGGGCGTCCCCGCAGGCGATGGAACCGACCTCTGCTACACCGTCCGCATTTTCCACTTCCCCGACATTCCGAGGATTGAGAAAATGCTCTCTGACCTTATCCGTGTATTCCCACATAAATCACTCCTTGAAATTCTCTATAGTTCGCCGTGTGTTCTTCGTTCCGTCTCTGGGCGCTATTTTAAGTCCGGTGGACCGGATTGTCAACGTATTATGCCGAGTACGGGTCATGCCGAAATAGGAGGATTAAGAACAACCGGGACAATGATTTGAGATAACTCGTCTGTATATCAGGGAGGTTGTTGGCGAGCCACATTATCACAATGGTTTTTAATAGGAGTATTTAGCTCTTATAAGTTCATCAATTAGCTAACATTGACTTACTTAAATGGTTTGAATGGTTTTCAGGCACCTTCCCTGATGCCGCGGGATTTGCGGAATGGGGGCTCCATTACCTGGCGACGGTCAATATGCAGTTATGGCTGCCATATTGGTTCAGATGATATTGATCGCAAGCCGGATCGTTCTTCCATAGACCATCAACGATGAACCGGTATCGAACACACCGCCGTTGTGGAACCCGCATGCCGGGTGATGTGGGGCTAGAGGCGCTCCACATCACCCGCCTCGGTAGCATTACGTGTGCCGTAAAAATTTGACAAAAATACAGCGCCCCGTCCTTTGCACAGAACTACTTAGGCGGGAAACTATCTGGATTTATAACAAACCATACATTGTTTACACCCTGACCCGTTGTTTCGCCCGGCTGTTTGTCATTAATCCAGTAATAAAGCGGGTAACCCCTGAAGGTTGTCTGTTTTTTACCATCCTCTCCGATAATCGTCCCAAAATCCTCTGCCTTTATTTCTTTGGGTGCTGCAACCGTTTCCCTGTAATATATCCCATCTTTACCACTTTGGAGGCATAGGATCAAGCAAAGTTATTGAAATATTTAG
>CAZINF010000257.1:0-3397 GCA_964540555.1 uncultured Syntrophus sp. | reverse complement strand
CGGCAGGCCGAGCGCCACCATCTTCGAGATCGTGGTCGGCACATCGACCGTGAGGTGCCGATTCAGGAGCGTCATGTCCGTGCCGAGGTAGTGGGGCAGGAACCCGGCAGCCAAGCCGGCTCGAGCCACCGCAAAGCTGGTGTGAACACGGTCGAGGCCGATGTCGAACTCGACGCCGCGCATGTGCGCCTCATTGAAAGCCGGACGGACCTGACCGGTCGCATCCACCAGCGAATCGGCCCCACCGTGATAGATGTGGGTGACGATGTCCCCGGCACGGAGGAAGGGAAGGATCTCCTCGAAGCTGGGGGGGGGCCCGAGGCGATATGGACCATCATCGGGAGCCCGGTCCGCTCCGCCACCTCCCGCCCCTTCCGCAGGGCTGAAAGGGATGCGAGGCCCGTATACATGCGCACCTTGACGCCCACGAGGATGTCGCGGTTCTTCTCCATAACCTCGATGGCAGAGGTCACGTCGAGCAGCCGGTCGTCGTCGTTCTCGAAAAACGACACATTCGACGCCCCGACCGATACCATGCCGATCGCCGAAATGTTCAGGAAGGCGAGGATCCGGACGCCCGCGGGCTCGATGACGTGGTCGCGAAACGCCTGGAAGTTCATCGAGCCGCTGCTCCCCCCGTCCACGAACGTCGTGGTCCCCGCGCACGGGGCCACGTCCTCGGCGTCGACGCTCAGGACTTGCCCCTGCCGGAAACAGTGGAGGTGGAAGTCGACGAGACCCGGCAGCAGGAGCTTGCCTCGGCAATCCTGCACCGGCTCACCGGCCCGGGCAGCGAGTGCGGGGCCAACATCGAGGATCTTCCCGTCGCCGACGCGAACATCCCATCGTTGAAAGCCCGACGTCGAAGGGTCGAAGACTTGCGCGCCCGTCAGGAGCAGCTTGTTACTCTGTGTGTCGGACAATATGCCTCCCACATCGCCAAAAAGATTATCGCTTCAGGATAGCCAAAGAGTGTTCAATTCCTTTTCCTTCTCTTTTCAAAGAGGGGATTCCCTGTCTTTCTGAGCGCTTTGCGTCTTTATGTAAGGAGCGCCTTCTCCGTCTCAATGTCAAAAAACCGCATGTTCTCCGGCGACGGCTGAAGACAGATTGCGGCATGCGGCTTCGCCTGCGTCGTCGGCCCCACCCGGGCAATCAAACTCCTCTCCCCACTCTTCACATCCAAATACACCTCGCACCCGAGAGGCTCCACCACCTCCACCACAGCCTCGATCGTCTCCCCAGTCAGCGCACAAGCCGCCTCCGGCAAATCCTCCGGCCGAATCCCAAAGATCACCCGCTTCTTGCCGTATGTCCTCAACGGTTCCGCCTTGTCCTTCGGCACCTTCAGCTTCACTCCCGCCGCCTGAAAATAAAGCTCTCCCCCCTCCGATAAAAGATCCCCCTCAATAAAATTCATCGCCGGACTCCCGATAAATCCCGCTACAAACTTGTTCGCCGGCTTAAAATAAAGTCCCAGAGGCGGCCCCACTTGCTGCTTCAACCCATCCTTCATCACCACGATCTGGTCCCCCATCGTCATCGCCTCCACCTGATCATGGGTCACGTAGATGATGGTAGCCTGCAGCCGCTCATGCAGCTTCTTGAGTTCTGCTCGCATCTGAACTCTCAGCTTCGCATCCAGGTTCGATAAAGGCTCATCGAACAAGAATACCTTCGGCTTCCGCACGATCGCTCTCCCCACCGCCACCCTCTGCCGCTGCCCCCCGGACAAAGCCTTGGGTTTACGCTGTAACAGCTCGCCGATATTCAGAATTTCAGCCGCCTCCTTCACCCGCTGGTCGATCTCCGCCTTAGGGAGCTTCCGCAAGGTCAACGCAAAGGCCAGGTTCTGGTAAACCGTCATGTGGGGGTACAGGGCGTAGTTCTGGAACACCATGGCAATGTCCCGGTCTTTGGGGGGGAGATGGTTAACCAATTTGTCGTCGATGTAAATATCTCCGGCGGTGATCTCTTCGAGACCTGCGACCATGCGGAGAGTGGTTGTCTTGCCGCAGCCCGAAGGGCCCACCAAAACCACGAACTCCTTGTCCGGAATCTCCAAATCCAGGTCCTTCACCGCCATCACTTCCCCAAAATGTTTGTTCAGCTTCTCCATCACGACTTTGGCCATGGTGACTCTCCCTCACAAACGCCCGGAAACCCGGTTTATATTAAATTCAAGTCAGGATAAATTCTCCGGCGTTTACCTGTCGAAAGCCTTCCGAAAGGCAGCGCCCTGTTCCTGGCAGAATTTCTGGATGATAAACACATCCCACCCGATGCAGAAATGTTTAACCCCCATTTTCAGGTAGGGCCCGGCATCCTTGAAATCCATCAGTTCGACCCGGGGGGCGATCCCCATTTTGATGGCCGTTTTAATCATGTATTCCTCAGCTTCTTTAACCCGGGGGGCATTCCACTGCCCCGGGATTCCGAGGGACATGGAGTAATCGGCCGGCCCGAACTGGACCATGTCGACCCCTTTCACGGAAAGGATCGCCCCCAGGTTTTCGATGGCGGCTTGTTTCTCGATCATCAGGGCGACAACGCCTTCTTCGAGCTGCTGCACGTATTGCCTGGACCCGGGTCCGAGAACATAACCGACATCCCTCCGCATCGCCGCGCCCATAAAACCTTTTGTTCTGGGCGTTTCCGCACGGGCGGCGGCAACCGATTCCCGGGCGTCTTCCACGCCGCGGATATCCGCGAAAAGGAGGTTCGAAATGCCGGAACCGATCGCCCGGCTCGTCAAAAACAGCCTGGGGTCCTGGTCGATCTTGATCATGGAGGTCATATGCGGAAAGAGATCCACGGCTCGCCCGAAATTTTCCAGGGAATATAGATCGTAGGGTGCGTATTCCCCCGAGAACTCAATATAGTCGATGACTCCGGTTTGCCCGATGACTTCTACGAACCCGGGCCAACTGACGTGCACATGCACTCCCAAAGAAGGCTTTCCGGCTTTCAAAAGGTTGCGCAACACATTTTTTCTTTTTTTCATTAAACTATCCTTTCACGGCCCCGGCCGTGAGGCCGGAGACATAATGCTTCACGAAGAATGAATATATGAAAGCTACGGGAAAGGACCCTAAAACCGCCGAGGCCATAAGCGCGCCCCAGAACAAGGTGTCGGCCTTGATCAGATCACTAACCGTTCCCACTGGAAGTGTTTTCATGGGGCCTGAAGACATGAAGATAAGCGCATAGAGAAATTCATTCCAGCACAGTGTGAAACAAAAAATTGCGGCAGAAAGGAGGCCTGGAACGGAGAGGGGCAGAACCATGCGCACGAGGATCTGGATGCGCGAGCAGCCGTCGGCCATGGCGCTTTCCTCGATCTCCTTCGGGATCGTGCGAAAATAACCCATCAAGAGCCAGGAGGCAAAAGGAATCA
>CAZINF010000256.1:0-3422 GCA_964540555.1 uncultured Syntrophus sp. | reverse complement strand
TGAGAATCTGCATCATGGCCAGGAAGGGGGCATTGAGGTAGATATAGATGCCCGCGATGCCGAACATCGCCGCGACCAGACCGAACAGGGCGTAAATGAGCGAACCCGATAACACCGCCGCCAGCGATCCCGCCAGTGTCGTCGCCATCACCGCTATGAAAATCCATTCTCCGGGAGTCATTGCACCTTACCCCTCTTGAGTTCCTTGACCAGATCATAGTGGAAGTCTTCCCGTTTGTAGCCCGCTGAGTTGTAATCGCGGGAAAAAGCCAGGGCGTCGAAGGGGCAGACCTCCACACAGATGCCGCACTGGCTGCAGGTCGTATAATCAAGGAGATACTCGGTGGCCGTCTTTCGCTTTCCCCCCTCCTTCTTTTCTCCCTCCACTTTCTTGATCGATCCGGACGGGCAGCCCTTTACACATATTCCGCAGGCGGTACACTTGTTTCTCTCCGGGTTCTCCGCATCGGCGATCAGTTTTGTATGCCCCCGAAAGCGGGGGCTGATCGTCACCACCTCCCGCGGGTATTGACAGGTGACGACCGGCTGGAAAAAGGCCCGGATCGTCACGCCGAGACCGGCGACAAGGGAGGCGGCGCCTTTGATGAATCCATGGATCATATCTTCAGGAGTCCTCCGGTGATGATAAGATTCAAGAAGGCCAGGGGGATAAGCCCCTTCCAGGCAAAATTCAGGAGCTGGTCAAAGCGCACCCGTGGATAGGTCCACCGAAGCCAGATGATCACAAACACCAGCAGATAGGACTTCAGGAGAAACCACACGATGCCCGGCAGTACCGGCCCCTGGTAGCCCCCGAGGAAAAAAATCGTCGCAATGGCGCATACGATGAAGATGTTCGTGTACTCCGCCAGAAAGAAGAGGGCAAATCTCATCCCCGAATATTCCGTGTGGTAGCCGGCGACCAGTTCGCTCTCCGCCTCCGGAAGATCGAAGGGGGTTCGGTTGGTTTCAGCCACTCCGGCGATAAAATAGATGATAAAGGCCAGCGGCTGGACAAAGACAAACCACAGCCCCTGCTGTTTTTCCACGATCTCCTTGAGAGACAGCGAATTGGCCAGCATGATCACCGGCAGAAGCGCCAGAAGCAGGGGGATTTCGTAAGCGATATTCTGGGCAACGCTCCTTATTGCGCCGATGAGTGAGTACTTGTTTTCAGAACCCCATCCCGCCATGAGGATGGAAAGGATGGAAATCGATGAAAAGGCAAGGATCACCAGGATGCCTACATTGATGTCGGTCACCTGCAAAGAGGCGTCAAAGGGTATCACGACAAAGGAGACGAGCACCGGGACGAAGATCAGCGTGGGGGCAAGGTAGTAAAGCGGCTTGTCCACCTTAGCAGGGGTGAGAATCTCCTTCCCGAGGAGCTTGAGCGCATCGGCTATCGGCTGGATGAGACCGAACGGCCCCACCTCCTTGGGACCGATCCGTCGCTGCATATGCCCGGCGATTTTCCTTTCGGCCCAGGTCAGCATGAGGGCATTGACGACCACAAACGCCAGCACCCCGACAAGACCGACGATCATCTTTCCCGCATCCGACCTCGCCCATTCCAGCAGTTCGTTTACCATTCCCTGTATCACCTGTCTATTTCCGGTATCACGAGGTCAAGACTCCCCAGGATGGCGACGGAATCCGCCAGGAGCGTCCCTCTGGCCAGTTCGGGGAAGATCATCAGATTGGAGAAGGAGGGAACTCGCCACTTCATCCGGCTGGGTCTGTCGCTTTCATCGCTCACGATATAGATGCCCAGCTCCCCGCGGGGTGTTTCCACAACCTGGTAGACATCGCCGCGGGGCGGCTTGAGTTTTTTGGGGACCTTTTCCGCCATGAACGGGCCGTCTGGCAGTTTGGCAAGCGCCTGCTCGATGATTCGCAGGCTGTTTTCCATCTCGGCAATGCGCACCCTGTACGTGTCAAGGACATCGCCGTGCTCTCCGATGGGGACATTGAATTCTACTTCATTGTATGCGGAGTAGGGTTCTTCTTTCCGCAAATCGCACGCTATACCGGCGGAGCGGAGGACCGGACCGGCCACGCCGTACTTCCTGGCCTGCTCTTTTGTGATCGTTCCGATCCCTTTGGTCCGGTTGATGAAGATGACGTTGCCTGTGACGAGCTTTTCATAGAGGGTGAAGCGGCGCCACATCCGCTGCACGAAGGCTTTTGTTCCCGCGATAAACTGGTCATCCACGTCGTTGTAAAGTCCGCCGAACCTGAAATAGCAATAGGTCAGCCTCGATCCCGAGACCCCTTCCAGGACATCGAGGATCTGCTCCCTGTCATCGAAAACAAAAAGGAAGGGGGTGAGTGCGCCCAGGTCGGCCAGATAGGCGCCGAGCCACAAAAGATGACTGCTGATTCTGTTCAATTCGGTGGCGATGATCCGTACGAATTTGGCCCGGTCCGGAACGGAGATGGAGCAGAGCCTTTCCACGGCCAACACATATCCGAGATTGAAGGACATGGCCCCCAGATAATCCATCCGGCCCGTATTGGGCAGGAACTGCTGGTAGCTCCTGTTCTCGGCCATTTTTTCATGCATGCGGTGCAGATAGCCGAGCACCGGTTCGGCCTGCTCGATGTATTCCCCGTCCATCTTCAGCACCACCCGCAACACACCGTGCGTGCTGGGATGCTGGGGGCCGAGATTGATGAAGAAGGTATCCTCCTCTTCCCCCGGCTTGAAGGAATCGAGCCGCTCCTGGTCTTCGGGAGGGATGGGAACCTTGCTCTTCCGCAGGGGATAGTGATCGATGCCGCTGTGGAGGAAGAGATACGCCATGTTGGGGTGTCCCGTAAAGAGGACGCCGTAAAATTCGTGGATTTCCCGTTCGTACCAGCAGGCGGAGCTGTATATGGCCGACATGCTCGGGGCGACGGGATGCTGCGGATCGATCTTCAGGGTGACTTTCACGCGGCAGGGCGAGAGATGCGTGTTGAAAAAATAGACCAGTTCGAGGACATCGGTATAATCCGTACAGAGCAGGCATTCCAAGTAAAATCGCTTTTCGTCAAAGAAACCGACCAGACCCGACAGCGTATCCGCGCTCGCCTCCAGGGCAAAGTGATACCCCTTTTGGGGATAGGAGATCTCGATCGGCTCGGCGCCAATGACACGCGCTTTGATCTCTTCAATAATACCGCTCACCATGCACTCTCGACCCGGGGGAATCTTCTGCTCCCCGTTATTTTTTCTTGCAGCTTCAGGAAACCTTCCAGAAGCGCTTCCGGTCTCGGCGGACATCCCGGGACATAGACATCGACCGGGATAAGAAGATCAACGCCTTCCACAAGGTTGTACTGTCCTTCAAAAATGAAAGGGCCGCCTGAGATGGCGCAATTGCCCATCGCGATGACCCATTTCGGAGAAGGCATCTGTTCATAGAGGGTGGTAAGGA
>CAZINF010000255.1:0-3454 GCA_964540555.1 uncultured Syntrophus sp. | reverse complement strand
CGGCCTGTTTTTGAGGGTCCTGAGCTTCCTGATCACCTCTTTAGGCAGGGGCGCCGCACCGGCGAGGAAGCCCCGGAGGGGGGAGATGTCCATCTTCCGGAATGCCTCCCGGGCCAGGAGGCTGTTGTATACCTCGGGCATGGCCGGCAGGATCGTCGGCTTGTGTTTCCGCATGATCTCGATGACGACCTGCGCTTCCGGACGAGGGACGAGGATGTCGGTCCAGCCGGCGAGGATTGACAGGTTTTGTATTCCCGTCCAGCCGGCGGAATGGAAGAAGGGAACGACGGCCAGCATGCGCTCCTTTCCGTCCTTCATCTCGGGGAACCATGCCCGGAGCTGCTGGGTGTTGCAGGAGAGGTTCGCGTGGGTCAACATGACCCCTTTACCGGCCCCCGTCGTCCCGTCGGTGTACAGGATCGCCCCCACCTCTTCCCAGCGGGCGCTATTTTCCACCGGTGTGCCGGGATATGCGCCGAGCAGAGCAAGGAATTCGTGTATCCCCGGCGCCGGCTCGATTTTCCGGTATAAATCTTTATGAGCATAACGGAGGAGTATGTTGCCCGGGAAGGGGAGGTAGTCGGTGACGTGGCAGGCGATGATCGACCGGATCCCGGTTTTTTCTTTCACTTCAATGGCCCTCGGGAAGAGGAGGTCCAGGGTGATCAGAACCTTCGAATCGGAGTCGTTGCACTGACGGGTGAGATCCTCCTCGGCGGAGAGAGGATCGTTCATCACCGGCACGGCGCCGATCCGCAAGGTCGCGTAACTGGCGATGACGAACTGGGGCATATTGGGCAGGAGCAGGCCGACCTTGTCGCCCGCCTTCACCCCGATCGCCGTCAGCGCTTAGGCAAAGCGGTTCACCGATGCCTCCAGCTCCCGATAGGAGATCCTCTTCCCCATGAAGACGAGCGCCGTGAGGTGGGGAAACCGCTCGGCCGTGTGTGTCAGGACCTCGGGCATGGTGATCCGCTCGAAATCGATCTCCCGGGGGACGCCGGGGGGGTAGCTCCCATGCCAGATACGCTCAAAACTCATCGGGTTCATCTTTCTGGCGAACGTTGAACACCTCGTCTGCACATCTCATGGTTTCGGTTCTCTCTCCTTGATGTCGAGAAGGACCTCAGCGGCGATCCTGGCGGCAACCCCGCAAACTTCGGGGCATCCTGTCCGGCTGTGGCCGCCCATCTCGTGAAAGGCCGTCCTTTCTTCCGGGATGACCAGGCGATAGACTCGACCAAACCGTTTCTTATGGATCTCCGAGCAAAGCGTGTGGCCGACTTCTTCATTAAACCGGTCATAGACGAGACCGGCTTCTTCCATCGCCTTTCCATATTGCTCGCGATCTTCAAGCTTCTCCCGTCCAACGACGGAACAAACCGCCATAATCGCTCCGGTAAGCGCCCCGCATGTTTCTCCTCTTCTTGCCACACCCCCGGCGAGAGCGCTTCCTGCTTTAAAAACCTCCGCGCTTCCCACATGTAATTTTTCCTGCAAAGCTGCAAGAACGGACTGGGTTCAGCCGAAATAGGTCATGTCATTTTGAAGCGCAGTCTCGAAGATCTCATCCAAAAGTCTTTGCCGATTTTCCATAAGTGCCTCCCTGTATTAGATTATCAAATCCATCAAGAGGCGAAAGCCTCGTCGGCGATCTCCATCATGGAGAGGTCCTCGCTTTTGATCGCTTTCGCCGCCGCGTCCACTTCGGGCAGGACATGCTTGATGAAATACCTGGCCGTGGCGACCTTGCCCTCGTAAAAGACCTTATCCCCGCCGCCGCTATCCGGGGCGGCGAGCTTCTCATTCGCCACGCCCGCCTCCCAGAGGAGGAGCCACGCGATGACAACTTGCCCCATCAGCATAAGGAAGGGAGTGGCGTTGGACACAGGGATCATGAATTTCCCGGCCTTCCCTGCTGTTGCAAAGAGCATCGCCGTCTCGGCCAGGGTGTTGATCGCCGCCTGGACGTCGGACGCAAGAGCAGGCAGGGCCGACTGGTATTTTGCTGCCGTCGCCCCCATCTCGCCCAGCAGGGTCATGAAGTACATCCCTTTCTTGAGCCCGAGCTTCCGCCCCACCAGGTCGAGCGCCTGGATGCCGTTTGTCCCTTCATAAAGCGAGGCGATCTTCGCGTCGCGGAGGAACTGCTCTGCCGGATACTCGGCGCAGTAACCATAGCCTCCGTAAACCTGAATCGCCGTTTCGGTCACCCGGAATCCCATATCGGAGCAGTAGGCCTTGCAGATCGGGGTCAGGATCTCCAGGAAGCCATGGCAGCGGTCCTTTTCCGCCTCGTCGACGGCCGCGCGGAAACGGTCCCCGCAGAGGGCGGTGTAGTACAAAAGCGCCCGGAATCCTTCGGTGTGGGCCTTCATCCAGATCAGCATCCGCCGCACATCCGGGTGCTGGATGATGGGAACCCGCGGGGCGGCGGGGTTTTTCATTTCCATGAGCGAAGAGCCCTGGAGGCGCTCTTTGGCGTACTGAAGGGCATGGAGGTAGGCGATGGAAGCGCCGGCGAGGGACTGGATTCCTATGCCGATCCGGGCGCCGTTCATCATCTGGAACATGATCTTCATCCCCTGGCGCTCCTCTCCCAGGAGCTCCGCATGGCAATCGCCGTTGTCGCCCAGGTTCATCACGCAGGTGGCCGAGCCGTGGATCCCCATCTTCTCCTCGATGGACCCGATCGTGTAGTCGTTGCGCTTTCCCAAGGTCCCGTCATCGTTGACGATATACTTGGGAACGAGGAAGATCGATATTCCGCCCGTCCCCGGGGGATCCCCTTCGATCCTGGCAAGAACGGGATGGATGATGTTCTCCATGATGTCGCTGTCCCCCGCCGTGATGAACTGCTTCGTTCCCTGGAGGCGGAATGTCCCGTCCGCCCGGCGGATCGCCTTTGTCTTCAAGTTCCCCACATCGGTGCCGGCGCCCGGTTCGGTCAGTGCCATCGTCCCGCCCCACTCGCCCGCGTGCATCTTTGGAAGGTACTTCTTTTTTTGCGCTTCCGATCCATAGGTTTCGACGAGGTGGGCGGCCCCCTCGGTCAGGGAGAAGTAACTGATGAAGCCGGTGTTGTGGCTGAACCACTCCTTGGCCGCCACGGAAACGACGCTGGGGAAACCTTGGCCGCCTTCCGCCACGTCGACACGCATTGTCGACCAGCCTCCCTCGCGATAGATCTTGACGCCGCGATGGTAGCACTTCGGGACAAAGACATTCCCCCCTTCCAGGCGGCACCCCTCCCGATCCCCCTCGGCGAGGGTGGGAAAAATGACCTCCGTGGCAAACTTCTCCGCTTCGCCGAGGGCCATGTCGAACATGTCCCGTGAAAAGTCGGCGAAAAGCGGCGCCTTGCAGAGTTCTTCGACATTCAGCATCTTATAAAGAACGAATTTCTGATCCCTCGGATCGACGATCAAACTGCCCATATCTCACACTCCTTTTC
>CAZINF010000254.1:0-3487 GCA_964540555.1 uncultured Syntrophus sp. | reverse complement strand
TACATCGCCATCGCTTTCGATGTCAAGGGCCCCACCTTCCGGCACGAGGCCTTTGCGGACTATAAAGCGACGCGCCGGGCCACCCCCGATACCCTCATCCCCCAGATCCCCTATGTGAAGGAGATCGTCCGGGGGTTCGCCATCCCCGTCCTGGAACAGCAGGGGATCGAGGCCGACGACATCATCGGTACGATTGCCCGCAGACAGGCGGCCGAGGGGATGGAGGTTGTCATCGTCTCCGGCGACAAAGACATGATGCAGCTCGTCTCTTCCGATATCATCATGGTCGATACGATGAAGGATAAAACCTACGATATCGCCGCCGTGAAGGAGCGCTTCGGCGTTCCGCCAGAGAAGGTCGTAGAGCTCCTCGGTCTCATGGGAGATGCCTCCGACAACATCCCCGGCGTTCCGGGGATCGGACCGAAAGGGGCGCTCCGTCTGATCGAGCAGTTCGGCGGCGTCGAGGAGATCCTGGCCCACCCGGAGAAGATCCACAATGCGAAGACCCGGGAGGCGGTTCTTGCAAACGCCGACCAGGCGAGACTCAGCCGGGAGTTGGCCCAGATCCGGACCGATGCGGCGATCGCATTCGACCTGGAGGCCTGCCGCCGGAGCGAACCCGATCGGGAACTCCTCATCTCGCTCTTTAAAGAGTTCGAATTTTCATCGCTCCTCCAGGAATTCAGGTCCCGCGGTGCGGAAACCGCCGGGGACTACCGGATTGTCCGGACGCCGGAGGAGCTCGAGGCGCTCGTTATCCGGCTGGGCCAGATCGGGGAATTCTCCCTCGAACCGCTCCTCTCCTCCGCGGAGGCGATGCGGGCCTCGCTTGTCGGTGTGGCCGTCTCGCCCTCGCCGGGTGAGGGATTTTACATCCCCATCGCCCATGAAGACGGATCGCCCCAGCTTCCCGCCGGCGCGGTCATGAGCGCCCTTGCCCCCTTCCTCGCCGATCCCGCGGTCGTAAAGCACGGCAACGATCTGAAGACCACAGCCATCGTCCTTTCTGAAATCGGCGTTCCCATGAAGGGAATCGGCTGCGATACGATGGTCGCTTCCTATCTCCTCAATCCGGCGAGGCACAGCTTCGAATTGGCCGACACGGTCCTCGACCATCTTGGTCGGCAGGTATCCGCTGCGAAAGAGGTCGTTGGAAGCGGCGCAAAGGCTGTACCGTTTTCAGCCATTACGGTGGCAAAGGCTGCGGACTACGCGTGCCGGCGAGCCGACGCCGTGATGGCCCTTGCAGCGGAGCTCTCGAAGAAGATCGCCGCGGCGGACCTCGACGAACTCCTGCGCGACGTGGAGATGCCCCTCGTAACGGTCCTGGCGGCGATGGAGCAAAAGGGGGTGCTCCTCGATCTGGCGCTCCTCAAAGCGATGTCGCTTGAGATTGTGCAGCTCCTTGACCTTTCAGAGGAGAAGATCTGTCGGCTCGCGGGGGAGAAATTCAACATCAACTCCCCCAAGCAGCTTCAGGTCATCCTCTTCGAAAAGCTGGGCCTGCCCCGGGGACGAAAGACCAAAGAGGGGTATTCCACCGACGTGGATGTCCTCTCCTCGCTTGCACTGAGTCATGAGCTTCCCGCGGAGATCCTTGCCTACCGGGGGATGGTCAAGCTGAAATCGACTTACATCGACGCCCTGCCGGCGATGGTCCACCCCCGGACGGGTCGGGTCCATACCTCCTATAACCAGACGGTAACCGCGACGGGGAGGCTCTCCAGCAGCAACCCGAACCTCCAGAACATCCCTATCCGGACCCTCGAAGGGAAGCGGATCCGTCAGGCGTTTATCGCCCCGCCGGGATGGGGGATCGTCTCGGCCGACTACTCCCAGATCGAGCTCCGGGTCCTGGCCCATCTCTCGGGAGACGAAGCGCTGATCGAGGCCTTCACCGCCGGCGACGATATCCACAGCCGGACCGCCTCCGACATCTTCGGGGTTTTCCCCGAGATGGTCAACGCCGACATGCGGCGGCAGGCGAAAGTGATCAATTTCGGCGTCCTTTACGGGATGAGCGCCTTCGGCCTTGCCAAGGAACTCAATGTCACGCAAAAGCTCGCCCAGGCATACATCGACGGCTATTTCCGGAAATATGCAAAGGTTCGGGAGTATCTGGACAGCCTCCTTATGCAGGCGAGGCGGGAGGGGTATGTGACGACCCTCCTGAAGAGGCGGCGGTATCTGCCGGAGATCAACAGCCCCCAGCCCGCAATCCGGCAGTTCGCAGAGCGGATGGCGATCAACGCCCCCATCCAGGGGACGGCGGCGGACCTCATCAAGGTCGCCATGGTCCGGATCTTCCGACGTATTAAGGAAAAAGGCCTCACGGCCGCGATGATCATGCAGGTCCATGACGAGCTCGTCTTCGAGGCGCCCGTGGCTGAAAGAGAGGCTCTTATTGTCATTGTCCGCGAGGAAATGGAAGGGGTTGTGAAACTGCGGATTCCGCTCAAGGTGGAGATCGCCTCGGGGAAAAACTGGGACGATGCGCACCCCTGAGGAGGATAGATAGTGATTCACAGCGCTTCTCTGATCAATGATCCCTCTGGCGACCCCGGCGTGTATGTGGATTTCAAGTACCGGAGGGAGGCCTTTCTTTTCGACCTCGGCGATATCCATAACCTGCCGCCGCGCAAACTCCTGAAGATCGACTTCGTTTTCGTCTCCCATACCCACATGGACCACTTCATCGGTTTTGATCGTCTGCTGAGGATTTCCCTGGGGAGAGATCGACGGATCCGTCTTTACGGACCGCCCGATTTTCTGCGGAACGTGGAGGACAAGCTCCGCTCCTATACGTGGAATCTGGTCGCCAATTACACCAATGACTTTGAATTGCTCGTCACAGAGATCCATCGGGAATATACAATCAGCAGACGATATCGCTGCAGGAACGCCTTCAGGCCGGAGGATGAAGAATGTGTCGATTACGACGGGACTCTTGTTCAAGGGGATTTCTTTTCCGTCAGGTCGGTGTTCCTCGATCACGGGACGCCCTGCCTGGCCTTTTGCTTTGAAGAAAAGACCCGCATCAATATCAAGAAGAATGTGTTGCGGGAGATGGAGCTTCCCACCGGGGCGTGGCTGCTGGAGCTCAAGGCGCATGTGATGAAGGGTGAACCGGATGACCTGCCCGTGCGGGCATGGTGGCGCAATACCAGCGGCCAGATGGAAGAGAAAATCGTATCGCTTGGCGTTTTGAGACAGAAGGCCGTGAAGATCACACCGGGGCAGAAAATATCATATGTGACCGATGCCCTTTACAGTGAAGAGAATGTGCGCAGGATCATCGAGCTGAGCGCCGGCTCGGAGGTGATGTTTATCGAGGCGCCGTTTCTTCATGATGATGCCGATGCCGCTGCGCGGAAGTATCATCTCACGGCACGGCAGGCAGGCATGCTGGCGAGACAGGCGGGGGCCAAACGCATGGTGCTGTTCCATTTTTCTCCGAAATACAAAACAGAAACGGATCTCCTTC
>CAZINF010000253.1:0-3497 GCA_964540555.1 uncultured Syntrophus sp. | reverse complement strand
CCGTAACCCAAAAGCTATCCGTCTGGCTGTGACTCGCTACTGTCTGAATTGCAGTCAGATTTTCAGAGTGTCGGCTTTCCGGGAACGACCAGCTTCCGGTCGACATGAAGGGGCTGGGCGGGCTTCAGGCGATTTAATTTTGTGAGGACGCGCACCGTCGTGCCATGCCTATTGGCAATCGCGGCCAGCGTGTCTCCTTTTTTTACCCGGTAGATGGTCTTTCCTGATCCCTCCGCAGGAAAACGTCTCTGATCCAGGACCGTCAAATCCTTCCCCTTCTTCCCTTTTTTCCTGACCGTCGTCTCGGAAATCTTTATCACACGGTCCACATAGAGGGGATCACGGGATTTCATATAATTCAGGCTGAGAAGGACGCTGACAGAGGTGGCGTGCCTCCGTGCGATTTTCTCCAGGGTGTCCCCTTTTTTCACCCGATAAAGCGAGACCGCCTCCCGAACTGAAGGGGTATCGCCGGTCTTCCGCGGTGCGGGATGTCTGTTCTGCGCGCTGGAAAGAGCCCCGGCCGCCCGGTCTGGGCCTTCTCTTCTTACCTTCACGACATCTCCAGCCATCCGATCCCCCTGACTTGCCTGATCCCGGTCCCTGCCCTTCTCACCCTTCCCGCCTGAAACCAATGAGGCAACGGGGGGGAGGGGTGGCAGGAATTCGCCGACGGCCTCGGCGACAACCTCGGCGATCCGCGCCTGAAATTGGGGGCTCTTCAGGAGTTTTTCTTCTTTTGGATTGGAGATATAGGCCGCTTCGACCAGGACCGATGGTATCTCGGGAAGTTTGAGCACATGCAACGGCGCTTCCTGAATCGTCGCGAATTTCAGATGATTCACCGCTTGAAGATGCTTCAGGAGAACACCGCCGAAGGTTTTGGATTGGTTGAGGGTATGGGTCTGAAACATATCAAGTATGATCGGATCGGAAGCGTCGCTGCCCTCTCCGTTGGCAACGCCGCCGACAATGTCGGCCAGGTTTTCACTCCGGGCCAGAATTTTCGCCGCCTCGCTGCTCACCGCTCCCGTAGAGAGGCAGTAGACCGAAGCGCCGCTGGCTTTTCTGTTTTTTGCCGCATCCGCATGGATGCTGACGAAAAGATCCGCTCCGTATTCCCTGGCGATCATCAGCCTGTAGTTGAATGAAACGTAATAGTCGCCTTCTCGGGTCAGAAAAGCGCGGTACCCCGGCCGCCTGTTCAGGATGTCCCGGAGCTTCCTGCTGATCGAAAGAACCACCTCCTTTTCGAACGTGCCTCCGCTTCCGACCGCCCCCACTGCCTCTCCTCCGTGTCCGGGATCGATCACGACGATGCGGTCCTTACCGGCAATCTTGACCCGTTCGCGCGCCTCGCTTTCTCGCTTGGCGACATCCGGCAAGACGATATCGATGACGATCCGGTACGGTTTATCCTGTATTTTCTTTAACTTGAAAACCGTCGTCTGCACCTGACCGGGGAGCGACAACTCTACCCGCACCCCGGAAGGGGCGTGGGTAGAAATGGCCACCCTTTCCAATCCCGGTTTGTTGATGAGGATCAGAGGGGAAATGTGGGCGGGAAATGCGGTGTCCTCAAAAACGACGATAATCTTGCGGTCCTCTTTTTCCGTTGAAAAAAGTGCCTCGTCGACCGTATCGATCACGACCCGCGTATGGTCCGGCGCAACCCAATGGCGGATGCTCAGGATCTGATTCAACGCCAGCGCGGGAGACGGCCAGATGCATACGAAAGTCCATAGTGTGATGCCTGCCGCCCACAGGATGCGGCTTTTCGGCAGGGACGGGTTCTGTTTGATATTGTCCCCCTTATTCCCGTCTGCAGGGGAGGTCCCGCACGTTTCGCTCCCGGATGGAATCGTTGAAAACTTTGCTGCACGAGCCATGGCATCTTCCAGAAATTTTTTATGAATGTAACAGCTTCGGAGGGTAATTTCAACCTCAATCGCGAAAAACAGATTGACAACAAACGGTGTTAGTGACATGGATACCACCGCCTGGATGCACCGATGCAGGGTGGAAAAAGATTGAATATTCGGACATCGCGTAGTATAGAATGCCGTAACTTCCGGTCTAACTGACGGCTGATATGAAAAGGGGCGATTAGCTCAGTTGGATAGAGCGCTGGTCTCCGGAACCAGAGGCCGTGGGTTCAAGTCCCACATCGCCTACCAAGTCAATCAGGGGCTTAACCAATTATTAGGCGCGCGGGGACGGATTTGAAATCCGTCCCCATTTCATTTGATATTACCAGGTGCCTTTTTTACTTCGGGAGGATTTGTGGAGGTCGATAAACGGTCTCAAGCGGTTCTTCTTCTTGCAGCCACGGCCGTACTATGGAGCCTGGGCGGTGTGCTCATCAAATGGGTTTCCCTGCCTCCCTTGGCCGTGGCCGGGTTCCGGAGCGCCATCGCGCTGACCGTTCTTCTCATCGCTTTCAGGACACAGACCGTCAATTTTTCGGTCGCCCAGCTTATCGGCGGGGTCAGTTATGCGGCGACCGTCATTCTTTTCGTTTATGCCACCAAACTCACTACCGCAGGCAACGCCATTCTGCTTCAATATACCGCACCGGTTTACGTCGCCTTGTTTTCCGGGTGGCTGCTCAACGAAAAGATACGGTGGTTCGACTGGGTGGCCATTGCGGCGGTACTTTGCGGCATGTCGCTGTTTTTTCTCGATGAGTTAAGCTCCGGCGGGCGGACCGGAAATATTTTGGCCGTGATCTCCGGATTCACCTTCGCATCCCTCGTTCTGTTTATGCGCAAGCAAAAAGAAGCGTCACCCATCGGTTCCGTCATCATCGGCAACCTTTTGACTGCCTTGATATGCCTTCCCTGGATGGTGAACTCCCTGCCGAGCGGGACGGACTGGATCGGGCTTCTGCTCCTCGGCGTGTTCCAGCTCGGGCTCTCTTATGTATGCTATGCCGTTGCCATCAAAAAAGTGACGGCCATGGAAGGCATCCTCATCCCCGTTTTTGAACCTATCCTTAATCCCGTTTGGGCGTTTTTTTTCGTCGGAGAACGAATCGGTCCCTGGGCGCTTCTTGGGGGGTTTTTGGTCATCCTCTCCATCCTTTTTCGCGGCTTCATGAGTTCAGTAAGAAACGGCTCCGATAAGCCTTCTCCGCATTTGACATGAACCATAGGAAGGTGTATTTTCAACGGCATTGAGACAAGAAAACAGGAAAGGAGCGGAAGAGATGGTTGAATGGGAAGAGCTTTCCAAGCTGATCAAGACACGGAGGTCAATCCGCACATTCCAGGACAAACCGGTCCCGGAGGACCTTTTAGTGAAAGCCCTGGAACTGGCCACCTGGGCGCCCAACGGGGGAAATCAGCAGTCCTGGAGGTTTTTGGTCGTCACCAACAGGGAACTAATCCAGAAAATGGGAGACGCAGTCAAGGCCAAGACCGAACTGATGGCCTCCTGGCCTGAAGCCGAACAGTTCGGCGAGAACGTGGCAAGATGGCGGAAGACTTCCGATTTTT
>CAZINF010000252.1:0-3504 GCA_964540555.1 uncultured Syntrophus sp. | reverse complement strand
GATTGACATGAAAAATGTCAATCTCTACTGTTGACTTTGAAAGGAATAACTAATTCCCCTAATTTCCCCGGGGCGGTCACCGCTACGATCACTGGAAGGTGTGCGGTAAAAGCGATCCTTTTCACTATAGATGCAACCGCAGTAACGCTGCCGGTACATCCCAAGATTCTTTGAAATCCTGACACCCTCCGACCAGCCTTCACGGAAATCCTGATAGAAAAAAGGAATCCCCTCCACCCCGGCTACGACCTCACCGATGCCCCGGATGAGATCGTGGTTTTGAAAGCGGCTATAGAGAAGCGTGGTCGTAAAGGCGTCGAAACGGCCGTTTTTTGCGATCTGTGCTGTCCGGGAGAGCCTCAGGCGGTAGCAGTGCCGGCACCGATCCTCCTCGCGAAAGGCGACCCGCCGCAGGAATTCCACCAGGGGATATGCGTCCTCCCGCATGACCCGGAGCCTCTGCTGACCGGCATAGGAATCGAGCGTATCGAGGCGCTTTTTGTACTCGGAATAGGGATGGATATTCGGATTGTAAAAGTGGCCGCAGACGTCATGACCTTCTTCTCTCAGAATCTCCAGAGGGTAGATGGTGCAGGGCGCGCAACAGATATGCAGCAATATTTTCTGAACCAAGTCACAAACCAGATTCTCCGCGAAGGGGCTTCACAATCAACCCTCCCGCGGTCAGAAAAACTCCGTCTGACCTCCCCCCGTCCACTTCCTGCCGAAATGCTCATAGGCCCTGCGGGTTGCTATCCGGCCCCGCGCCGTCCGCTGAAGATAGCCTTCCTGAATCAGGAAGGGTTCATAGACATCCTCGATCGTGGATCTCTCCTCGCCGATTGCCGAAGAGAGGTTATCGATCCCCACCGGCCCCCCGTCGAACTTGTCGATCACGGTGAGCAAAATGGTCCGGTCCATGTGATCGAATCCCTTCTCGTCCACCTCGAACATCTTGAGGGCGCGCACCGCCACCTCGCGCGTGATCCGCCCGTCGGCCCTAACCTGGGCAAAGTCTCGGACCCTGCGGAGCAGACGGTTGGCGATCCTCGGGGTCCCCCGCGAACGGCAGGCCATTTCGGCCGCCCCGAACTCATCGATCTCGATGGAGAGGATCTTTGCCGACCGGCGGATGATAATGCCGAGTTCGTCCGGGGTGTAAAAATCAAAGCGGAAGCTCATGCCGAACCGATCGCGCAGCGGGGAGGTCAGAAGTCCTGCCCTGGTTGTGGCCCCGATCAGGGTGAATTTCGGGATCTCCAGTTTCATCGACCGCGCGGACGGCCCCTGACCGATGAGAATATCGATGTGAAAATCCTCCATGGCCGGATAGAGAATCTCTTCGACGACATGCGACAGACGGTGGATCTCGTCGATGAAGAGGGTGTCTTGTTCGTGCAGATTCGTCAGAATCGCCGCCAGATCGCCCGGCCTTTCGATCACCGGTCCGGAAGTCACCTTGATATCCCCCCCCATCTCCCGGGCCATAATATAAGCCAGTGTGGTCTTCCCAAGACCGGGCGGACCATAGAGGAGCACATGATCGAGCGCCTCCCTGCGCTGTTTGGCCGCCTCGATGAAGATAGAGAGATTCGTTTTGATCTTCTCCTGACCGATGTATTCGGAAAGACTTCTCGGGCGGAGATAGACATCAACTCCATTGTCCTCGTCGATCTCCTGCGGGAGGGTCAGCGGATTTTTTGACGAAATGCTTGTTGAATCAGTTATTTTCACTGAAAGAATCCTATCCTCCGTTCCTTATTTCCTCTTGAGACCTTTGAAAAACTGATCCCGGAAGCGTGCATTGGAGACATGAAATTCTCAACCGGCCATGGTCTTGAGCGCCTGTTTCAGAAGCCGATCGAGCGACGGGAGCTCTTGGGCTTCCCGTACAATCCGGTCGATGACCTCTTTTACCGTGGATCCTTTGTAACCGAGATTGACCAGCGCCGAGAGGGCGTCATCCTTCACCTGATCACCCGTTCTGAGGGGGGCCACTCCAGCCGGAACGGCCTCCCTTCCGAACTTGGCCGCCTTGTCTTTCATTTCAAGAATCATGCGTTCCGCCGTCTTTTTGCCCACTCCGGGGATGCCGGTCAAGCGGTTCAGGTCGTCCTTCGTCACGGCCCGGATCAGCTCTCCGGCGGCGATGCCGGAGAGGATGTTGATGGCGAGCTTGGGACCGATCCCGCTCACCGAGATCATCAGTTGAAAGACCGCCCGCTCCTCCTGGTCGTGGAATCCGTATAGACTGAAGGCATCCTCCCGGACATGGGTATGGATATGGATAACCACAGGCTGGCCGATTTCGGGCAGTTCATAGAACGTGGTCAGAGGGACAACGACACGGTAGCCGACGCCGCAAACATCCACGACGCAGTGGGTAATCGATTTTTCAATAAGGGTGCCGCTGAGCCTGGCGATCATTTCAGATGGGTTCCGCCTTCAAAAAATTGCTGTGACAGATGGCGACGGCCAAGGCATCGGCCGCATCGGGGGGCGGAAGCTCCGGAAGATGCAGGATCGCTCTTACCATCGTCTGGACCTGACCTTTTTCCGCCCGGCCGTATCCGACAACGGCCTTTTTGATCTCCAGTGGGCTATATTCATACACCGGGATTCCCATATGCTTCCCCGCCAGGATCGCCACCCCTCGGACATGACCCTGCCTGATCAGGCTTTTGACGTTCTTCCCGTAGAAGATCTGTTCGATCGCCAGCGCATCCGGCGCCGATTGCCGTATCGCGTCCCGGAGTCCGTCGTAAATGGCCTGCAGACACAGGGAAAGGGTAGCCCCCTTGCCCGGCTTGATCTCCCCGTAAACGATGTGGCAAAGGCCGCTCCTGGCCTTCTCGATCACACCGTAGCCCGTCACCTGACTGCCCGGATCTATGCCCAATACCCTGAACGTAACTTTTCCCATGCAACCTTTTCTATACTACTGACTCAGTTTTTGACACTCCCACACAAAGTCGCAATAAGCCTTGTATTGGGGGCGGCTTCGTAAAAAGTCCGCAGGCAAGGCGCGCAAATCCTGAGGAGTGAGGCGTACATCTTCGTACGCCGCAACGACGAGGGATGCAGCGCAACGCAGCATCCGGACTTTTTATGTAGCCGCCAGTTTTTCCATCACCTCGTCGGATATGTCGAAGTTGGAATAGACATTCTGGACATCGTCATTATCTTCAAGCTTCTCCATAAGCTTCATCATCGCTTCGGCCTTTCCCCCCTCAAGCCTGACCGTATTCTGGGGAATAAGTCCGACACGCGAATCCAGGCACTTCCAACCCCTCTGATCGACGGCCTTCCTGACGGCTTCAAAGTTCAAAGGATCGGTAATCACCTCCCACTCGGCCTCCTGATCGCGGACATCATCGGCGCCCGCTTCGAGAGCGGTCTCCATCAGGGCGTCTTCGTCGACCGATTTCTTATCGAAGACGAGGCTCCCTTTCTTGTCGAACATCCATGCCACGCACCCGTTTTCACCCAGGTTCCCTCCGTGTT
>CAZINF010000251.1:0-3512 GCA_964540555.1 uncultured Syntrophus sp. | reverse complement strand
GAACGGTCCGTCGATCGCAGACGCCGCAGTTGCAGCATGCGCCGGTCCGGCAATCCGGCGTCGGTTCGCCCTTTTCGGCCCGGATTGCCTCGGCAAGAAGAAATTCCCGGTTGACCCCGCTCTCGATCCTCTCCCATGGGAAGACCTCGGTGAGGGGGCGCTCACGGAGATAGGATGCCGGGTCGATCCCCGTCCTGCGTATCGCCTCTTCCCAGAGATCAAAACGAAAACGGTCGCTCCAACCGTCAAAGCGGCAGCCGAGGCGAAATGCTGTCTCGACCAGTGCCCAGGTCTTCTCATCGCCCCGGGAGAGGATCCCTTCTATAAGTCCCATTCTGGCGTCATGCCACTTTACGCTGATGTTCCGGTTTTTCAGACGCCGGCGGAAAAACTCCTGGCGGGTGTCGGTCTCCGCGATGTCGATCTGTCGTTGCCACTGGAAAGGGGTGTGGGGCTTCGGGACGAAGGTCGAGAGGCTGACCGTGACCTGACCCCGGTTCCGTGCCGTCGAGAGGGTTTTGCGGGCGAGGTCGGCGATTCCCTCCAGGTCCTCGTCCCGTTCGCCGGGAAGGCCGAGCATGAAGTAGAGCTTTACCGTTTTCCAGCCCGCTGCGAAGACCTGTGAAGTAGTGGCGAGGAGCTCTTCTTCCGTATTGCCTTTGTTGATGATGTTCCGGAGCCGCTGCGTTCCCGCCTCGGGGGCCAGGGTGAAGCTCGTCTTCCGGACCCGGCGGATGGCCTCGATCAACTTAGGGGTGAGGGTTTCGACGCGGAGTGAAGGAAGCGCCAGGGCGACACGCTGTGTGTAATACCGATCCACGAGCGTCTCGAGCAGCGGCTCAATCAGGGTGTAGTCGCCGGAGCTCAGCGAGAGAAGGGATATCTCGTCGTGGCCTGTCGCCCGGAGCATCGCCTCGGCCATCTCCTCGATGACCGCCGGCGTCCGTTCGCGTACGGGCCGCCAGACCATCCCCGCCTGGCAGAAGCGGCAGCCGCGCGTGCAGCCCCTGGCGATTTCCAGGGTTATCCGGTCGTGGATCGTTTTCATCAGAGGGACGATCGGGCAGAGCGGAACGCGCCAGGCGTCCAGATCGGTGACGATCCGCTTTGTGATCCTTTCACCCCGGGTATGGATTTCAGGTACATACACACCGCTGATCCCGGCGAGGGCCTCAAGATGCTCCCGCCTTTTCGCGCCCCGGTCCCGGAGGGCAAGCACGGAGGCCGAGATCTCGGTGACCGCCTCCTCGCCCTCTCCGATGACGAAGGCGTCGATGAAGCGGCTCATCGGGGCGGGGTTGAAGGCGGATGGGCCGCCGGCAATGATCAGGGGATGCCCCTCGCCACGCTCTTCGCGGCGGAGCGGGATCCCGCCCAGTTCCAGCATCATCAGGACATTCGTGAAGGAGAGCTCATACTGGAGAGAGAAGCCTATGATGTCGAAAGCGGCCAGCGGCCTCTGCGACTCCAGGGAAGCGAGCGGCAGGCGGCGCCGGCGAAGTTCCCTTTCCATGTCAGGCCAGGGGGCGTAGCAGCGTTCGCAGGCGACCCCCGGCAGGGCGTTCAGGATGGCGTAGAGGATCTGCAGGCCGAGGTGCGACATCCCGACCTCGTAGGTATCGGGAAAGGCAAGGGCAAAACGGAGGCGGCAAGCAGGATCCTCCTTCCGGACGGAATTCAACTCGCCACCCGTGTAACGGCTGGGCTTCTCGACAGCGAGAAAAAGCTCGCCTGAATCGAATCTGGTCATATCTTTCATCATCATCATGAGTCGGTGTTACTATCATCTTTGAACCGGGAGTGCAACCGGCAGTGATTTTTTCTGATTTTCTGATTTTCGTTGACAGGGAGGCCGGCGTCGTTTAGTGTATTAAGAAGGCTTCAGCCCGGATGGATCATCTTGTGATCCGACGCCATTGTGCAGGCAACATTTTCCCCGGAGGTTGAAGGGGTGGCAGAGATAAAACCGGAACTTCTCTTTTCGAGAGAGACAATCGGCAGGCGGGTCAAGGAGCTTGCCGAGCAGATCTCCAAGGATTACGAAGGGCGGGAACTCCTCCTCGTCGGGATTCTTAAAGGTGCGTTCATCTTCATGGCTGATCTGATCCGCGGTATGAGCATCCCGTGCCGAGTCGATTTTGTCCGGGTGGCGAGTTACGGCGGCGGCTCCCGGAGTTCGGGCGAGGTCAGGATCACCAAGGATCTGGAAACGCCGATTGCGGGGATGGATGTCCTCATCGTAGAGGACATCATCGATACCGGCCTCACCCTTTCCCATCTGCTCAATGTCCTCAGGGAGAGACAGCCGGCCTCGGTTCGGGTCTGCGCTTTCCTCGACAAGCCGGAGAGGCGGCGGGCTCCCTTTACCGCCGAGTATGTGGGTTTCACTATTCCCGACGCATTTGTTGTAGGATATGGGCTTGATTTTAATGAAAATTTCCGTTTTCTTCCAGATGTCTGCATGCTTAAGGACATTGCGTAAGTGAAGGAGGGCATATGATTATTCAGTGTCGGAAGTGTGAAACACGGTTCCGGTTTGACGAGACACAGGTCGCAGGAGAGGGGTTCTGGGTGCGCTGCAGCCGCTGCCGGGATGTTTTTTTTCAGGAGCGATCTGCCGCCGGCGAGCCCCTGTTTTCCCCGTCTGCGGTGGAGCCGGAAATACCGTCTGTAAGGATCAGCGACGCCAAGCGCATGTCAGAAGACCGCTTCTCCCTCAGCGAAGACCGTCTGTCTCTGTCGGAGGGAGAGAAGACAGAGATACCGCCAATCCCGCGTAGAGCGGCGGACAAGGAGATTTCATCCAAGAACGCCAAAGAATCGATCCTCATGGGGATCGAGGATAGGCTGTATAAAGAGGCCCCGAGCGACCAGGCCGCCGATTGGGAAGATGACATGGATGAAGAGGAGTTTCTGGAGGCCGAACCGCCGCGGAAGCGCTGGGGCCGGGTGATCCTGAAGATCTTGGCACTGTTGGCGCTGGCAGCCCTGATTGCAGGCGGGCTCTATGTCTGGTTATTTCCGGAGGTCCGGTCCAAGACCCTGGAATGGGCTTCACCCTGGCTCCAGAGTGTTCCCGGTGTTGAAAAGTTCCTCGGGATTGAAACGAAAAGCCGTGAAACCCCTCAAGTGCCGGTCCGCCTCAAGGACATCCGTCAGCGTTCCGTGGCGAACCTCCTCGGACTGAACCTTCAGGTGATTGAGGGGAGTGCCGTGAACCAGTCTCCCTATTTTCAGTCGAAGATACGGGTCCGCCTGGTGATTTCCGATGCCAACGACGCTGTCCTTGGGGAGAAGATCGTCTACTGCGGCAATATCCTGACCGATGCCGAACTCAATACCCTTGCCGAGGCGGAAATTCAGCGGGAACTCTCCATCCCCCAGGGGACCGATGTCATTAATGACAGAATTGCGCCGAACGGTGAGATTCCCTTCATGGTCGTCTTCAGCCAGGAACATACAGGGGCGATCAAGACGATGGTGGCGCCTGCGGGCGCCGACCGCGTCCCGTA
>CAZINF010000250.1:0-3518 GCA_964540555.1 uncultured Syntrophus sp. | reverse complement strand
GCCGGATAATCAAACTTGCGCATGAGGTAGCCCACGATACCGAACGCGAACATGATCCAAAGATCGACATAACTCCCGCCGACTGTATAGGCGCCGAGCGATATGAACAGAAGAATGAGTGGAATGAGCACCGGATAGGGTACCTTGAGTATCTTGATCCACACACTGATCAGGGGAAGATTGAGGATCAGGAGCATGACATTGCCGATGTACATGCTGGTGACGACACCCCAGAAGAAATCCGGTCTCTCCGTCAAAAGGAGCGGGCCTGGACGCAGCCCGTACATCATCAGCGCGCCCATCAGGATCGCCACCGTTGCGGATGAGGGGATGCCCAGCGTCAACAGGGGAACCAGCGCACCGCCGGTCGCGGCGTTATTCGCGGTCTCGGCTGCGCAGACGCCCTCGATCGCCCCCTGTCCGAATCTCTCCGGTGTTTTGGAAGCCTTCTTCTCGGCGGCGTAAGCCATAAAGGCCGAAACCGTCGCCCCGGCGCCCGGCAAGGACCCGATAAGAAAACCAATAATCGTCGAGCGGACGAGCGTCCATTTGCAGGCCAGCCAGTCCGACTTGGTGGGCAGAAGAGAACCGATCTGGGTGGAAAAAACCCTTTGTGTAAGCGAACCCTCGATATTGATCAATATTTCGCCAAGGGCAAAAAGCCCCATGGCTGCGGAGACGAACCCGATACCGTCCAACAGGTCCGCACGGCCAAATGTAAACCGCTGGACTCCAGCCACCGGGTCGAGACCGACCGTTCCGATCAGCATTCCTAAGAATCCCATCCCCAGGCCTTTATACAGATTCTTGCCTGCCAGACGTGTCAGGGTGGCGAGTCCAAGCAACATGAGGGCAAAATATTCCGGCGGGCCGAAAGAGAGTGCGAGTTTGGCTATTGGGGGAGCAATACACATCAGTCCAATGACGGAAAGCGAACCGCCGATGAACGAACCGATCGCCGACATGCCGAGGGCGGCGCCTGCCCTGCCCTGCCTGGCCATCTGGTAACCGTCGACTGCGGTCATGACCGAGGCAGATTCGCCCGGCACATTGATGAGGATCGATGTCGTCGAACCGCCGTACATCGCACCGTAGTAAATGCCGGCCAGCATGATCGTGGCGGTGATGGGATCCATCCCGAAGGTGATCGGGATCAGGATCGCAACGCCGGTCACGGGTCCAATGCCCGGCAGCACACCGATCAGTGTGCCGGCCAGGCAGCCGATGAAACAGTAGAGCAAATTGATCGGTTGCAGCGCAACACCGAACCCGAGGAGAACATTCTGAATGATTTCCATTTCGTGCGCATGACCTCCTTATCCGTAACTCACGGATTTCCCGGTATGACCGGGAGCGCAACCCGCACGCCCCGCCTTGTAGGCGGGGGGCTTCACGCCAGGCTAAAAGTAAAACTCCAAAAGTCCCATCGGAAGCACAACCTTTAGCCAGATGACGAACAGGGCATAGGTGCCTATTGTGGCAATGAGACTTATCGCGAGGTTGACGCGCCACGACACCTTTAGGTACCAGAGCAAAAAGCAAAGGAAAGTGAAAGTCACGATCAGATACCCCAGTGGTTCCAGCAGGAGATTGTAAGCTGCGGTGGCCCCGGCCACTACTGCGATCCTGATGGCGCCCGCCCGATCAGCCGCTAACCAGCCCGGCATACGATTCGTCGGAGGTAGGGAGCGGGCATGAATAATGATTCCCACCCCGCAGATGCCCAATGCTATCGATAGCAAAGTCGGCATAAAGGATGGACCTGCGAACTCATATGCAAAGGTGGTCGGCAGCAACTGTGCGGCTGCTCCAAAGACGAGTGCAACGGCAATCAAAAACAGGCCGCTGATCGTATCGGCCGTTCTCTCTGTCATTTCTCCCCCTCGCTGCGGAGCGGACGCGGATTGTTCAAACCCGCGCCCACGCCGGCCAATTTCGTTACCTGGATATGCGCTTGACTGAACCTCATACCACAGGTTGTATTATGATGATTAGAATATCGGGCGGTAATGCCACATGATGCGGGTGGTTCAGTCAAGTGCATACCCCCATTTTCGTTATATGAGATGCTCCTCTCCCTTTATCCCTTCCCCTTGACGGGGGAGGAAGGGGTGGGGGTGGTTGTCATTTTTTCTTGAGAAGGCCGGCCGCTTCCATAATGGTCTTGTAGACAGCGTATTCCTCCTCGGCTTCTTTTTGCAGGTCGGCCCCCGGTATGAACACACCCACCTGGAGAAACTTGTCGAGATACTGCTCATGCCACTCCTTACTCTGGCTGATCTTTTTCAGGGCGTCGGTCAACCAGTCCACCGGCTCCTTGGCCATCCCCTTGGGTCCTGCAACGCCCCGCCACTGGGAGAGCGAAAGGTCGACGCCGGCTTCTTTCCATGTGGGAACATCCTTGAACATGGCGGAGTCAAAACCAAGGCGTTTTTCGGAGGAGACGCCGAGCGACCTTACCTTCCCCGCGCGCATCTGCTCGTAAGCCTCGCCGGGATTGGCGATGGCTGCGTCGACGTGGCCGCCCAGCAGGTTGGTCATCACCTGTCCGCCGCTGTCGAACCCGATGTAGTTAAACTTGATTCCGCTTGCCTTCTCAAACCTGGCAACGTGAAGCACATCGATCTGCGCGACGCCGGTGCCGGCGATCTTGACTGTCCTGGGTTGGGCTTTGGCTGCGGCGACCAGGTCTTTCAGCGTCTTATAGGGAGAATCGACGCGGACCACGATCATCTGATAATCGACGTTCAGCTTGGCGATGTAAGTGAAGTCATTGTAAGGCCACGGTGAGTTGCCGAACAGATCGACAACGGTGCTGCTGTCATCGGCGCACGTGATCGTGTATCCGTCGGCAGGCCTGGTCTTGGCGTACGATTTGCCCACCACACCGCTGCCCCCGCTCTTGTTTTCGATCACCAGCGGCTGGGGAAGGATCTTGAGCTGGGTGCCGATCTTGTCGATCACGCGCACCATGATGTCGGTGCCGCCGCCCGGGGCGTAAGGCACTACGAAAAGAATCGGCTTTGCAGGAAATTTCGCTCCTGCGGCATAACCCGTCAATGCCGCAGCGTGCGACAGCACACCGATTGCCCCGACGAGAAGCGCCATGCGCACAACACTTTGTAGATCTAATCTTTTCTTCATCTGGGTACTCCTTTCAAGAGAGAAATTTGGCGGGAATGAATCCTCGCCATGGCCCTTGACACCTTTTCCTTTGGTATATTGTACACAAGACACAATCTGTCAAGCCTTTTTCTGAATAAGGAAAGTCTCGAAGTGATACCATTCGTAAGGATGGGCGCGCACGGTCTCGGCAAGAAGATCCGCATAGGCCTGGGCCGCTGCCTCGACGGCTTTTCGCCGCTCCGGGCGCGAAGCCGCAGAGACATACAACGGCGGCTTTGTCAGGAGATGATACCGCCCCTTTGTCGTTCGATAGACGAAAAAGATCAGAAGCGGCGCGCCGGACAACAGGGCCAGGATATAGGGAATTTCCGGAATCCGGGCCTCGCTGCCGG
>CAZINF010000249.1:0-3555 GCA_964540555.1 uncultured Syntrophus sp. | reverse complement strand
GAAAAAGGAGGCCGAAGCCGGTGAAGCGGAGAAAGGAATCAAAGGGGAAAAGAAAGTCTAAATGGGAAGGAGGTGATCATGAATCCAACGCTAGCAACGCTATTGACCATCAGTGTTACCTCCATTGCGGCAATCCTGGTTTTGATCCTCATCTTCTTCATCCCTGTCCTTCTCCAGGTCCGTCGGACAGCTAAAGAAGCAGAGAAACTGATTGATTCTGTCCGCGTCCAGGTGGCTCCTATCAGCCGCGACATCGGTTTGATTTCTCGAGATGTTCAGAGTATCACACAATTCATTCATCGGCAGGCAGACCGAGTTGAGACTGGGATCGAAACCGTACAGGATATGGCGGTCCGGGTCAAAGCGTTTCAAATCGAAATCCAGCGCAGAATTGTGAAACCCCTGGGTATGCTTACTTCAGTCCTGGGAGGCTTCAAACAAGGTATTGGAACCATGGCCCGAATTGTCAGTCGCCGAACAGCAGGCAAAACATTCCCATCAGTAAGTGAATGAATTGCTAAAGTGATAACCTTTTTTGCAAGAATAGGGGATAGAACTCCCTCGAAAAGGGTGAGAGAAACAAGGCAGGGGCATGACCTATACCCGGCATCTTATAACGGGGCCTACCCCAGAGAAACCTTTAGATAATTTAAAAAGAAGCAACTCATGAGAAGTTTAAAAGAATTCAGTAATCAAACGGGCAAAATCGGCTACATCCTGCTGTGGCTGTTAGGCATTCCCATTCCTATTTTGATCGTGATATTTCTACTTCGCGGCTGCACGTGATAGGAGCGCAATCGTCTGCCTTACACCTGGAAATCGACAATAATCGGGAGGTGATCGGAGGCAACGAGCGCCTTCCGGCTGCGATGCACCACGACCTTCACCACATCCAAAGCCCCATCAAAATAGATGTGATCGAGGTGCACCAGTGGAAAAAAACCCGGATAGGTCCGGGACCTTCCGAAGAGAGGACGGACGGGAATGCTATTGAAATGATCTTTCATCAGACGCGAAGTTAGTCCCGAAATCCATTCATTGAAATCCCCCAAGACAATCCGAGGCCCAGCCCGGTTCGCAGGCTTCAAGATTCCTAAATCAAAAAGCTTTCGGGCCTGATAGTGTCGCTCTCTGTAGGAGGTACCGAGGTGAAGGTTATAGACGTGGAGCACTCGGTTGGGTGCGATCTGAAGATCCGTTCGGAGGCAGCCCCTCTCCTCACGTCCGGGTTGAGTGATGTCGTAGTTACGAGTATGGATAAGAGGAAACCGGCTCAATGTTACATTTCCGTATGCGCCTTCTTGAAGCCGGCGGTTCTCGCCGATCCGGTAATGAAACCCCATCTCGCGAGCGATGAAACGCGCCTGATGATCCTTTGGTTTTTTTCCTTCAATGCTGAGCACTTCTTGGAGGGCGATGATGTCTCCATCGATCTCCCGGAGGACCTCCGCGATTCGCCCAATCTGAACCCTTCGATCAAGACCGCGCCCCTTATGGATGTTGTAGGTCGCAACTCTTAACAGGTGCATCGGACCTCTTGCGGATGGATGTTCGCTAAGCGCCTATTTCGCATCCGGTCCCTCCTCCTCTTTTTTTTTCTTCTGGAGAAGCCGATGGGTTCGGATGAGGAGCGATAGACCGAGCCAGCCCGAGAGGAGAGCGATAGGGATCGTCACTGCCCGGGGGAGTAGGACACTTACCAGGGCGAATAGAAGCAGTGAAAGACTGCCAATCCCAGTGATCCTGGCCTCGGCAGGACCGAGGAGCCGATGGTTGGTGATGGCGGCCCCGACGATATTGCTGAGCCGAACGGCACTCGCCCCAGCGCGGCTTACGCTGCCTCCACCGATCTTTCTCTCACGGAGTGGTCGCCTTGGCCGATTTGCAGCGAGACTGACTCGATGGCGTTTGCTCAGAACAACCTCCGTGGTATGCTTCAGGTCTTCGAGATACATGTCTTCCATCTCCAGAGCGAATTTCTCATCCTCGACCGCAACATCAAGTTCGTAGTTTCCGATCCAGCTCGAGATGTTCAGGTTGGTCGATCCCACTCTCGCCCAACGACCGTCGGCAACAGCTGTCTTGGCATGGATCATGGGCCCGTTCCATTCAAAGACGCGGACGCCCCCTTCGAGTAAGGGCTGGTAGCCGGATCTCGATAGCTCACGCAGGATGGGGATGTCCGTTGATCCAGGCACAAGAAGCCGGACGTCCACTCCGCCTTTGACCGCGGCCCGCAGGGCCTGCACGTAGGAGGTTGCTCCCACGAAATACGCGTCAGTCATCCAGAGGGATCGGCGCGCAATAGCGGCGATGAGCTGATCGAGGCGGAAAAGGCCGGCCGTGTTGGGAATCGTCGGGATCACGCGCAGGGAGGCATCTCCCGCGGCGGGAATGGCATCCCGTTCAAAAACCTCATCCGCGGGCAACGGGTCCCCTGTGACCGCCCAGATGTTACTGAAAGCCCCCTCTATGTCGGCAACGGCGGGTCCGTGAACCTCGATCCCGGTGTCCCGCCAGGGAGGAATGTTGCGGTCCGGGTAGCCCACCCACATTCGGCCTACGCAAAGACCCGTGACGAAGGCGACCTTTCCATCGACGCCGATCATCTTGCGGTGATCACGGCTGACCCAGTTCAGGGGGCTGTCGAGCCGCGGGGGGTTGAAACAGCGTACTTCGGCGCCGGCTTCTTTCAGCTTCCGCCAGAAGCGACGTGACGTTTTCCCCAGGGCACCCATCCAATCGTAGAGAATGCGGACCTTTACTCCCTCGCGGGCTTTGTTCGCGAGCACTTCTGCGAACTGCCAGCCGATGTCATCTTCATGGATGATGTAGCTCTCGAAATGAATCGTTTTCCGCGCGGAACGCAAAGCTTCCAGCCATGCGGGATAATTTTCGGCGGCGTCTTTCAGGAGAGAAACACGGTTGCCACAGGTCAGAGAGGCTCCTGTGGTCCTTGAGAAGGCCTGTTCGGCTAAGAGACGAATGGAAACGCTTATGTCCTGAATACCCGGTGTCAAGCAGAGCTGATTCACACTTTTACCTTATCACAGGAGAAACCGGCTTCAATAGGTTTTCCCCTGGGAAGAGCTTCTGTCCATTGCAGTCTTCTTATCCACTTCCTTTTTGCAAATCGGATCGATCGCCATTATTTCAGCCTTCCTCTTGTTTAGGCCTTTTTCAAGTTTATCTCACTTCTCGCCTTTTGATTCTCGGACAAAACATGCGGACAGTCAATAGCGTAATCACAGTATTTTAATATCGAATAGGCTGTATTTCTCCGGCCCGATAGGCATCAGGAAGAAATTTCGTTATCTGAAACAATGGAAGTTTCGTTTTATCTTTGGACTTGTCCTAGGCGATTTTAAGTGATGGAAGAACCGTAACAACATACCGTGAACTTTCTGAGGGGGATTGTCATGTGATGGACATCTTTGGGCCAACTTTAATCCTCCTCGATCGGAAAGGTTTCGGCTTGGAGTCACTGGTCGCTTTCACTTTGCTGGCTGGTTTTCCTCAAAGTATCCCTCAATATATTGAGGTTCCACCAAATAT
>CAZINF010000248.1:0-3596 GCA_964540555.1 uncultured Syntrophus sp. | reverse complement strand
CGGTAGATGGACAGGTTCATTCTAAGTGAAAGTGGTGTATCCATTGAGCGCCGGCAGATGCTGCCGATCAAATTCGTTCCGTACCATGGGCCGCTCTTGCATGCTGGTTAAGATTTTCCAAAATGGGACTCATAATCTTTTCGATTCTGGCCTTCACCGTCCCATATTTGAACTGCTCGGCATCCGACAGCGGCTGCTTCGGCGGCCCCATCTCAAACCCCCTTGTTTCCAGGGCCACCTTGAAACCCAATGGAAACGGAAGCGCAAACATGGCGCGCACCGCCAGCAGTATGGAGACTTGCAGCTCCCTCGCCCGGTCATAATTTCCTTCCTTCCAGGCACTGTAAATCCCCACCATGATCTCCGGCAAAATCCCGGAAGTGGCCGTCATACACCCCTTGCCGCCGACCATCAGACATGCGAAAAGGGTCTCCTCCCTGCCCGTTAAAAAATTCATCTCTTCCTTTACAATTCTGATCTTATCCATAAAATGCATAAAATCCACCATGCTTCCGCTGCTGTCCTTCATGGCCACCACCGTCTTGCGCCGTGAAAGACGCTTTACCACATCGTAGTTCAACGGCTGCGTAAAGAGAGGGATGTTATAGAGGATCACCGGGATGTCCACGGCATCGATAATCGTCTCAAAATACTTTTCGACCATCTCCTGTGAAAGCGGAAAAAAATACGGCGGTGCGATCACTACCCCATCGCAACCCAGTTTTTTTGCTGTTTCGGCCAGAGTGATGGACTCGGCCGGATGGCTGCTTCCCACGCCCGGCGTAACCCGGACCCGACCCCGATTCTGATCGACAACGATCTCCATCATCCGAACCTTTTCTTCCCGTGTCAAATGAATGAATTCCCCGACCGAACTGATGGGAAACAATCCGTGAACACCCGCTTCGATCAGGAAATCAACCATCCGCCTCAATTCCGTTTCATTCACCGTCCCGTCAGCGGAAAAGGGGGTTAGCATCGCCACATAGACGCCCTCAGGCTTGAACATCATTGACCTCCATTATAAATGCCGAGTTCTTTTAATTTTTTGTCCGTCGGTATTCCATTCGAATCCCATCCCTGAACAAAGTAATAGTCTTTCATCAACTGGCCCAGATCCGCAACCCGATCCCGGGAATGTCCTTCCTTCAAGCGTTCTCTAAAAAATCGCTTCGGCAATGTATCCTGCTCCTTGGTTAAACCTTCCCGCAAATTAAAACATCGCACAAGAGCGTTGACTCTCTCGCCGATTTTAAGAATGGCCTTGGAATCGGCAAAGGCATCCATCCCGGTCGCTGCATGCAGCAACGGCACAATCTGTTTTAAATTCATGGCAAATGTCGCAAACAGGCATATACCGACGGAATTGATCATGCAAAAGAGATCCTGCTGGTTTTTGACAAATTCGGCTTTATACTCATCGGAAAAGGGATCCATCCTTTGCTCTGCGGCCAAAAGCTCTTCTCCGATGGGCCAGGATCGAAGATGACACCCCCCCCGATCGCTCGTTGCATACGCCAGGGCCATCCCGGTAGATCCGCGAGGATCATACGCCGGCAGCTCAAGCCCCTTGACGTGCATGGCAAATGCCTCCGCGCCCTGCACCTTCTCTGCAATCCGCTTCACCCCTTCCCCCCAAAGAGCCCCGGGGCCTTCCCGCTTGCCGATGAGGTGAATCGCCCGGATCATTCCCTCCGCATCGCCAAAGCGAAGCGGAAAACCGATGTCGGCTTCCGTTAAAACCCCCTTTTCAACACATTCCATCAAAAAACCGATGACGTTTCCGGTGGAAACACCGTCTATGCCGTAAACATCACACAGATACTCCGCCTCGACGATGGCGCCGAGATCGGTATTCTCGCACTGAGCGCCGAAGGCCCAGACATTTTCGTAATCGAGCCCTTCGGTAAAGCTCCCCTTATAGTTCCCCTCCCGGACCTCGGCAATCTTGCTGCAGTAAATCGGACATCCGAAACACGCCCTGTTTTGGACATAAAGAGCCCTAAGCGTTTCTTCATTAATCTGCCGGACTCCGTCAAATTTGCCTTTCTGAAAATTCCTCACCGGATGAACGCCGGCATTCTCCATACAGGAAAGAATCACATTGGTCCCGTATTTCTGCCGGCCTCCACCGGTGTCCGGATGGTTTGCAAGCTCATTGAAAGCCTCTCGACACATGATCATAAATTTTTCGGAATCATGAATCGATATTCCTCCCGTGCCCCTGACGGCCACAGCCTTCAGATTCTTCGATCCCATCACGGCGCCGGCGCCCCCCCTGCCCAGCGCCCTGTATTCGGAGATGATCCCGGCAATCAGAGCCCCTTTCTCTCCGGCGGGGCCGATACAGGCAACCCGGAAGTCTTTCCCCAAATTGCCTTTTATCCGGCGATGTGTGACGATGGTGTCCAACCCCCAGAGCTCGGGGACCGGTTTCAGATTGACTTTGCCATCATCGATCACGAGCATGACCGGCCCCGCGGCACGACCCCGGACAATGATCATGTCATAGCCGGCATACTTAAGCTCCGGCCCGAAAAAACCGCCGCAGTTGGAATCAAGCCACAAACCGGTTGCAGGGCTCTTGGTACAGACCTCAAAACGTCCGCTTGCAGGAGCAAAGGTCCCCGTCAGCGGACCGGCGGCAAAAACCAGTATGTTTTCCGGGGACAAGGGCGGACATCGGGGCGGCAGTTGATCGAAGAGTATTTTAGCCCCAAACCCTTTCCCGCCCATGTATTTACCCGCAAATGCCGGATCAAGCGGATATATTTGGACAATCTCTTTCCCAAGGTCCACATCGAGCACCTTCCCCGCATAACCTTCCAGCGTTTTGATCATCATTTCATCCTCTCTATCGCCTGGGTGGGACACCATTGAACGCATTGAAATTCGCCTTCGCAGGTATCGCATATCAGCGGAAGACGGGTATGAGAATCCATAGGGATGCCGTTTGCCGGACAGGCCTCCGCACATCGTCCGCAGCCATCGCAGCGGTCCTTGTCCAGCCGGATCCAATGGTCCCACGCCAGCGCATCGGTCGGACAGGCGGCAACACATTCATGATCTTTACAGGCCAGGCAAACGCTGATCACCGGCGCCTCCGGCCAGTCGACCTCGACGCGGATGCGGGATCGCTTCGTGGTATTTTCTCCAAAATGCCGCCAGGAGCAAATCTCCATGCAGATCTGGCATTCGGTACATCGGGAACGTCTTATTTTTATCATCATTTTCACCATTAAGGAAATATCTTGGAAACCACATTCTCATTATATCCTGCATAATATCCCTTGACAAGCAATAACACCCCCCCTATACTTTTTTCTGTCTAAATCAATATCTTGACGAAAAACAAACAAAATCAAACAATGAGGAGGAGCCCATGCGAGCACGTGTACTAGGAGCGTTAGTGGTCATGCTAGCCCTTGCGGTGGCCATGCCGGCCGCGGCACAGACCAAACTGAAGTTCGCCCATGTCTATGAGACGTCCGAGGCGTTCCACGCCGAGGCGCTCTGGGCGGCCGGCGAAATCGCCAAGCGCACCAACAACAAGTACCAGATCGACGTCTTCCCGGCCTCCGCACTGGGCAACGAGC
>CAZINF010000247.1:0-3645 GCA_964540555.1 uncultured Syntrophus sp. | reverse complement strand
GACTTCGGCCCCCGGATGATCGTTTCCTATAACGGCCCGCGCTGCGGCGCCTCGGCGCCCGATCATCTCCACTTCCAGGCGGCGCCCACCGGTCTCCTGCCGGTGGAGGCGGAGGTTCTGGAGCCGCGGAACCGTGCGGGCGTCAGGCTGCGCAAGGGGGTCTCTCTCTGTCGGACACAGGGACTGGGACGGGGCATCCTCGTCATCGAAGGGAAGAGCGCGGTTGGCGTTTCATCGGCTTTCGGCGCGGTGATCTCAGCGCTCCGCCGCCTGAATCCCTCCAACGATGAGCCGATGCTGAACCTGTTTTGCACCCATACCGGCGAAGGCTGGCGCCTGATCCTCTTTCCCAGGCTGACGCTCCGACCGGCCGCCTTTTACCGGGAAGGGGAGGAGCGGCTCCTTGTCAGTCCCGGTGCGGCGGACATGGGGGGGATGCTCATCACCCCGATAAAGAAAGACTTTCTCGCCATGGATCAGAAACTCATCCGGGGGATCTTCCAGGAAGTGGCCCTCGACGATTCGGCCCTCGACTCCGTCCTTTCCGGACTCTGATGCCGTGGTTGATCCGGCTCTTTGAGCATGCCCTCAGATCAGCAGGCCCGGCCGGCGATGATCCCCGTGCGGGAGCGCTTGGCCAGAAGATAGCGGCCGAGGGGGATCTCCGACAGAACAACCCTTCCCGCCGCGCTCGAGGCATTCAGAAGGTGGATCTGCCCCCGGAGGCGGACCGCGAGACCCGTGTGACAGACGTCGAGTCCCCTTTCATCCGTCGTAATCGCGATGATGTCGCCGTCCGTCAACCGTTCCTCGGCCCTGCCCAGATGGGCCTTCGGGATGAAGAAAAGGGGGCGCCGCGAGCAGATCCCCTCGATAATCCTCAACCGGCGAAAAGCGTCAGGATCGCTCAGCCCGGGGTGGTCCTCACGACGGTCGGTGATATAGTGGAACATCTTTCGCAAAGGGACGCCGCCGATCTCGCGGGTGATGTCGTGGATAAGGCCTTTGCGGCTGTTGTTGTAAAGCCAGTCGGTGAAGTAATGGAGGCGGGAGGCGAAACCGTCGCAGCGTCCCCGGCGGTAACGGATCCGCTCCAGTGCGGCGGTGTAGTCGTCAAATGCCGTTCTGCCGGAGCGGATCAGGCCGGCCAGGACGACGGTATTTTCCACGAAGGTCACGCAATCGAAGGCGTGTAGATTGACGATAAACTCCTCAGCCCCTTCCCTTTCGAGCGTATCGAACTCATAAGGGGCGCCAAGAAAGCGCCTTCCCACCGCCAGGACGAGTTCTGAAAGAGGTTTCCCGCGGTCTCCGCGCTCCTCCGTCGATCGCAGCAGCGTCTCGCAGATTGCGCGGTCTTCCGGAGAATATATCATGTTGCCTCCTTAGTTGTTTCGAGGGGCAAGGGGACAGATTTGAAATCTGTCCCCAAATCTCTCGCCTCCTTATTGGCTTTGAGACATAATCATATCATAAATCGTCCTTTGCCGGATGGAGAAAATCGGTTCTCGTGAAGAAGTCGGGATGCGGTATAAAAAAAGCAGTGGGAAAATTGACGGATATCCGTTAAGAGGTAGCGCTGACACACATCAAGGAGGTGAAAATGAAACCGGTCGTTGAAACAGGTCAATTCCACGGGGCCGCGCAGTACGTTCTCGACGATGAACTGGCCAAGATCGTGAATGTCTCCATGGCCCTGGAGATGCCGCTCCTCCTCAAGGGCGAACCGGGTACGGGAAAGACCATGCTTGCCCACGCGATCGCCGAGAGCCTGCAGATGCCGCTCATCGTCCTGAACGTCAAATCCAGCATGAAGCTTCTCGACGCCCTCTACCAGTACGACACGCTCACCCGCCTCAACGACAGCCGCTTCGGGGATTCCAAGCGGGACGTGAGCCGCATCGAAGAGTACATCCGAATGGGGAAAATCGGACAGGCCTTTGTCTCCGATTGCCGGACGGTCCTGCTGATCGACGAAATCGACAAGGCCGATGCGGATTTCCAAGACGACATGCTGGATGTTCTCGATCAGATGCAGTTTGACATCATCGAAATCGACAAGACGATCAACGCCAGAAACCGACCCGTGATGATCATCACTTCGAATGCAAAGAAGGACCTCTCCGATCCCTTCCTCGGCAGGTGCAACTTCCACCACATCGCCTTTCCCGATCCGGAGATGATGCGGCTGATCCTGAACGTCCATTTTCCCGATCTCCCGGAAACGCTGGCCCGGGCCTCGATCCACCTCTTCTACCGACTCCGGGAGTTCAGGGGGATCGAGAAGAAACCGGCCACCCGTGAGCTGATCAACTGGGTTCGGGCGCTTCGATGCGATCCCGATTTCAACGTGAAGATGCTCGACAGCGGCGAGATTCCCTATCCCGGGGTGCTCTTCAAGAAGAGCATGGATCTGAACCTCGCGCTCCAGCAGGCGGGACGTGCCCGCAGGTAGAGGAGCGAAACCATGTTTGTCCGATTCTTATATATGCTCAGGGAAAAGGGGGTCCCCGTCACCCCCACTTCTTTTCTTCGCCTGCAGAAAGCGCTCGCCCTGGGCGTGATCGGGTCCCTCGACGACTTCTACACCGCGGCCCGTTCCATTCTCGTCAAGAGCGAACGCTATTTCGACGCCTACGACCAGGTGTTTGCCCACTATTTCAAGGGGGCGCAGATCGAGAGCATGGAAGATGTCGAACTCACCGACATCGCCAAGGCGCTCCTTGAAGAATGGCTGAAACATCCGCAGGAGATGGCCGAGGCGCTCGGCCTCGACGAGAAGACGCTTGCCCGGCTTACACCGGAGGAGCTGATCCGATACTTTCTCGACCGGCTGAAGGAACAGGACGGGGCGCACCACGGCGGTAACCGCTGGATCGGGACGGGCGGGACCTCCCCCGTCGGCCATTCGGGCCATCACCCGGGCGGGATGCGCGTAGGCGGCGCCTCCCGCAGCAAATCGGCGGTGAAGGTGGCGATGGAGCGGCGGTACAGGGACTACAGCCAGGAGGGGCCCCTGACGGAATTCCAGATGGGGGAGGCGCTCAAGAGGCTCCGGCGGATGATCCCCCACGGTCCGCGGGACATCATCAATGTGGAGAAGACCATCACCGAGACGATGAAGAACGGGGGGGAGATCGAGATCGTATTCGACCGGCGTCTCTCGGACCGCCTCAAGGTGATCCTGATGATCGACAACGGCGGCTGGTCTATGGACCCCTATGTCGGGATCGTCCAGACCCTCTTCAACTACGCCCGTTCACAGTTCAAGGAACTCAAGATCTATTACTTTCACAATACGATCTACAGCCGCGTCTGGCTCGATCCCCAGCGCCACCTCAGGCCGGAGACGCTCGAGGAGTTCGCGCGCCGGGATCCGGAGACGCGCCTGATCTTCGTGGGGGATGCGGCAATGGCCCCCTACGAACTGGTTGGGGCGAACGGCTCGCTGTACATCGATCAGAAGGAGGGCCGCAGCAGCGATGAGCGTCTGAAGTTCCTCGCCCGGACGTTCCGTCACGCCGCCTGGCTGAATCCCCAGCCGGAGTCGAGTTGGGGTTACACCTGGACGATCGGCGAGATCCGGAAGAGCTTTCCGATGTTCGAGCTCACCCTCGACGGCCTGGAGAAGGCGGTCCAGCACCT
>CAZINF010000246.1:0-3646 GCA_964540555.1 uncultured Syntrophus sp. | reverse complement strand
TGGGGCCGGAGCCGATGATCAGGACCTTTTTAATGTCGGTGCGTCGGGGCATAAGCGATTCCTCTTTCCTAAAAATGTTTTTTTCCGGCGTGTTAGGAGATTGCGGCGAGAGAGCTTTGAAAATCATGCTCCCTGCGCACGCTAGAGATTTTTCGACTCTGGGGACAGATTTCAAATCTGTCCCCAGAGTCGAAAAATCTCCAGCGTGCTTCCGGGGCATGATTTCCAAGTTGCTCAAAGATCTCTAGAGGTCACTTGGTCAGGCGCCTTTTTTGCCTGTTTGAGACCCCCTGTCGGGACGGGAATCCTCCCCGTCGGGACACATTCAGGTACGGATGCCGAGACGGGGCAGGATGAAGCGGTTGAGAGCAAACCATACCGCGATGATGATGAGCAAAAGCAAACCTTCGTTCATGATGATTCTCCACTTCCTCTAACGAAATCCATAAATTCCCGCCATTTCGATACGTCGACGGCCATTGGCCAGTCATTATGACCGGCCCCTTTCAGGGTCCACATCTTTTTATTGCCGGTGAGTGATTGAAAGAGCGCATTGGCATGCCTTATCGGGAGTATCTCGTCCCGCTCCGCCCCTACTACTGCGATTCTCCCCTGAAACGATTTGAGATTTGCAATGCTGTCGTATTTGTCTTTCATGAGCAGGCCGACCGGAAACCATGGAAACATCGATTTTGCCACTGCCAGAAGCGTATCCCACGGGGTAATGAGGAGAATGCCATCGATCCTCAGCGAGAGATCCGTGGCCGCTCCCGCCGCCACGCCGCATCCCAGGGATTCTCCCAGAAGAAAAAGGGGTTCCCCGAATTTTTCGGAGATCAGGCGGACCGTCGCTTGCGCATCGTTCACGAAAGACTTTTCCCCTAACTGCCCCTTTCTTTGCCCATATCCCGGATATTCGGCGAGGATGACACGATATCCGATCGAACTCAGGGCCTTTACATAATAGGCCCTGTCGGCTGCCGTGCCGGCATTTCCATGGAAGACAACCACCGTGCCCTTTATATTCCTGATTTCGCTCGTGCCGATAAAACCCCGATAGGAGGCCGGTCCGGAAGGCCAGAACGCAATGTGGTCAGCGGCAAGTTCGGCCGCGGACGGCACGTGTGGGCTTGGATAATACAGCATATGGTATTGCAGGTTGCAGCCTGTTAGAGCCATCATCGCTACGGCGAGGATAAGCGTTCTTTTTAATGTATTCACAATTCCTCTTGGTGTCAACTTTTTTTCTGGTCATCAGGCGTCAGCGCCGTGATCTTGGCCTTGGCCTCCTCGGTCAGGAAATCCCAGAGACCGATCGCTTTCAGGGTGGCGGGAGTCGGGATGCCGGAGGGGGTCCAGCCCCTCTCCCGATAATACGCCTGGATCAGATCGCGGAGCTGCTCTTTGCGGCGATTCATCAGGAGTTCCCGCTTCTCCCGGGTCGGCTTGCCGATGATCTCTTCCGGAGATTTGTCCGGGAACCGGCTGATTTCTTCGTCGTGATACGCCTTTTCCGCCTCATAAAGGTCGTCGTCGATAGGCCCGATGGCCCTCTCGGGTATCCAGTCCTGTTTTCCCGTCTCTGCGCCGTACACCATCGTGTTCATGACCCGCTGCAGGTTGATGTCCCTGTCCGTTTGCGCGAAGATCTGCTCCCAGGCGAGGTCCGTTCCCAGCATCCCGTTATAGAAGTCCGCATAGATCTCCTGCGAGGCGGGATTGATGAATTTATCGTCGGCCTTCGTCTTCTCCGAATCGGGATTGAAGACATCCACCCAGGGGAGCTTGCACAGACCGAGATTGTCATTCCCCAGGCGGACCCGCGGGTAGGTGATGAGCGCCCGGGCCTTGTCCTGAAGTGTAGGGAAGGCGCCCAGAAGGTCCACTTTGATGAGCCAGGCCGCGGCATGGTGCGCCCCGATGTCGCTTGCGGCGGCATAGGAGCCCTGCATGGACAACGAGCGATGGGTCCTGTAGAGCGAAAAGGGGAGCCCCTTGGTCTGCATGGCAAAGCGCAACAGTTCAGGTTTGGGGGAAGGGGCGCCCTTGCCCTTCCACCGGACGTATCGGGCGGCGATCCAGTCGACCAGGGGGAGCATGCCCCGGCCCGCCATCCGGGCGAATTCCGTCTCCCCGCGGGCAATTTGGCGGATAAAACCGAGGACTGCCTCTTCATGTCCCCAGGTCAGCGCGAGGCCGTCCGTATCCTCCTGCGTCAGATATCCCCGCTGGAAGCACTCCATGAGAAAGGCGATCGTGACGGCCGTGGTGATCGTATCGATCCCGTAGTTGTCGCAGTGCCAGTTGGCTTCCATGATGAATTCGGCGTTCCACATGCCGATGTTGGAACCGAAACCGGCGGCTGTTTCATACTCGGGGCCGTCCACCCACACCCGGCGGCCCTTGTGTTCTCCGAACCTCAGCGTGACCCAGCCGCCCTTGGTGCATCGCAGGTTGCAGCCGGGGAAGCAGCCGTCCATTCCCCGATGGTCGAACAGATGCTCGGCGTAGAATTTCCCCGTGATCGCTTCCGCCCGCGGGTCGGAGCCTAACTGGTAATTATTCACGGGCAGCGATTGGTATTCCTGCTTGTTCATGAAGGCGATGAGCCCCGCGCTCCCTTTGCGGTACATCTTGAGCGACTGCGGATCGACCTCCCGGACGACTTTCCCGAGTTTCGCCCCCGCGCGCTTCACCTTTTCCCAGTCGGAGGCGCCGTAAGGGTTTTCACCGTGCGGAAATTCCGCCAAAACGATGATGGCCCGGATTTTCTTGTCGCTCATGACGGAGCCCAGTCCTGTTCGTCCGGCCTGTTTGGTCCGGAAAAGCCCTTTCGTCCCGTCCACGTGCTTGGTAGGATCGAAGTAGTGGCTGTTGATGCATCCGTAGGTGGTATGGGCGGCGCCGATGCCGGTTGTCAAAAAAGCGATCTCTTTCCGATCGCGGCCCGCCCGTGTGAACCGGTCGGAGATGACCTTCTCCATGTCGAAAACCTCGTCGATGCGGGGCGACTCCTCGATGGAAATCTCATGGCGAAAACCGTCGATGACGATCATGATGTCCGTCTCGGACTTTCCTGTGATCTCCAGGGCGTCGAAACCGGCGTACTTCAGATAGGCCCCGAAGCGTCCTCCGAAATTCGAGACCCCCGGAATTCCCGTCAATGGTGAAAGCGAAATAGCCATGCATTTGCTCGTTCCGGGGAACTGAGGAATGCCGGCCAGCGGGCCGGGTGAAAAGATCAGGGGATTCTCCGGATCGCGGGGGGAGGTCTGCGCGGTGATGCGTCGGTGCAGAAGATACAGACCCAGGGCCCGACCGCCGAGGAAATAATTCCGCAGTTTCGGATCGAGTCCGGGGGTTGCAATCTTACCGCTTCCCAGATCGATCGAGATCATTTTGTCGGCGTATCCATGTGTGAGCGGTGATCCTGTAAATTTCATTTTGCCCCTTACGGCCGCCTCGTAGAGACGGCGGCGTTGTTTTTTTACTATCCAAATCAATGTTACAAACTGTCATGGTCAAATCCGTCCTGTCAAGAAATTCTTTGTATGCCTCTATTCTTTGACGACCTCGTAAGAAGTCTGAAAAGTCGTGAAAACGGGACGGCTTCGTAAAAAGGCCGCAGGCAAGGCGCGCGCGGGGA
>CAZINF010000245.1:0-3648 GCA_964540555.1 uncultured Syntrophus sp. | reverse complement strand
GATCCAGGCCGCCGGGCGTATCAAGACGGATGATCAGCCCCTCCGCATCGCTCTTTGCCGCTTCGTCGATGCTCTGTAGGATGTATTCGGCAATGGGAGGCGTGATGGCGGCGCTGATTGTGATCACGTCGAAGACCAGCAACTTTTGCGCCGTCGGAGCCGGTTTCGCAGACAAAATAAGACTGCTCAACAGCGCAACCAGCAGTGCTGCCGCATCTATTATTCTTCGCGATGAGGTCTTTCTCATTTTTTCAGTCCCTCCTCCCGACTTTCGCCGGCCGTTTTTGTGTCATGCCCTGTCCCGGAGTCTCTTCATGATCACCTGGACATCCGCCCAGACCTGTTTCTTGGCGCCTGGGTTCCTGAGCAGATAGGCCGGGTGGTAGGTCGGCATCAGGGGAATCTCTTGATAGGAATGGAAATTCCCCCGCAGGACGCTGATGGGCGCCTCCGATTTCAGCAGGGCATGGGCCGCAAATGTCCCGAGGGCGCAGATTACCCGCGGGCGGATTGCCTCGAGCTGCCGGATCAGAAACGGCTCGCAGGCAGCGATCTCATCCGGCTCGGGATTGCGGTTCCCGGGGGGGCGGCATTTCAGGATATTGCATATGTAGACCTCCTCCCTTTTCAGCCCCATCGCCTCGATGATCTTTGTCAGCAGCTGCCCGGCGCGTCCTACAAAAGGTCGTCCCTGGGCGTCCTCATCCGCCCCCGGCGCCTCTCCGACAAAAACGAGATCCGCCGTTGGATTGCCCTCGCCGAACACCAGGCTGCGGCGTGTGCCGTGCAGTATACAGCGGCGGCAATCCCCGAGCGCCGCCCGGACCTCCTCCATAGCGGAAACGATCCCGCCAAAGGCGGTCCCGGCTGCGGGCGCCGCCTTATCCGCCGTGATCGCTGCCGCCCCCCTGTCCGGGACATCGCCCTTCAACCGGGTGAGATAGGAAAGGGGTCTGCCCAGTTCTCCGTCCACCTGCACCCTCTCCCTGAGCGACCGGACCAAATGCAGGAGCTCTTTTCTCGGTTCCCCCTCAGCGTCCATCCCGTGTCCTTTTGTCATCTCTGAACTTCCTCACCCGATTGAGGATGATGCCTGCCGCATCGAGCTTGTCCATCAGGGGGAACGTCTCGTCGCCCCCCTTGCTGTCCAGGATTCGAATGATGTTGGTATCCGTCCGGAAACCGGCGCCGGGCATGGTCAGGTCGTTGGCCACGATGAAATCCATCCTTTTTCCCATGAGCTTCGCCCGAGCATTTTCCAGGAGATGGTCCGATTCCATGGCGAAGCCGATCACGATGCGGCTTCCCTTCTTTTCCCCTATCGCAGCGATGATATCGGGATTTCTCTCGAGGCGCACCGTCATCTGCCCTGCCGTTTTCTTGATTTTTGTCGTCTGACAGACCGTCGGCCGGTAATCTGCCACAGCGGCGGCCTTGATCACCACAGTGGCCTCTTTTAGATGATCCAGCACGGAATCCCGCATCTCGAGAGCGGTCTGCACCGGAATACATCTTACACCGCGCGGAGCGGGAAGTTCGGTCGGTCCGCTGATCAGTGTGACAGCAGCGCCCTTTCTTCTGGCCATCACGGCCAGGGCGTAGCCCATCTTTCCGGAGGAGTGGTTGGTGATGTAACGCACCGGATCGAACGGTTCCTGCGTGGGTCCGGCCGTAATGAGGATATGTTCGCCCCGTAGGTTCTTAGGTGTAAGGAGGGATTCGATCTCCTCGGCGATCTCCGGCGCATCGGGAAGCCTCCCCTGCCCTTCGGTCCGACAGGCCAGCTCGCCGTATCCCGGCTCCAGAATTGAATAGCCGCGTGCAATCAGGCGCGCCAAATTCTCCTTCACGACGGCATTTGCATACATTTTGGCATTCATCGCAGGACAAACGAGGACGGGGGCAGTTGCAGCGAGCAGGACCGTCGTCAGCAGGTCGTCGGCGATGCCGGCGGCCATTTTGCCGATGATGTTGGCCGTCGCCGGGGCGATGACGACGAGCTCCGCGAAATCGGCGAGTGCAATGTGGTCGATCTCGTGACCTCCCGTCAGATGGAAGAGGTCCGTAGAGACCGGATGACCCGAGAGCGTCTCGAAAGTCAGCGGACGGACGAACTCGCAGGCATGGTCCGTCATGACCACCCGGACGACAGCCCCGCGCCGGACCAGCTCGCGGACCAACTCGGCGGCTTTATAAGCGGCGATACCGCCGGTTACGCCCAGAACGATTCTTTTCTCGTGCAGCATGACGAGCCCCTTTCCTGCCGGGTGAGTTGCAGAACCTTTTTTGAAATTATAGCAATTCTGCGGATGAAGATCAAGAACTACGTGGTGAGACCTTTGAAAATCGTGATCCCTCCGCGCGCTGGATATTTTTCAAGGGGACAGATTTAAAATCTGTCCCCAAATCTCCAATGCGCGCTTCCAGGATCCGATTTTCAAAGGTCTCATGGTTTGAATGTGGTTTGAAGAAACAGCGGTGGGTTTTTTGCCTTGCAAAACATCTCCAAAGTGACTATACCCAGCCCATCTGGAGGAGGAATAAAAACCATGAAAAAAGGCGTCTGGTATACCCTCGGTGCGGTTATCCTGCTGGTGGCGGGTGGATGGTTCTACATGACGGCGGGAGAAAGCGCCAGCCCCGGGGCTGTCATCGATGGGGACCCCGTGATGATCGGGAAACAGAAGGTCCTCACCGTCACCTTTTCGGATGAAGGGCGGGGGCTTCGCCATACCGAACTCGTCATCACCCAGGATAGCCGTTCGACCGTCGTGGCGTCCGACGACTACCCTGAGGCCGGCGTCCGGCTGAAGTCGGTTTCCGTCACCGTCGATGCCGCCGCCCTGAAACTCAAGGATGGACCGGCCACCCTGACTCTCACTGCCGTCGATCATTCGCTCTGGAAGAACCGGACCATCGTCACCCGACCGGTGCAGATCGACCTGCTGCCGCCCCAGGTATTTCAGCTCAATCCCGCCAATCACATCAATACGGGAGGGGCATGTGTCCTGACCTATCGCCTCTCTGAAGCGGTCATCCTGACTGGCGTTCAGGTCGGTGAACTTCTCTACCCCGGCTATCCCGTCACACTATCCGGTAAGCCCGGCTACGTGGCCTACTTCGCCCTGCCGCTGGATGCGACGCCCGGCGCTCCGCCGATCCGCATCATGGCCCGGGATCAGGCCGGAAACGAAACCCAGAGCAGCATCCCGGCCCTGATCAAGAAAAGGAAATTCCGCACCGACACGATGAACCTTACCGATGCCTTCTTGGAAAAGAAGATGCCGGAATTTCAGGCCGACATTCCCGCCCTCAGAGGAAAAACACCCCTTGAAACCTTTCTCTATGTCAACACCACTCTCCGCAATGACAACCTCCAGGCAATCCAGTCCGTCTGCCGGAAATCGGAGCCGCGCCAGCTCTGGAAGGACACCTTTCTTCGAATGAAAAACGCCGCCCCAATGGCCCTCTTCGGCGATCACCGGACCTACTTACACAACGGGAAATCGGTGGGTGAAAGCCTCCATATCGGTGTCGATCTTGCCTCCCTGACCCATAGCCAGATCGAGGCCGCCAACAGCGGGATCGTCCGATTTACCGGACCCCTGGGGATCTATGGCAATACCGTCATCATCGACCACGGCCTGG
>CAZINF010000244.1:0-3658 GCA_964540555.1 uncultured Syntrophus sp. | reverse complement strand
GCAGATGAGCGTTTTTCATCAGCCTGCTAGATCATCTCGATAAATGCCTCGAACCTGGTCCTTAGCTGTCCGTCCGCCGGGAGGCGATCCTCCACTTCGATGACCATGCTGGCGATCCCCGCCCGGTCCAGGGCCTCTTTGAGATACGGGTAATCGAAAGCATGGGGGTCGCAGAACTTCAGGAGGAAAAAGACAACCCCCTGCGCCCGCTTTTCCCGGGTTAGACGGACGAGCCGGTCCGCCCTGTCCGTCAGACCCATATGTTTTGCCGGACAGACGACCCGTTCCAAAAGCCGCTCGGCGATCGCCGCGACTGGCTCTGCCTTTTCATCGATGAGGCCGCTGAATGAGCGGGAACCGGTGCAGAGGTCGTCCCCGACCACCGTCCCTCCCGCCTCCTCGATGACCGTATAGATGTCGGGATGGTTGCAGACGCCACCGGAGAGTATGATCCGTTTCCGTTCCGGTCCCGTTCCTTCCCCCGGCGCCCGTTCAAGTTCGGAGACGATCTCCTCCAAAAGCGGCGCCAGACGGGTGCGATCCATGATCATCGCGGTACGTGTAAGCGTGTAGAGGTCGCTTCCCTTGAGGATTCCCGGCTGGTCGCCGGTAAGCTGGTGGATCTGCGCCAGGGCGCCCCTGATCCGGTTGTAAAGGGCGATTGCAGTCCGGAGGTCGTCATCAGTTATCGCCACGCCGAGTTTTGCCCCCAGCTCCACGCGGAACCGGTTCAGGACATCGACGAGATACTGCCGGGCGCTGGGCGTATCCAGTTTGACCGGCAGGACAAGATCCAGATGGAAACCATGGGCGATATTGAGTCGCCAGATGTCGGAGAGCCGCTGGATCGAGTCACAGGTATGGGGGAAGACGACGCCGTCGAGAAAAGCGAGGCGGTCCCCGAGGGCATCCTCCAGGGCGCCCCGGACCAGCGAACAGCAGTAAGACTGCAGATGCGCCTCGGCCAGGCGGATCTTTTCTCCCGTTCCGAAGAGACGCAGGGGGTGGCCCCCGGCGGCAACGATGATCTCCTCCGGCGCGTAGGAACAGAAGGTTCCCACGATCTTCCGCCGACTCTCCGCCTTGAACCTTTCTGCATATCTGTAAGTATCGGCCAGGACCTCATGACATTCATCGAGCTGCTTCATCAATCCTTCTCCTTGTCAATGGTCACCATCCCCGAGAAAAAGAGCGGACAGTTTTTCATACGCTGATCATACACATTTTTCATGAATTTGCATGATTTTTCCGGTCCCCTGACCGACAAGATTTCCTTGACAGACAAAACCGCTTTCCGTATCCTCATCCCGTGCAAAAGCAAGTTCGTAGTTGTTTACCAGTTCAGTATCAGTGTTGAATTCCGTATTTATCTCAAAGAAGGAAAAAGATGATGCTTCGGTTTTCCGGATTTCCTGAAGATCTTAAAGAGAAGATAGGATATGCGCTGACCGATATCGACGATACGCTGACCAATGATGGCAGGCTTCCGTCCGTGGTCTTCTCTGCAATGGAAGATTTAAAAAAGGCGGGAATAAGAATTGTACCTATCACAGGCCGTCCCGCCGGGTGGTGCGATCATATAGCCCGCATGTGGCCGATCGACGGACTGGTGGGTGAAAACGGCGCATTCTATTTCACTTATGATGGAACCCGGAAAAAAATGGTCCGCAGATACTGGAAGACGGAAAAGGGTCGCAGAAGCGACCGCAAAAAACTTGACAAAATCAAAAAAGAAATACTGGAGAAAATACCGGGGTGCGCGGTAGCCTCGGATCAGGCTTATCGTGAAGCCGATCTTGCCATCGATTATTGCGAAGATGTCCCGCCCCTTTCGATGGAAGAAGCGGAAAAAATCGCAAAATGCTTCATTGAGTCCGGAGCCCGGGCGAAAATCAGTTCTATCCACGTCAACGGCTGGTTTGGAGATTATGACAAGCTTGCCATGACACGCCTGCTGTTTGAAGAGGTATTCAATAAAAACCTTGAATCAGTCAAAGATCAGGTTATTTTTATCGGGGATTCGCCGAATGATGCGCCTATGTTCGGTTATTTTCCGAATTCGGTCGGCGTGGCCAATGTGATTCGTTTCAGCGGAAAAATGACCGATGAGCCCGCCTGGATCACACAAAAAGAAGGGGGATACGGTTTCGCCGAGATGGTGGGAACGCTTCTTGCCCGGGTCTCTCCCAAGAAGCTTTCTGATGCCTCGGACGCCGCCGGATCTCTATGATCTTCCCATGCGCACATCGATTCCCCGCACGGCAAGATATAAGTTGCTGAGACTCCCGTTTATTCAGGCAAAACGATGCACTTTTGCGGATTCAGAGACAGGTATAGTTCATCGCCTTCTTCCTGCGGGAGTTGATGCGGCGCCTGCACCCTGATCGTCGTGTTGTTTATATTTATGAAAAGAAACAGAAAGTTTCCGAGGTATGCCTTATTCGCAATGATGCCCTTAAAGATATTCTTCCCGGCTTGAGGCGGCTGCGCGAATACCTCCACATCCTCGGGACGTATCGATGCATAGACTTTCAGGCCCGGTGTCGTCACATCGCCGCCGGTTGACTTGCACAAAAGCTTCTCGCTGAATTCCGTGCGCACATAAACTTCATTTGTGCCGGAATGAACCCCAACCACCTCTCCCGGGATGAAGTTCATCGCGCCGATAAAATCGGCTACAAACCTGCTGGCGGGCTTTTCATATATTTCGCTGGGAGAGCCGATCTGCACGATGTTCCCTTTTTCCATAACGACGATACGATCCGAGATCACCATCGCTTCCGCCTGGTCGTGGGTTACATAGACCGAAGTGATCCCCATGCGTTTAACCAGGCTCTTGATTTCAAATCTCATTTTTTCCCTGAGCTTGGCATCCAGGTTGCTCAGCGGTTCATCGAGGAGCAGTACTTTGGGATTTCTTATCAGAGCCCGCGCAAGAGCGACTCTCTGCTGCTGTCCGCCGCTCAACTGGCCCGGATATCTTTCCTCAAGCCCCTGCAAACCCACTAACTCCAATACATCTTTAGCCTTTTCCTTAATGCTCTGCCTGGATATCTTTTGAAGTCTCAAACCGTAAACGATATTGCTGTAAACCTTCATATGCGGCCATACGGCATAATTCTGGAACATCATGCCTATTCCTCTTTTTGAGGGCTGTACAAATCCTTCCGAAATCATCGGCTTGCCGTCAATGATGATATCGCCTTCCTCAGGCTTTTCCAATCCGGCGATGCAGCGAAGGGTGGTTGTTTTGCCGCATCCGCTGGGTCCGAGGAGGGTCAACAGCTCCCCTTTCTCCACTTCGAGCTGTATGCGATTGACCGCCGTTACTTTCTGATATCGTTTGACCAGATTGCGGATCTCAATATAAGCCATTAGCCTTGTCTCCTTCATTCGTTACTGGATATCATGTCGCTCCCACGTCCTGCCGGCAAATTACTTTTTCTCTCCGGTCCCTCCCCAGGCGGCTTTGAGAATGCCTCCGCCGATTTTTGCAATGATCAGCAGAAGAATAAACGTGATCACGATCATGAGAAAAGCCATAGCCGCGGAGATTCCGAATTCCATGCCGCGGTGCCAGTTCAGGTAGATTCCGATGGGCAGGGTTTCCCATCCGCCCCTGTAAAGAAATATTGCGGTGGAAATCTCCTGAAATGCC
>CAZINF010000243.1:0-3687 GCA_964540555.1 uncultured Syntrophus sp. | reverse complement strand
AATATGCTTCACGGGCCATGATCTCCTTTAATCCGGTATTACCAATAAATAAACTAAAATGATATGTCAAGCAGCATAGACTGGGTAACGATTCAGTCTCGAGTGGGCGGGTCTATTATAAAGGCAGAGTTATACAGAATAAGGAACGGATCTGTGATTTTGTAAAGATTCAGTCTTGAGTGGAGGGGGTCTATTCCAGTATTCGATTGACACTCAAAAGCGTACTTCATATACTCCTATCCAGAAAAAACAATGCCTTGGCAATTCAATGGGAGGATTTAATCCATGGGCATCCGTGACGGTGAACAGATTTTGGAGATGATGCGAGCCTATCAGGTTCCCTGTCTACTTGCCGCAGCGGCCGATCTGGATCTGTTTGAGAAACTCGCTCCAGCGCCCCGGACCGCCGCGGAAGTTGCCGCCGCTGCCGGTTGCGATTTGCGTGCGGCAGCGATTCTGCTCGACGCGCTGGCAGCCGTAGGAATGATCGTCAAGCATGACGAGCGGTACTCGATTTCTCCCGAGCTTGCTCCATTTCTGTGTGGGGCATTTCCGCAGAGCGTCGCGGCCATGCTGCGTCACCAGGCCAACTGCCTGCGTAACTGGTCGCGATTGCCATGGACTGTGCACTCGGGAAAACCGGAGTATCCGGGGCCTAGCATCCGCGGCGAAGAGGCGGACAAGGTATCGTTTATCGAAGCGATGCACGTGGTATCGCGTGGTGTAGCTGATGAACTGGTTCACGAAATCCACCCGGGCGGCGTGCGTTGCGTGTTGGATCTGGGTGGTGCATCCGGATCGTGGACCACAGCCTGGCTGAAGGCGGAACCGCAATCGCGTGCCATCATCTTCGACCTGCCGCATGTGATTCCGATGGCTCGTGAGTGTTTTGCCGCCTCGCCGTTTGCCGATCGAGTCGAACTGTGCGCCGGGGACTTCTACACCGACGACTTGCCCAGGGGCGCCGATCTGGTCTGGGTAAGCGCGATCATTCACCAGAATTCTCCGGACCAGAACCGTGCGCTGTACCGCCGGATTGCCGCTGCGCTGGAGCCGCATGGCTGGATCTACATTCGGGACATCGTCATGGAGCCGTCCCGCACGACACCGGTCGCCGGCGCACTGTTTGCCGTCAATATGCTGACGGCCACTGAAGGAGGCAACAGCTACTGCTTGACCGAGATTCAGGAAGATCTTCGGTCGGCAGGATTTACGGACGTTCAACTTGTGCGCCGTGACGAAGGCATGCACTCGATTGTGCGGGCACGCGTGCGATAGATTACCCCACAACCTGAGGTCATGTTGAAAAAGGGAAATGCCTGACAGGCTATCTCCATTTCATTTCGAGTCTAATGGCCTTTCCGGAGGAAGCTGCTTCATGACGTCCATCGACCGCCTTGCTGCATTTTCCACTTTTTTCATCCGGCGGAAAATATTCAGGCAAAAGATTCCCCTTTTGGCCGATTTCAAGCTGACCTACCGCTGCAACCTCGCCTGTGTCGCTTGTCCGTTTCATCGTCGCGTCGGAGAAGAAAGCGACCACATGAGCTGGACCTCGGCCATCACCTCACTCGACATATTGAAGCGCCTTGGCGCCCTGATTGTCGTTTTTGAAGGTGGGGAGCCGCTCATGTGGCAGAATGGCAGATATAATCTGAACGATTTGATCGACTATGCCAAAGGGCGCTTTCCCCGGGTTGCCGTGACCACAAACGGCACCTTTCCTCTCGATGTGCCGGCGGACATCATCTGGGTCAGCCTGGACGGACTGAAGGAATCCCAAGACCGGCTGCGCTCCGGATCATTCGACCAGGTTTGGTCGAACCTCCACGCATCGAGACATAGCCGTCTCTTCATTCATTTTACGATAAACCGGGAGAATCGAGACGATATCCGGCCGCTTCTGGAAAAACTGAAAAGCATACGGGCATTCGCCGGCATGACCGTCCAGCTCTTCTACCCTTATGGGCAGGGAGAGGCGCCTCTGGCCTTGTCCGATGCTGAACGGCGTGCTGTTCTGGAAGATGTGATCGAAATGAAGAAACAGGGTTTTCCGATCCTCAACTCCGCTGGGCGTCTGAGTGCCATGATTAGAAATGACTGGCGCTGCCACGATGATATTCTCGTTAATGTCGATCCCGACGGCGCCGTCACACGGGGCTGTTACGTCAAAAATCGAGGCCGGATCAATTGCCGGGCCTGTGGCTTTTCTGCTGTTTCCGAGGCTTCGGGCGCCCTGGACCTCCTTCCCGGATCGTTGAGGGCTGGATGGTCGATATTCTTGAAGTGATTCATCATCTGGGCATCTTTTTATGAATAGGCTTCGTTCATCTTTAAAATATTATCTTTACCTTTTAACTCATTAGGCCCATAATAATGGGTAACTTTATGAAAGATGATAATAAGACAAAGATGCTGCTCGTGCATGAATTGATGGAATTGCGCTCGCAAAATGCCGAGCTGAAAAAATCAATAACCGGGGGTTTATCGGCTGAGCTTATGGCTGAGGAGGCCAATAGATATGCCAAAAGTATTGTGGAAACTGTTCGAGAGCCCCTTTTGGTCCTGGATGCAGATTTGAAGATAATCTCGGCGATGATCGCTATGGCGCACAGCCTGAATTTGAAGACCATTGCCGAAGGTGTTGAGACGGATGCGCAGTTGTCCTTCCTGCAGGAACATGGATGCGACGAAATCCAGGGCTACTTGTTCAGCCGGCCTTTGCCGGCAGAGGAGATCCCGGGGATTTTGACGAAAGGATATTTGTAAACCATAACAAATAACACAAAGGCAGCGCGCGTGACACTACGATCGTGTTTCAGGTTGCTATGGGAAAGCGGACGATGGGCAGCATGGATGGTGCTGGCGATTGGCGTCGTCATGTCCGTCGCCGCGTGGTTTTTTACTCAGGCCGTGGTCGAGCGCGACGCACGCTTCAAGTTCCAGTCCGCCACGATCGCCGTTGCAGCAACCGCTCAAACGCATATACGCAGTTACGCCAATTTGCTGTACGGTCTGCAAGGCTTGTTCGAGGCCGAGCCCACGGTCAGCCGCGCCGCGTTCAACCGTTACGTTTATGCGTTGAATCTGCCCCTGCGCTATCCCGGTGTCCGCTCGGTTTCCTACGCCCACCGCGTGCCGGCTTCCGCGAAAGCGAAATTTGAAAGGCAGTTGCGCCGCGATCCCGAGCTCGTCCGGCGCGGCTACGGAAATGTCGTCATCAAGCCCGCCGGGGAACGGTCCGAATACTTCGTGATCACGTATATCGAGCCGCTGCACGCCAATAAAGCGGCGCTGGGTTATGACCTTGCTTCAGACGAGGAACGCATGGCCCTGGTTGAGCGGGCGCGCGACACGGGCATGCCGACCCTATCGGGGCGCCTTGTCCTGGCAATCGACCCGACCCGGAGCGAGACCGGGGTAGTCATGCGTCAGGCGCTGTATCGCAAGGATGCATTTGTGCCCGATGCCGAGCGACGCCGTGAGGCTTTTATCGGCCTGGCAAACGTGACCTTCGTGGTGGACGAATTGGCGCAGCGCATGCTATCCGTCGAAGGCTACGAGAAGTTCACTTTGAGTATCCACGATGCGGGCTACGTTGACAGCGACCCGAAACCGGCGCCGCAAGAGCTGTACTCGAACGCCGCTTTACGCCCGCCTCAAGCCGGCGCGGTTTTCAAGGATTCT
>CAZINF010000242.1:0-3728 GCA_964540555.1 uncultured Syntrophus sp. | reverse complement strand
GCATACCCCTCGACGGCGTGATCGATGTCTCGCTCCTTGACGATTCCTCGGTCCAGAGACGCCCCACCATACGTCGATTTCTGTTCCTGGGACCGTTTGCTTTCCTGTTTCCGAAGAAGACCATTCACGAGGCCTACCGTCTCTGCATTCAATGGAAAGATCCGAAGGGCGACTACCACTTTACCTACATCCACATCCCAAGACAGATATTGGCCGACCATATGCTCAACGCCGTGAAGCATTCGCTTACCCCGGAAGTCCGTAAGGAACTCGCCCGAAAGGCGCCTCAGGGTAAGGATCGGGCTGCCGTACTGAAAAAAGAACAACACCGACTCCCCGCCGAGACCTCCCCGTTTATCACCTGCGGAAACTGCACCGTGGAATTCAGGAAAACCGACCTGCCGCCCGGCGGCAAATGTCCGGTGTGCGGACGACGACTCCATGAATTGTGATACGAATCCACGTCTCCCCGCCAGATAAAACGATTTTCAATCAGAAATAGGAGTTAATGATGCACTTTGCGGATGGAATAACGATTACCCGGGACGAGAAAACGTACACGGACGTATGCACGGTGGTGTGCGAGTGCCTGAAACCCCGGGAGGATAAACAGACCATCGAGCGCCGACTGCGCAAGGACCTCAGAGAAGAACTCATGGTGACACCGGAAATTCGTATCGAAAACTTCGGCACTTTGGAAAGGACAACCTTCAAAGCCAAGCGGATCATGGATAAAAGGAAGTAACCCTCTTTCCCATTTTTTGCTGTCCCATTTTTTGCTTGACATTAATAAACAAATAGTTTATTATTTAAACCATGATCCGATCTTTTCGGTGTAGCGAAACAGAGAAGATTTTCCGGCGCGATTTTTCTCGAAAATTTCCCGGCGATATTCAAGAGCGAGCATTTATGAAGCTGAACGCTATTGATGCAGCTATTGAGATTCAGGATTTACGATTTCCGCCCTCAAATCGGCTGGAAGCTTTAAAAGGGAATCGTAAAGGGCAATGGAGTATCCGCATTAACAATCAATGGCGAATCTGTTTTATGTGGATGGACGGACATGCAGAAGATGTAGAAATAGAGGATTCTCATTAGCGGAGGTGTGGTGTGGTCAAGAAACGTATTCCACCGGTGCATCCCGGTGCATACCTAAAAGAATTACTCGATGAGCTGGCGTTGTCGCAATATCGCCTTGCGAAAGATATTGGTGTTCCCGCCATGCGTATCAACTACGTCGTGAACGGAAAACGACCGGTAACCGCCGAGCTTGCTCTGCGTTTGGGCCGATATTTTGGGCAGAATCCGCGTTACTGGCTGAACATTCAAAGCCGATATGACATGGATACAGTGGAAGATACCCTGTCAGACCAAGTAGCACGGCAAATTCGACCACTCGCGGTTTCCGCAGTATAGCTTCCTGAACTCCACGAAAGCATGACTAATAAAAAAGGGTATTATCGATTGCGGGGATGGGAATGATATCAGGAGTGTTCGGATGAAGATCAAAACAGCCCAGGATTACCTGAAGAGTCTGCGGAAGCTGGACCATAAGGTCTATTACAAGGGGAAGAGGATAAAGGATGTGACCCGCCACCCGGCGACGGCCCCGCATGTCCGGGCCGCGGCCATGACCTACGCCCTGGCCAGCGACCCGGAATATAAGGAGCTGGCCACGGCCGTCTCCCATCTGACCGGCAAGACCGTCAGCCGTTTTACCCATGTCCACCAGAACATGGAGGATCTGATCAAAAAAGTCAAACTGCTGCGTGTCCTGGGTCAGAAGACCGGTTCCTGTTTCCAGCGCTGTGTGGGACTTGACGGCATCAACGCCGTCTACTCGGTGACGTATGAAATCGACCGGAAATGCGGCACCGACTATTTCGAGCGGTTCAAGAAGTGGCTGGCCTATATTCAGGAGGAGAATTCGATGGTGGTCGGGGCGATGACCGATCCCAAGGGGGACCGCTCCAAAGGGCCGGCCGAGCAGGTCGATCCGGACCAGTATCTCCGCATCGTCGAACGCCGGGACGACGGCCTGGTCATCCGCGGGGCCAAGCTGCACATGACCGGAGGGGTCAACTCCCATGAGATCCTGATCATGCCGACCACGGCCATGGATGAGAAATCCAAAGACTACGCCGTGGTCTGCGCGATACCGGCCGACGCCCCCGGTGTGACCATGATCTTCGGCCGTCAGGCCAATGACGACCGCAAGGATAACCGGGAACGGATCGATTCCGGGAACCCCCTTTTCGGCGGGGTCGGCGGCGAGGCTCTCATCGCCTTCGAAGATGTCTTTGTCCCCTGGGAGCGGGTATTCATGAACGGGGAGACGGAATTTACCAATGCCCTGGTCTATCGTTTCGCCGCCCACCACCGGGCCAATTACGGGGGCTGCAAAACCGGCCTGATCGATGTCCTGACCGGGGCGGTGACCTATCTGGCCCAGGTTCAGGGGACCGCCAAGGCCTCCCATGTGCGGGACAAGGTGACCGAGATGATCCACCTGGGCGAAACCCTTTACAGCTCTTCGATCGCCTGCGCGGCCGAAGGATGGCCGACCCCGTCTGGGGCCTACATGGTCGATACGATGCTGGCCAACGTCGGCAAGCATAACGCCACCCGTTTTCATTTTGAAGTGGCCCGCCTGGCCGCCGATCTGGCCGGCGGATTTCTGGCGACGCTGCCAAGCGAATACGATCTCAACAGTGAAGAGACGGGTCATTTGGTGAAGAAATACTTCTCAGGCGTGGCCGGGATCCCCACCGAAGACCGGATCAAGATCGGCCGGCTGATCGAGAGCATGACCGGAGGGACGGCCCTGGTGGAGTCGATGCACGGCGCCGGCTCCCCTCAGGCCCAGCGGGTGATGATCTTCCGGGAAGGGGATCTGGATAAAAAGGTAAAATTGGCCAAGGTCCTGGCCGGGATCGCGCCGGAACGAGGTCGGAAAGGCGCTTAAGCCCCCTATCATCCGGCGGCTTCCGGCTGGGCGTAGGGAATGGATACTTTCGCGAATCCCTCTGGGCCGGAGCGGTCTCCCGGAAGATCTTGCCGGCGCTGCCGTTTTTCTCGCTTCGGAGGCTTCCGACTATATCACCGGACAGATCATCATCATCGATGGCGGGTGGTTGGCAGGTTGACTTCCCAAAAAAATAAATTGGAGGGTCCGCTATACAGGGGGCCTCCGGGTGGGGAATGCCTGAAGGTCATCTTTGATTTAAGAAAAAAGAAAAGAATACCCTAATTTCTTTCAGCGGAAATAGGTTTCTGTCCCTGTTATATATTACAAGCCCAGGTAGGTCTTGCGGAGGATTTCGTCCTTCAGGAGGTCTTCACCCGGTCCTTCGGCGATCATCTTGCCCGAGGAAAGGACATAGTTGCGCGAAGCCAGTTTGAATACCGTACTGACCTCCTGTTCGACCAGGAGAATGGTGATCCCGAGATCTTTCACCTCGACGATTTTTTCAAAGACCTCTTTCCGCAGCAGGGGCGCCAGCCCCGTTGATGGTTCGTCGATGCACAACAGTTTTGGTTCGGACATCAATGCCCGGCCGATGGCCAACATCTGCTGCTCCCCTCCGGAGAGGGTTCCCGCGATCTGACGGGAGCGATCTTTCAGGACAGGAAACATGTCATAGACCTTCCCCAGCGTCTCGCGGCTTTTCTCCTTGTCTTTCTGGAGATAGGCGCCCGCCGACAGATTATCCAGCACCGTCATTTCC
>CAZINF010000241.1:0-3748 GCA_964540555.1 uncultured Syntrophus sp. | reverse complement strand
CGTTCTTCATGCTGTCCTTCCCCGAGATGCAGGGGACGCCGTAGGCGGTCGTGATTGCGTAGAGGGCCTGATTCGCCCGGACGAGCTGGGCGAGTTTGTATTCGCCGTCGGGGGTCTTCTCCGACCGGACCGGGTCGCACCAGCAAAAGTTGTCCAGTCCCGCGAGGCGGTCGAGCGGGGCCCCTACGGCGATGGCATTCCGGACGGCTTCGTCGATGGCCGCCGCCGCCATGTGGTAGGCGTCGATGTCGCTGTAACGGGGGCAGATGCCGTTGGCGATGACAATGCCTTCGAAGGAATCGAGCAGCGGCCGGATGACGGCGGCGTCGCTCGGTCCGTCGTTAGCGGCTCCGGTCATGGGTTTGACAACGCTTCCCCCCTGGACCTCGTGGTCGTACTGGCGGACGACCGATTCCTTGCTGCAGATGTTCAGCCGCGAGAGGATCGTCTTTAAGGCATCCCCCATGTCCGTCGGTTCGAGGAAAGAAGGCTCCGCATGCATCGGGGGCGTCCAGGCAGCCCGGAGTGTCATCTGCGGGAGGCCGTCGTGGAGGAAATCCATCTCCAGGTAAACGACGGTCTTATCCCCATAACGGATATGGAACCACCCCGAATCGGTGTAGCGGCCCAGGACCGTCGCCTCCACGTCCATCTTCCGGGCAAGGTCGAGAAATTCATCGATCGTTTCAGGAGAGACGGCGAGCGTCATCCGCTCCTGGGATTCGGAGATGAGGATCTCCCAGGGATTCAGCCCCGGGTACTTGAGGGGCGCCTTCTTCAGATCGATCTCGCACCCCCCGGAAAGCCGCGCCGTCTCGCCCACGGAGGACGAGAGGCCGCCGGCGCCGTTGTCGGTGATAGCGCGGTAGAGACCCCGGTCGCGGGCGATAAGGAGAAAATCGGTCATCTTCTTTTGGGTGATCGGGTCCCCGATCTGGACCGCCGTGACGGGGGAGCCTTCGTGGAGCTCTTCCGAGGAGAAGGTCGCCCCGTGGATCCCGTCTTTCCCGATCCTGCCGCCGGTCATGACGACCAGGTCGCCGGGGAGGATCTCCTTGGTGTGGGTGGGCTCGCCGTTGATCCGGGCAGGCATGATCCCCCCCGTGCCGCAATAGACGAGAGGCTTTCCGAGGTAGCGCTCGTCGAAGACGAGGCAGCCGTTCACCGTGGGGATGCCGCTCTTGTTCCCGCCGTGCTCCACACCTTCCCGGACCCCCTCGTAAATCCGCCGCGGGTGGAGGATCCGCTTCGGCAGGGGTTTGTCATAGCCGGGCGGCGCGAAACAAAAGACATCTGTGTTGAAGATGAGCTTCGCTCCCTTTCCGCAACCGAAGGGGTCCCTGTTCACGCCGACGATCCCGGTGAGCGCCCCTCCGTAAGGGTCGAGCGCCGAGGGAGAGTTGTGGGTCTCCACCTTGAAGACGAGGTTCCAGTCGTCGTTGAAGCGGATGATCCCGGCATTGTCGGAAAAAACGGAGAGGCACCAGTCGTTCGCCCCCATTCGCTCGCGGATCTCGCGGGTCGACCGCTTGATACAGGCGCTGAAAAGGGAGTCGATCTCGGATAGGCGCCCCTTGCCGTCGTCATAGGCGATCCGGGCGTTGAAGATCTTGTGCTTGCAGTGTTCCGACCAGGTCTGGGCGAGACATTCCAACTCCGCATCGGTCATCCGAACCCCCAGACCGACCTCTTTGCGCCGGGCGAGGACGGCTGCGTTTTTCAGGTAGTCCCGGAGTATCCGCATCTCTTCCAGACTCAGGGCGAGGATCCGCTCCTGGCTGATCCGGATCAGCGCCTCGTCGGGGCGGTCGAGGTCGATCTCTTCTGTTTTGATGAGATCTTCTCCCGTGACCCGCGGCACATAGGGCGTGATTGCCTGTGCCGGGTTCCAGGTTCGGCCTTCGATGAGTTCATGGCGCTGGATCAGGTCGTTGGAGAGGAGTTCGGAGGCGATCCGCTGCGCATCGCTCCTGGTAAGGGAATCGAGGGAACACCGACCGCGGACGGCGCAGATCGCGTACTGCCGGGATGTGTAAACCCGGACCGGTTTTCCGGTCAGCAGGGCGATCGCCTCCGCGGCGGTCTTGCCCACGTTGTCCGTGACGCCGGGGCGAAAACCCACCTCGATCAGCCAGTCAAAGCTGCCAGCGACTCCCCGGTCGACGGTGTATTCCTGGATGACGGGATCGGAGAGGGGGCCGCGGGCGGCCGCTTCCAGATCCCCGGGGGCAAGGTCGCCTTCGATGGTGTATACCTCATAGGTCTTTACGGAATCCACCTGAATCCGGAGATGGTCAATAATCCTCGTTTTGATTTTTTCGCCGAGGGCGTCCCTGATCCCCTCTCTGAAACCGATCTCGATGCGATTGACCATATCCCTCTCCCGATCTCTTCACTCCGGCGATTTTCCAGTGTGATCCGTTCATATCAGATGCCGGCGGAAAATACAACGGAGAGAGTTCCGGAGGCCGAGGCAGCGGTCTTCATCCGCTCTTCTCGTCGAGCAGCAATATCAGATGCAACACGAATCGGTCGATTTCCCACCCGACTATTGACGTTGATTTACCCTCCATTGATGTGGTAAATATCACGCAAAAATATCAGAGACAGAATCAGAAGCTGTCATTAAGGAAAGCGAGGAAGAACAATGGATTTGGGAATTGCCGGAAGGAAAGCGATTGTAGGGGGGGCCAGCATGGGACTCGGAAAGGCGTGTGCGTTGACGCTGGCGCGTGAGGGCGTCGATGTCACCATCGTGGCCCGCACGCGCGCCACCATCGAGGCCGCCGCCGAGGAGATCCGCGCCGCCACGGGCGCACGGGTGACGGCGGTGGCGGCGGACATCACCACGGACGAAGGGCGGGCGTCGGCGCTCAAGGCATGTCCGGAGCCGGACATCGTGATCAACAACTCGGGAGGGCCGCCCACTGGGAACTTCCGGGACTGGGACCGCGACGCCTGGATCGCGGCGCTCAACGGTAACATGCTGTCCGCGATATTCATGATCAAGGATACCGTGGACGGGATGATCGCCAGGAAATTCGGGCGGATCGTGAACATCACGTCGAGCGCCGTTAAAGCTCCGATCAGCATCCTCGGGCTCTCGAACGGCGCCCGCTCCGGCCTTACCGGATTCGTTGCCGGCGTCGCCCGTGAGGTGGCCAAACACAACGTGACGGTCAACAACCTGCTGCCCGGTGATTTCGACACCGAGCGACACCAGTCCAATACGAGGGCGATGGCGAAAGTGCAGAACAAATCCTACGAAGAAATGAAGGCCATCAGGACCGCCCAGGTCGCCGCGGGCAGGATCGGCGCCCCTCTGGAATTAGGCGAATACTGCGCCTATCTGTGCAGCGTCCAGGCGGGTTTCATCACCGGACAGAACCTGCTGATCGACGGCGGCAAATACCCCGGGACCTTCTGAAGCGCCGGGTCCGAAGCGCCGGTTCGCCCTAAAAAAACTCCCTGCCGGCGCATCGTCCGGCAGGGAGTTTTTGTTGAACCATCCCTTTCTTGGAAGTTCTCCTTGATATCCAGGGATGCTTGTGCTAGCCTCAACAAACACGGAAACTTATATGATACATGCATTTAATGTGCAACAGGAGGAGTATCATGGACAAGAAAGTGACAGTTGTCGGTGCAGGAAATGTTGGTGCGACCGCAGCGCAGCGTCTGTGCGAGAAGGCATTGTGCGACGTGGTGCTGGTGGATATCATCGAAGGCGTGCCTCAGGGGAAGGCCCTCG
>CAZINF010000240.1:0-3756 GCA_964540555.1 uncultured Syntrophus sp. | reverse complement strand
CATCCAGTCGAAATAGGTCGCCTCCCATGTGGACGGGATGATGCGGGTCTTTCCCGTGACTACCGCGGCCGTCGCCTCCTGGGCAAGGGGGGCAATCCGGACAAACCACTGCCGGGAAACGGCCGGCTCGATATCCGTCTTGCACCGGTAGCACTGGCCGATATTGTGCGCATACGGCGCCGTTCCGACAAGGCAGCCCCCCGCCTCCAGATCCCGAACGACGTTTCTGCGGCATTCGTAACGGTCCTGCCCCTCATAGACGCCGCCGTTTTTGTTGATCACCGCATTATCGTCCATGATCCGGATGATGTCGAGTTTATGGCGCAGAGCCATCGCGAAGTCGTTGGGATCGCTCGCCGGCGTGATCTTGACCGCACCCGACCCGAACTCCATTGTGATATAGTCGTCGGCGATGACGGGAATTCGCCGGTTCATCAGGGGAAGAATCACCTCCCTGCCGATCAGCTCCCGGTAGCGTCCATCATTGGGATTGACGGCCACCGCCGTATCCCCCAGCATCGTTTCCGGCCGCGTCGTGGCGACAACGATCCCCCCTTCTCCATCGGCAAAGGGGTAGCGGATGCTCCAGAGATGGCCGGCCTCCTGACGGTATTCCACCTCCAGATCGGAGATGGCGGTCCTGCAACGGGGACACCAGTTGACGATATAATCCCCCCGGTAGATGAGGCCGTCGTTGTAAAGCCGGACGAACACCTCGCGGACGGCTTTGGAAAGGCCTTCGTCCATGGTGAAACGTTCGCGGGACCAGTCGCAGGAGCAGCCGAGACGCTTGAGCTGGTGGATGATCACCCCCCCGTATTTGGCCTTCCATTCCCACACCCGTTCGATGAATTTCTCCCGGCCGAGATCATGCCTCGTCAGACCCTCTCTCGCCAGCTCCTGCTCAACGACATTCTGTGTCGCTATCCCCGCATGATCCATCCCCGGCATCCAGAGGGCGTTATACCCCTGCATCCTTTTATAACGGACGCAGATGTCCTGGAGGACATTGTTCAGGGCATGCCCCATGTGAAGCATCCCCGTCACATTCGGAGGAGGAATAACGATGGAAAACGGTTTTTTCGAACTCCTGTCCGCCGCATGAAAGAAATCATGTTCCAGCCAGTACTGGTACCATTTGGCCTCCGCCGCCCGGGGCTCGTAAACCTTGGCTAACGCTTCTCTACCCATGCACCCTTTTTCCCTTCCATCTCTTCGTTTTTCATATATTCATCGCTTTTTGAAGTCAAGAATTTTCCCGGATTGAGAAAACGGCCGATCCGCTCGGCCGCCGCATCGACATCGGCAGGAGACAGCCAGACAATCTCCCGATCGGCGGCGAACCAGGTCATCTGACGCTTGGCGTAGCGGCAGGTGTCGCGCTTGATCATCCGGAGGGTTCCCTCCAGATCCCCCTCCCCGGCAAGATAAGCGCAAATATGCCGATATCCCAGCGACTGCATGGGTTTGAGGGATCCGTCATAGCCTGTTGCCAGCAGCCGCCGGACCTCCTCCACAAAGCCTTCCGCGATCATTCGGTCCGTCCTGATACCGATATTCTCCAGCAGCCGATCCCGCTCCAGCATAAGACCGATCTTGAGGACCTCGTAGGGCTGCTCCCCGAAGCGATGCTCCTGCTGATGGTCGACGATCGACCGTCCCGTCGCTTCCAGGACCTCCAGGGCGCGGATGATCCGGACGCCGTCGCGGGGATTGACCTGCGCGGCCGCCTTTTCATCCCTCATTCGGAGTTTTTCGTAGAGAGGGGAGGTCCCCCACCGTTTCAGCTCTTCTTGCAGCGTCCGCCGCAGGGCTTCGTCCGCGCCCGGCCCTGCAATCAGCCCCCCCAAAAGAGCCCGGATATAGAGGCCGGTGCCGCCGACCACGAAGACCGGTTTCTTCTCCCGGTGGAGACGGGCAATCACCTCGCGGGCCAGATCGCAATACCGGGAGGCGTCGAAAGGCTGATCCGGGTCGACCACGTCGAGGAGGTGATGGGGGATGCGCCGCCGCTCCTCCGGCGTCGGCTTCGCGGCGCCGATATCCATTCCCCGATAGACCTGGAGCGAATCGGCGCTGACGATCTCGCCCCCGAAGCGCCCGGCCATCTCCAGAGCCAGCCTTGTTTTACCGACCCCGGTCGGGCCGACCAGAAGGATCATGCGTGGTTTCGGTTCGCCGGAGACAGACATGGGCGCCTCCCTACCTCCTCTTGAACATCTTCTCCAGCTCGTAGACGGAGATGGAAACGGCAAGCGGCCTTCCGTGCGGACAGGTGACTGCTTGAGGAATGGCGTCAAGATCCCGGCAGAGCCCGGTCACCTCCGGACCGGTCAGATCGCGGTTCGCCTTGACGGCTCCCCGGCAGGCCAGGGCCGTGAAAATCGTCTCGCGTCTTTCGAGCAGAGAGAGATCGCGATCCGCTTCCGCACAGTCGGCAAGGAGATCGAGAATCAGCGTCCGCGCCTCCGCGTGGGACAGCAAGGCGGGAATGGCTTTGATCACGATGGAATCCCCGCCGAAAGCTTCCACCTCTATGCCCGCCTCTTCCAGAATCGGAAGGGACTCCATCAGGAAGTGATAATCGCGAGGGGGGAGGCTCACCACTTCCGGAATAAGTAGGCGCTGACCGACCGCCTTCTCCCCCTGCGCCTGCCCCCGGAACTTCTCAAAGAGGACCCTTTCATGGGCGGCATGCTGATCGACGAGGACCATCCCCTCCTCGCTGGTAAAAATCAGATACGTCCCCACTGTCTGACCGACATAGAGAAGATCGGAAAAACAGCGCCGTTCGCCCGGTCGTTCCGGTTCCTTCGCCTCCTCGGGAGACAGAGGCCGCCGTGGCGCCGGCGCATCTCTTTTCTCGGTCGACAGACCTCCGAAGACCAGTTTTTCCGGCCCGGAGGAGACCCGGTACCGTTTCAAGGCTTCTTCGATCCGGGAGGCATACACCGCCGGCCTGGCGCCGGCAGATCCAACCGCACCCGCTGCCTGCGGGGTGAGCCCCGCTCCGATCGCACCGCCCAGGGTATCCACGATGAGTGAGTAGATCTCCCGCGGACTCCGGAAGCGGACCTCCATTTTTGCAGGATGGACATTCACGTCGACATCCCCCGGTGGTATCTCCAGACCCAGAATAACCGCCGGGTAACGCCGCGCCTCGATGAGGCGACGGTAGGCCGTCATAACCGCATGGTTCAGCATGTAATCCTTGACAAACCTCCGGTTCACGTAAAGGTACATCTGTGCGGCGCTTGAACGGGTGAATTCCGGCCGGGAGACAAATCCCTGCAGCCTCGCACCCGAGATTTCACCCGCCGCCGGGATGAGCTGCCTGCGGAAATCCTGACCCAGGGTGAGGGCAATTCTCTCCGCGGGATCCTGCACCGCCGGGATATTCAAAATCGATCTCGCTCCCGCCGACACCCGTATTTTGACCATAGGTTGCATCAGGGCAAGACGGGTAATCACGTCAAGACAATACCCCTGTTCCGTCATGTCACTCTTGAGAAATTTCCGGCGCACCGGGACCGGCTCGAAGATCCGGCTGACAAGGAGCGATGTCCCGACGGGACAACCTGCATCAGCGAGCTCCTTCACTTCTCCCCCTTCGATGATGACCCGTGTGCCGGCCGGAGATGAGGCCCGCCGCGTCACCATTTCTATCCGGGAGATCGAGGCGATGCTGGGAAGGGCCTCACCCCGGAAACCGAAGGAATGGACCCGGTAGATATCCTCGAAGGCGCCGATTTTACT
>CAZINF010000239.1:0-3792 GCA_964540555.1 uncultured Syntrophus sp. | reverse complement strand
TTTTCCTCCTTCGACCTGAGTCTTCGCTCCAAGGCATCGAGTTCGACCTTCCTGTCCCGGGTATCCTTCTCGAACTCGGTCTTGACCTTAAGCAGGTTCTCCTTGGCCTGAAGGATGGCCTCTTTTTTAATGGTCTCCGATTCCTTCTTGGCCTCGTCGATAATTCTGACCGAAAGATTTTCGCAGGACTCCAGCCTTTTCCGGGATATCATATGTTTGACAGTATACCCCGTCGCCAAACCAACAGCCAACGCCGCCAATATGACAAGTATCCACATACCATTATCGTACAAAGTTTTCACCTCCTTGAATTTTCTCTAAACGCTAAATGAAGGTCGATGGTCTGACGGATCGATCCGGGAAGATCTGGGGGTGGGTGCGGGTGGACCGGTGATTGGAATAAAAAAACCCCGCATATGCCGTGTTAACTACCTTTTTGAACCATCCGAAAAGTGGGTGCTAATATGGTCGCTTTAGGCTTTCCACCGCCCGCTTGCGCGGAATACCGATGGACATGCTCACCGCGAACAGGGAAAGGCCCCCGGTTCCAAGGTGTTGGCTCAAAAAACGAATGTTAATCACGCACATCGCAGGGGATACTCCAATTACCTTATATCGTTTATCAAATGAATCATTTGTTCCGATCTACTCTCCAACTGGTCGTACACGTTTTCTTTCACTCCAATCACGCGCAAATATTCATCCGCGATGTTCAAAGCGGCCAGGATGGCAATGTTCAAGGTGTTTTTACTGCCTGCGGCGTTTCCCGCCTCTTCGACCTTGTCACTGACAAGCCTGATGACATTTGCCACATGCTCATCCCCCGAATCGCTTACTACTGAGAGCCCCTGTCCCAGTATCTTGACTTCGAAGCGCTTTTTCAATGGACAACCTCAAGGTTTGTTCTAGGGCGTCTTTATCTCCTGAAGCAAATCAAGAAGCGAGTCCACCTTTGTGCGTACCGCATCCCGTTCTTCCTTTAACCCCCCCAATTTTTTGTTTGCCTCTTCCAACTCCATCGATTTATTTTGCATCAGCTTTTCTAGCTCCAGGTTCCGCTTTTTCAACAAGGCATGGTCCTGGACCAGGCCGGTGATTTTCTTTTCCAGTTCGTCAAACTTCAGAAATTCCACAAACCCTCCCCCTCTATTTCTTCAGATTCAACCTGCATCGTCCGACCTCACGGACCTTGGCGCCATGCTCATTTGCGATTGATTATGACAATGTGACGAGCGAAAGTCAAGACCTTATTTGACGGCTTCGTCAAAAGTCCGGATGCTGCGTTGCGCTTCATCCTTCGTCATTGCGGCGTACGCAACAGTACGCCTCACTCCTCAGAATTCGCGCGCCTTGCCTGCGGCCTTTTGACGAAGCCGTCCCATTTTCACGACCCTTTGAGATTTTTAGCGGGTTCCGCCAGATCTTGAAAATAGTCCTGTAAAATCTCTCCAACCGAAGCCGGATCGGTGATTTTCCCCGCCGCCGCACGGAATTGTGCGCCTCCGCGCAAACCCTTCGTATACCAGAGGAGATGTTTCCGGAAGTCTCTGGTTCCGACCTTTTCTCCATCATAATCAACAGCCATCGCCAGATGACGCCGGATGATTTCCACCCGTTCCTCGAGCGAGGGCTTGAAAAAATCCCTTCCGGACAAACGGCAGAGGATATTCCCGATGAGCCATGGATTCCCCAGAACCCCTCTCCCCACCATGACTCCGTCGCAACCGGTCTCCCCAAACATCCGGACCGCATCCTCGGGAAGGCGGACATCGCCGCTTCCGATCACGGGAATCCGCAACTGCTCCTTGAGAGCGGCGATAAGCCTCCAGTCCGCCTTGCCGCTGAAGCCCTGGTCGACCGTGCGCGGGTGGAGGATGACGGCGTCCACACCGGCTTCCTCGGCGATGCGACCGATAGCGAGGGCGTTTACTTCACCGGGGCGCCATCCGGCGCGGATCTTGAGAGTAAAAGGAAGATCGGTCGCCTTGCGCATGGCCTGAAGAATGGCGGCCGCCCGCTGCGGGTCGCGCATCAGCGCCGCTCCCGAACCGGTCCTGATCACCTTCTTCACCGGACAACCCATATTCAGGTCAACGAGATCGGCCCCTCTCTCCACCGTCATCCTTGTCGCCTCCGCCAGCGTCTCCGGATCGGATCCGAAGAGCTGAACCCCAAGGGGTCGATCTTCAGGCGAAGAATCGAGGTAGCGGCCGGTCTTGCCCGTCCCCCGGACAAGACCGGCGGCGCTGACCATCTCGGTAAAGGCGAGACCACAACCGAACTCACGCACAAGTGTCCGGAATGGGAGATCGGTGATTCCCGCCATCGGGGCAAGGCAGATAGCGTTCTTCAAACGTAAACGACCGATGTTCATCTCACCCTCGGCTCCATTCCTCCATACGGCGACAGGCTTTTTCGAGTTCCTCGCAGGTATTGATCCCCATGACCTCCTCCGGATCGTCGGCCAGGGTCGACATGACGCGCAAGCCGTTCCTTCTTGCCATCTCGACAATATCGGTGAGATAATATTCCTCCTGGGCGTTCCGGTTGCGGAGCCTGGTGACCGCATCGAACAGGAAAACACTCTGCACGCAGTAAATCCCCGTATTGATCTCGCGGATCGCTTTCTCCTCCGCTGTAGCATCCCTGTCCTCGACGATTTTCAGGACACCGCCTTCTTTTTCCTTGACCACCCGGCCGTAACCGGCAGGCTCCGCCGGAATCGTCGTCAGAACCGTTACTGCCGCCTCTTTTGACCGGTGACGGTCATAGAGAGCCTTCACCGTTTCCGGCCGGATCAGCGGAACATCGCCACAGAGGATGACGACGGTCCCTGCATAGTCCTTAAAGACCTCCTTGGCCTGCAAAACGGCATGGCCCGTACCCAGCAGGGCGCGCTGTTCAACGAAGATCAATTCGTTTTTGTCGAACAACTCGCGGATCCGCCCCGCCTGATGTCCGACCACGACGACGATCTTCCCCGCTCCCGCCGCGCGGGCCGCGGCAACGGAATGGGTCAACATGGGGACTCCGCAGACGGGATGGAGCACTTTCGCCAGACCGGATTTCATCCGCTTCCCTTTGCCGGCCGCCAGGATGATCGTCCAGAATCCCTCCTGCGCCTCTGCCCTGGTATCGCCTCGATCATGCATACCCGCCGCCTCCATGATAAAACTTAGCAGAACACGTTAAGAAAAGACAAACAATTTGTTTTTGGCGCCGCTTGAAGGGATACGTTTGACTCCGGACCGGTTTTCCGATATAGGTGACCGGTATAAAAAGGAGACCGCTATGACCCATGTTCTTCTCATCGGCAACGGCGCCCGCGAGCACGCAATCGCTGAGGCGGTTGTGCGTTCGGGCCGGAACCCGAGACTCTCTGCCTTCATGAAAACCAACAATCCCGGCATCGCCTTCCTTGCGACGGAGGTCAGGATCGGCCGCTACGACGCACCGGAAGCGGTCATTGCCTTTGCCAAGGAAACGGGGGCGGAGTTTGCCGTCATCGGTCCCGAGGATCCCCTGAGCCACGGCATCGTGGATGATCTCACGGCGGCGGGAATCCCGGCGGTGGGACCGACCAGGGCCCTGGCCCGCCTGGAAACATCAAAGTCTTTCACAAGGAACCTGCTGGAAAAATACGGCATCCCCGGAAACCCGCGTTTCAGAAATTTCCCATCCATCGAGGGCATCGAGACTTTCTGCGATGAACTCGCCGGCATCGTCCTGAAGCCCGACGGTTTGACGGGCGGGAAAGGAGTCCTTGTCCAGGGGGACCATTTCCAGACACGG
>CAZINF010000238.1:0-3826 GCA_964540555.1 uncultured Syntrophus sp. | reverse complement strand
CTCAAACAAACACTGTATGCTAACTTTCAATATACGAGGGACAGCTCCCTATTTTCGCCACGAAAATAGGGAGCTGTCCCTAATTATCCAACGTACCAAACAGTACGCCTCACGGCTCAGGATTTCGGGGGCCTTGCATCTGGGCATTTTTGAACAGCCTGCAAGAGAGAAGGTTTTTTTAAAAAGGGAGAAAACATGGTCATCGATACGCTGCCCAAAGCCCTGATCCACATCGCCGGTCTCGATCCCGGGCGAGTGGCGATGCGGCACAAGGAGCTCGGCATCTGGCACGACACAAGCTGGGCGGAATACCTCGACAAGGTGAGGGAGACGGCCCTGGGATTATATACGCTCGGGGTGCGCAGGCAGGATCACGTGGCAATCATCGGCGAGAATCAGCCCGAATGGCTCTATTCGGCGTTGGGGGCGATGTCGGTCGGGGCGACGTTTGTTGGGGTCTACACGACGAACCCCGTCAAGGAGTGCGAATATGTCATCGGCCATTCCGGTGCGGTCGTGTATATCTGCGAGGACGAGGAGCAGTTGGACAAGGCGCTCGTATTCAGGGAGAGCACGCCGGCGCTCAGGAAGATGATCGTCTGGGACATGAAGGGGCTCAGGGATTTCAAGGACCCGATGGTGATGAGCTTTGCCGACCTGCTTGTCCTTGGCCGCACGACCGGGGAGGAGGATCCCAGACTGTTCGACCGTCTCGTGGCGGAAGGCCGCGGGGAGGACATTGCCGGGATCATTTACACCTCAGGCACAACCGGTCCCCCCAAGGGGGCAATGCTCGCCCACGAGGGATATCTCTGGGTCGGAAGGCAGGCCAACGCCGTGAGTCAGGGAACGAGGGACGATGAGAGCATCTCTTTTCTGCCCTTGAATCACGTCTATGAGCAGATCTGGGATCTGATGATCCACCTGACGATCGGGCACATCGTCAATTTTACGGAAAACACGGATACGGTGATGACGGACATGCGGGACGTCTCTCCCACCATTTTCCACGCCGTGCCGCGGATCTGGGAGAAATACTACTCCGGCATTGTCCTGAAGATGGCAGAAGCGACCTGGTTCAAGCAGGCCGCCTACGGGACGGCCCTGAAGGTCGGCGGCCGCTACAACGAAGCGAAGCTTGCCGGGAGGTCGCCGTCGGCAGCCCTTCGCATCGCGTATTTTCTCGCCTATTTTGCCGTCTTCCGGAAGCTCAAGGAACGGCTGGGATTTGACCGGGTGAAACTCGGCTTTTCAGGCGCCGCACCGATCTCTCACAATATCATGAAGTTTTTTCAGAGCATCGGAATTCCCATCCGGGAGGGGTACGGCATGACGGAGACCACGGGGATCACCCACATGTCCGACGAGAAGAACTTCAAGCTGGGGACCGTGGGGAAGGCGCTTCCCGAGACGGAGGTCAGGATCGCCGAGGACGGCGAGATCCTGGTCCGCCACAGGGGGATCTTCAAAGGGTACTACAAGGATGAAGAGACCACGCGGGAGGCGCTCCACGACGGCTGGATGCATACGGGGGACGTCGGGGAGGTCGACGCGGACGGCTTTCTCAAGATCACCGATCGGAAGAAGGACCTGATCATCACCGCCGGCGGGAAGAACGTCGCCCCCCAGTACATCGAGAACCTACTGAAATTCTCCCCCTACATCAATGATGCGGTCGTCATCGGCGACAAACGGAAATTCATCAGCGCGATCATCGTCATCGACGAGGAGAATGTGGTGAAGTTCGCCCAGGATAAGAAGATACAGTTCACGACCTTCGCCAGTTTGACCCGATCGGAGGAGGTGCTCCAGCTCATCCAGGGAGAGATCAACCAGGTGAATGATCAACTCGCGCGGGTGGAAAATATCCGGAAATTCCGAATTCTCGACAAGAAGCTCTATACCGAAGACGGGGAGGTGACCCCGACGATGAAGGTGAAGCGTAAATTCATCAACGCCCAGTACCATGATCTGATCGAATCGATGTACAAAGAAGGTTGAAAATCCCGGGGGGACGGATTTCAAATCCGTCCCCTTACGCGCCATCTTCACGACTTAAGAATTCGCGGCATTTCAGGCGCTGGATTTTGCCCGAGGGTCCTTTCGGCAGCTCGGGCAGGAACAGGATCTTCCCGGGGGTTTTGAACCTGCCGAGGTGTTTCAGGCAGTGCTCGTGGAGCTCCTGCTCGGTGACGGTAATCCCGGGCTTCACGGCCACACAGGCCAGGATCTCCTCCCCGTAATGCCCATCCGGAATGCCCACCGCCGTAGCCTCCAGCACGGCCGGGTGTTTATAAAGGGCCTCGTCGATCTCCCTCGGCGCGATGTTCTCCCCCCCCTTGATGATCAGTTCCTTCACGCGGCCCGTCACAAAGACAAAACCCTCCTCGTCCATGGACCCCAGGTCGCCCGTGTGAAGCCAGCCGTCGGGTTCCAGGGTCCGTGTCGTGACATCCGGGGCCTTGTAGTAGCACTTCATCACATTGTCGCCGCGGATCATGATCTCGCCCTGGACCCCCCTGGGCGCCTCCCTGCCTGTATTATCGACGATCTTGGCTTCATTTCCCACGGCCCGGCCGGGGAAGCCGTACTTGCGTCTGGCAGGGTCCAGAGGGTTGGACAAGACCGGGGCGGCTGTCTCCGTGAGCCCCATGGTCTCCACGATGGAGATGTTGAATTTCTCCTCAAAGGCCCTGTGAAGGGTGGGTGGGAGGGCCGAGGAGGCTGAGCGGCCGAAGCGCACCTGGTCCAGGTGATAGCCTTTTCCCCGGATGTCGGTTCCGCTGACGAGGTAGGAGATGATCGTGGGCACCACGCTGAACCAGGTGCAGCCGTATCGGGAGATGAGTTCCCAGAAGCCGGATATGCTGAACCGGTGCGGCATCACCACGCTGCCGCCGCTCACCAGGGGAGCGACCGCGGTCACTACTTCGCCGTTGATATGATAGAGCGGCAGGGAACAGAGCGCCCTGTCCTTAGGGGTGAGCCGGTGGGCCAGAGCCGTGTATTGCCCGCCTGCCACCATGTTAGACAGCAGGAAGGAGATCTTGTCGCCTTTCCGGAGTCCCTTACTCACGAGCTGTTTCCCAAACCGGATCGAGTCCTCCTTCAGACGGCCATAAGTCAGTTCCAGTCCAGCATCCGGTGCGATCATGTAAATATCTTCGGGCTGCTGTGCCGCCTGCATGTCGATAGTGTGTCGTATGGTGCGCATAGGGTCTTTTTCTCATAGGTCCCGGGGTTGAATTGGTATTGATTGATAAGCAATGGCCTCTGCGTGATCCGAGGATACGGAAAGGAGCATTGTACGTCAAGGCGAATTTATCTCAGGCTCAGGCAGGTGAATGTTTTCGCCATCGGTATGGATGGGAGTGAAGACAAATTGTGTTGAAGACAAATTGTTTGACAGTTGCGTTTGTCTCTCATATATTCAAAATTGGGTGCAGGACTGGAATTAGCCGAACCGGAGGGAAATAAAATGGATGAAGTGTCAAAACCACGGTCGACGCGGGCCGAACGGCAGGAACAGGAACGGGCGGCCAATCTGAAATACTGGGCTGAGCAGGATGACCTACTGATGAAACATCGTCAGGAGGCATATGACATCGGAGGCGCGGTCCAGACGGAGCGTCTCGCGAAGCAGGGGAAGAAATCGATGCGGGAACTCATCCGGATACTGATCGATCCCGGAACGGAGTTCTTCGAGTTGGGCCTCGATGCCGGGTACGAGATCGGCAAGAAAAGGCTCCATGGCGGGCCGGCCTATGAAGCGGAAAAGCGTGGGCATATTCCCGGCGGCGGCGTTGTGACCGGCGTCGGTATCGTC
>CAZINF010000237.1:0-3833 GCA_964540555.1 uncultured Syntrophus sp. | reverse complement strand
CATACGGCTCATATCCGTAGTGTCCGGGGTTCGATTCCCTGCACCGCCACCAATTCACACGAAAGCCCGGTAATCATGCCGGGCTTTCGTGTAACTACCGCAAAGGGCAAACAAACGTGGAGGATCAATTCAGACCGGCGGTATGGGCCAGAAACCCCCACCTGCAGACGATCTTCGGCAGTCTGAAGCTGCGGGTGTGGGGAAAAAATACAATGGCCGATCTCTCGGAGGAAATGATCGTCGCTGCGGGCGACGCGCGTCTTTTGGGCTATTACTCGCGGCAACCCGGGCAACACCCGAAAGGTCTGATCATTCTTCTGCATGGATGGGAGGGAAGCGCCGACTCCACCTACATTCTCTCGACCGGACGTTACTTTTTCCAGAGAGGGTACGACATTTTCCGTCTCAACCTCAGGGACCATGGAAGTAGCCACGGCCTGAACCGGGGGCTCTTTCACGGCGCCCTGACCGAAGAGACCGCCCTGGCGGTGGACAATATCACCCGCCTTCTTCCTGCAGGCCCCAGTTATCTTATCGGTTTTTCCTTAGGAGGAAACTTCGCTCTGCGCATCGCTCTGAAACAGACCCTCTCCTCCCCTTCCCGCCTGAGGGAGATCTTCGCTATCAGCCCTTCCCTGGATCCTCATAAATCTACCCTGGCCATCGATGCCGGCTTCCCCGCCTACCGTTACTATTTTCTTGCCAAGTGGAAAAGATCGCTCCGAAAGAAGCAGCGCTGCTTTCCCGATCTGTATCACTTTGATGACATCCTTCATCACGACACATGCATGGCGCTGACCGAGGCGATCATGCCCTATTACACGGAGTGGAGTCATTACCGGGACTATTTTCAGCGTTACACCCTGACCGGTGATGTCTTGGCGCCGCTGGCCCTGCCGGTTACGATCTTCGCTTCGGAGGACGATCCTGTTGTCGCGGTGGATGATTTCTATCATCTCCCCCGTAACGGATATCTCCGGGTTTACGTTCAGAAGTATGGTGGACATTGCGGCTTCCTGGATCCCTTTCCCTGGGGATGCTGGTATGAACGACGCATTGCCGGTATGATTGAAAGTCAGGAAAAATAATGAGCCACATGGATACAAATCCCGGACTCTTCAGCTGCCGGGATGCATTTCTGGCGCGTGCAATTGAAAGACTCGGGACATATCCGTCCGATTTTTCATCGACAATCGCGCAGATAAAGTCTCCGGGAGAGGGTATCGCCCCGCGTCAGGCAGCCGGGGTTTTGCTTCCTCTGCGCTTTCGTCAATCAGCTTCCGGGGATCACTCCGAAATGCAGTTCGTGTTCCAACTGATCAAACGTTCCTCCCGTGTGTCGCAACCCGGCGATCTAAGCTGTCCCGGCGGGATGATACACCCCTTCATCGACCGACTGCTGCGGCCATTGCTGATGCATGGCCCTTTTCCGATCATCCGCGGACCGGCTCGCCTGTTTGCATTACAACGGGAACCGGCGCTCCGCCGGATCATGATCCTTTTTCTGGTAAACGCCCTGCGTGAATCCTGGGAGGAGATCGGTCTTTCTCCCTTCCATGTCCGTTTCCTTGGCCCGCTTCCCACACACAGCTTGAAGCGCTTCAGGCGTACGATCTTTCCCCTGGCAGGATTTGTGCAGAAGCCGGGAGCGCCCAACCCGAATCGCGAGGTGGAGAAGATTGTAGAAATCCCCCTGGTTTCGTTCTACGATGAAAGATCGATCGGCGCTTACATCCTCTCCGCTCCCGATCCGGCAGATCCCACTGTCTTGCAATCGCTTCAACACCCCTGTCTGATCCACCTCGATTCGAACGGCGGGGAAGAGATTCTCTGGGGGGCGACTTTTCATATTTGCATTCAATTTCTCGAGATCGTAATGGATTACCGTCTTCCGGATTGGGAAAAAGGTCGCGTCGTTCACAGGACGCTGCACCCCGATTATCTGACCGGAAGGCCAGCGTCAAAAAGGTTTTTCCCTTGACAGACAATGTGCATAATGATTGACTTTTGAAACCCTGATGCGACCATGAGGCATGAAATGAATCCTGAGGTCTTTCGAGAGTATGATGTCCGGGGTGTAGTGGACAGAGATCTAAACCCCGACTTTGTCTATCTTCTGGGCCGGGCGATCGGCACCCATGCCGTACGCCACGGCGCCCGGCAGATGACCCTTGGACGGGATTGCCGTCTCAGCTCGGAGGCGTATCATGATATCGTCGGCAGAGGAGTCAGAGCCGCCGGCGTGAATGTGATCGATATCGGTCTTTGCGCCACACCTATGCTCTATTTCTCCATTCGCCATTTTCAGGCCGACGGCGGCATCATGATCACGGGAAGCCATAACCCTCCTGATTTCAACGGCTTCAAGATCTGTATCGGCCCAGATACAATCTACGGCGATCAGATCCAGGAGCTGCGGCGGATCATCGAGAGCAGTTCCTTCGCCGCAGGCGAGGGATCCTTTCGGCAGGAGGATATCACCCGTACTTACCCGGACTATCTTTTTCAGCGCGTCGACATCGGAGAAGGCTTGAAGGTTGTACTCGACGGCGGTAACGGCGTAGGCGGCTTTTTCGCCCTCCCCCTGCTACGTCGATACGGTTGCCGTGTCACCGAACTTTACTGCGATCCCGACGGCCGCTTCCCCAACCACTTCCCCGATCCGACCCTCCCGGAAAATCTCCGGGAACTGATTCGTCTTGTCCGCGACGGGAAGGCCGACGCAGGCATCGCCTACGATGGGGATGCCGACCGGATCGGCGTGATTACAGACCAGGGAGAGGTCCTCTGGGGAGACCAGCTCCTCCTTCTTTTTGCCCGCGATATCCTGAAAAAAAATCCCAACGCCACAATTATCGGCGAAGTCAAATGCTCGCAGAACCTCTTCGACGACATCGCAAAGCACAAAGGACGGGCGATCATGTGGAAGGCCGGTCACTCGCTGATCAAGGCGAAGATGAAGGAAGAGAAGGCGCTGCTTGCCGGAGAGATGAGCGGCCATATTTTCTTCGCCGACCGTTACTTTGGCTACGACGACGCGATATACGCCTCGCTCCGATTGCTCGAGATCCTCTCCGAAACCGGAATGAAATTGAGTGAACTCCTTGCAGATATCCCCCGGACCTTCACGACCCCCGAGATCCGTGTAGACTGCCCCGATCGGATCAAGTTTCGTGTCGTCGATGCCGTTCGTGAATACTTCAAAAAAACCCATGACATTATAACAATAGATGGCGTCCGGGTGCCCTTTGCCGACGGTTGGGGGCTGCTGAGGGCCTCGAATACTCAGCCGGTCCTCGTGCTTCGCTTCGAAGCGGCCACGGAGGAACGGCTTGCCGTCATCCGGAAGAGCATAGAGGATGTCCTGGATGGCATCCTCAAATCATTCCCGTCATAAATGAAGCTCTAATATAGACGACCTCGTAAAAAGTTATAAAAGTCGTGAAAACGGGACGGCTTCGTAAAAAGGCCGCAGGCAAGGCGCGCGAATCCTGAGGAGTGAGGCGTACTTTGGCGTACGCCGCAATGACGAAGGATGAAGCGTAACGTAGCATCCGGACTTTTTACGAAGCCGTCAATATAGTTCCTTACGCTATACTTTTCATACAGGGTGGTTTGAAAGGGATGTCTGACAGTTCAAATAAAACGGAATATCATATCCTTTCTGCCGACATCGGCGGAACCAACAGCCGTTTTGCCCACTTCAAGGCAAATCAAGCAGGGGAACTCGATCTGGTCTCTCATCTCTGGATGAAGACCGCCGAGGTGGAATCCTTTGCCGATCTTCTGCAAAAACTGCGGGACAGCGACTTTCCGTTCGATCCCAGGCAAGC
>CAZINF010000236.1:0-3834 GCA_964540555.1 uncultured Syntrophus sp. | reverse complement strand
CATGCTCTCCCGGTTGACCATGAACGGGGTGAGCACTTCGGTATAGCCGTGTTCCCGCGTGTGGAGGTCGAGCATGAAGTTGATGATCGCCCGCTCCAGTCGCGCGCCAAGTCCCCGGTAAAGGGTGAAGCGCGCACCGGTGATCTTCGCCCCGCGCGCGAAGTCCAGTATGTTCAGGCTCTCGCCGATCTCCCAGTGCGGTCTAGGCTCAAAGGAGAGCCGTGTCTTTTCGCCCCAGACGCGGACGACAGGATTATCTTCGGCGCCCCTCCCGCGGCAGACCGACTCGTGCGGGATATTGGGGATCGTCATCAGGATCGCCTGGAGCTCCTCGTCGGTCTGCTTCAGCATCTCGTCGAGCTCCTTGATCCGGGTGGAGACGTCTCCCATCCGGGCGATAAGCTCCGCGGCGTCGTCACTGTTTTTCTTCTTCTCGCCGATTTGCTTCGACACAATGTTGCGATCGCTGCGCAACCCCTCGGCTTCCCGGATGACATCTCTCCTTTTTGCATCGAGGTCAATGAAGCGGTCCAGGTTCATCGCCTGCCCCCGATCACGCATCTTCCCGATGACGAAATCGACATTCTGCCTGAGATATTTGATGTCCAGCATGGTCCAACGCTTCCTTCCGGTCCGAGGGATGTTTCCCCTATCACTTTGAACATTTGAAGTCAATCAATTTATCGGCCATCATCTCCCGAACAGATGGAGGAAATCTGTGACGATATATGGTATAGGGAAAAAAAGAGTGGAGGTTTATGAACGCCAGTCTCTACTACTACACCGGTACCGGTAACTCCCTCTGGATCGCCCGCATGCTGGCCAGAGAGCTCGGCGATGTCCGGACCATTCCGGTTTCCCGGATTTCCAGCGATACGGTCGAGAGCCGCGGCGATGCGGTGGGGTTTATCTTTCCTGTCCATATCTGGGGTGTGCCACACCCGGTAATCACTTTCGTGAATGCACTCATCAATGATTCCTCCCGGTACTATTTCGCCGTCGCCGTTAACGCCGGACAGGTCGCCGCCACCCTCCTGCAGATGAAAAAGCTCATGGATGCAAAAGGATTGACCCTCTCCTCCGGATTCGAGATTGCGATGCCCTCAAACTATATTCCCTGGGGCGGGCCGGGACCGAAGGACAAGCAGATCTTGAGATTCACAAAAGCGGGGGAAAAGATAAAAGCGATTGCCGATGTCGTCGCCAAGAGAGAGCAACGGCGGGTCGAACGGGGCCCCCTGTGGCAGAATATCCTGTTTACCTGGCTCAACAGACTCGCATTTCCCCATGTACCGTCGATGGACAAGAGTTTTCGGGCTGATGAAAAATGCAATTTTTGCGGCATCTGTAAAACCGTCTGCCCCTGTGGAAACATAAAACTGCAGGCGGGCAGACCCGTCTGGCTCCACCATTGCGAGCAGTGCCTCGCCTGCATCCAGTGGTGTCCGCCCGAAGCGATCCAGTTCGGTAAGAAAACGCCTCGATATGAGCGTTACCATCATCCGGAGGTGACACTGTCGGATATGACCGTTGTCCAGAATCGGTAACAGGAAAAAGTGTAAAAGTGAAAACGAAATCCGGTTGCAGTTCATCCCCTGTGTCGAGAGGAATGCGGAGACGGGGGCAGTGACGGACTACTCGGTTACAGTTGAAGACTATCGCGATTTTCTTTGCATCCTTTTCGATCTCTGGTATAACAATACGCAGGGCAGCGTTTCAGGGCGCTGAAGGAGAGGTATTCCAAACGTTGTTTGATGTGAGGAACCGGTGATGGTGTCTGGAAAAACACCGGCGTGCACCCTGCTTGCGGTCATCCTGGTCGCGCTTTCCGTGACGGCGTCTGCCGCCGGCGGGGGCGCATCCCAGGACAAGGCGCTGGTTGCCGCCCGTGATGCCTTTGTCGCCGGCGACAGGGTTAAACTCGCCCGCCATGCGGATAAACTCCGGGGCCATGCGCTTGAGATGTATGTCAGCTTCTGGAGGCTCCGCCTGCGCCTGGAGGAAGCCGATCCCGCCGAATTGAGCAATTTCCTGGTGAAAAACGCAGGCACGGTCCTTGCCGAGCAGTTGCGCAGGGACTGGATGCGCGTACTGGGCAGAACCGGTCAATGGACGCTTTTCCGGAAGGAGCAATCCGCGCTCGTAAAGACCGACCCTGATGTCGCCTGTTATGCACTCCAGGAGCGTTGGTTCCGCCAGGACGCCTCGGCGCTCGCCGAGGTCATGCCTTTCTGGAGGGCTCAGAGGGCGCTTCCCGAGGGCTGCGCGCCGCTGGTCGATGCGATGGTGAAAGCCGGAGAGCTCACGCAGAAGGACCTGCGCGACCGTTTCCGACTGCTCGTCCAGGCCAACCTCATCAATGAGTCTAAACGGATCGCGGAACGTCTGTCCCGGGAGTATATGCATTTCGCGGGTCAGATGGAGAGCATCGCCAAGGCGCCGGCGCGGTTTTTGGAGAAGACCGGCGCCGATATGAAAACGGCTGCCTGGCGCGAATCGACGATCTTCGCTCTCACGCGCCTGGCCCAAAGCGATCTGCAGAGCGCCGTGCGTCACTGGAGCGGCGAGCTGCGGGAGGGATTTCCGCCAGGGGACCAGCAGTATGTGTGGGCGATGTTTGCCACCCTCGGCGCCCGACGCAGCCATCCGGAAGCTGTGGATTGGTTCAGGCAAGCCGGGGATGCGCCGCTTTCAGACGAACAGCTTGCCTGGCGTGCGCGCAGAGCGCTCAGGCAGGAAAACTGGCCGGAGGTGAAGATCGCCATCGAACGGATGTCGCCGTCAGCACGCGGCGAGTCGACATGGATCTATTGGCTCGGACGATCGTTACGCGCCCTCGGGGCCGAGGAGGACGGGAAGGCGCTTTTTAGCCGCATTGCCGGTGGCGATCATTTCTACGGCCAGCTCGCAGCGGAGGAACTGGAAATGCCGCTGCAGATCCCGCCGCAGGCGGCGCCGCCGACACAAGATGAGCTTGCCGGTGTCTCCTCCCTGGCCGGTCTGAAGCGTGCGCTGATTCTGTACCGGCTCGGTCTTCGGACCGAGGCCACGGCGGAGTGGGTCTGGACCGTTCGTGCGATGGGCTGCAGGGAGCTGCTTGCCGCTGCCGAGATGGCGCACCGCAACGGGATATGGGACCGCGCCATCAACACCGCCGACAAAACGGTTGCCGCACACAACTTCGCCCTGCGCTACCCTACCCATTACCGCGATGTGCTTTCCAGGCAGGCGCAAATCCGGAAGCTTGACGAACCGTTGGTCTTCGGATTGGTGCGCCAGGAAAGCCGATTTCTCGTCGACGCCAGGTCCTCGGCGGGCGCCGAAGGGTTAATGCAGCTTATGCCGGCGACGGCGCGCTGGGTCTCCAGGAAAATCGGGATGAAAGGCTTTCATCCCTCCCTGGTGAATAGACCGGATGTGAACGCCGCGCTGGGCGCCTTCTATCTGAAACACGTGCTTGACGGATTCAACGGCAATCCGGTGCTTGCCGCGGCCGCCTACAATGCCGGTCCGGGCCGCGCACGACTGTGGTGCGATACCAGGCCGATCGAGGGGGCGATTTATATTGAGACGATCCCCTTTACCGAAACCCGCCAATACGTCAAGAAAGTGATGGCCAACACCGTGTATTACGCTGCCGTAATGGGCGGGGAGCCGCGCACCCTGAAGTCCCGGCTGGGGATAATCCCTTAACCGGATCATACATCCCTCCTTACGATTTATCTTGATTCTCCAAATATCGAGGAAATCAAATATTTTGCTTGTTGAGTCGCCTGTCCCCTTATCCGCCTATTCAAGACCCAAGACTTGACCCCATTTCCCCCACCATGGGCG
>CAZINF010000235.1:0-3956 GCA_964540555.1 uncultured Syntrophus sp. | reverse complement strand
TCAACGCGGCAGTTTTCGGGCAATCACTTTCCTGGGTTTGGCGCCGTCCGACGGTCCGACGATTCCTTCCGCCTCCATCCGTTCGATGATCCGGGCGGCCCGGTTGTACCCGATCTTCATGTACCTTTGCACCAGAGAGATCGAGGCTTGACCCAGATCCGTGACCAGCTCAACGGCCTGATCGTACTTCTCGTCGAACTCTTCGTCCGGCTTGTCCTCGGTCGAACCGGGTTCAAACTCCGTGATCGATTCGTCGTAGGTCGGCTGTCCCTGTTTTTTTACGAAATCGACGATCCGTTCGATTTCGGTGTCCGAGACATAAGCGCCGTGGATCCTTACCAGCCTGGAGATGCCTGGGGGGATAAACAGCATGTCGCCGGCCCCGAGGAGTTTTTCTGCGCCCATTTGATCAAGGATTGTCCGCGAGTCCACCTTGGAAGAAACCTGGAATGAAATCCGGGTGGGGAAGTTGGCCTTGATGATCCCCGTGATGACATCCACGGAAGGGCGCTGGGTCGCCAAAATCAGATGGATGCCCGCGGCCCTGGCCATCTGGGCCAGGCGGGTCAGAGATTCTTCCACATTCCTCTGGGCGACCATCATCAGGTCGGCAAGCTCGTCGATGATGATGACGATATAGGGGAGCCTGTCGGGAAGCGGTTCGGTAATGACCCGAGGGCCGACCGCCGCTTTTATCTGCCTGTCGGCATCCGATATGAACTCATCTTCCGCACCCTGATGATCTCTTTCGCTCGCTTTACCGTCTGCAGGCGGCGTCGTCTCCGGCCCGGGCGGATACCCTCTGCGGAGCTGATTGTAGGCCTCAATGCTCTTCACTCCGACCTCGCCGATGATCCTGTAGCGGCGCTCCATCTCCTCTACCGCCCAGCGCAGTACAAGCGAGGCCTTTTTCGGATTGACGACGACCGGATGGAGGAGGTGGGGGATCCCTTCATAACCGGATAGTTCGAGGCGCTTGGGGTCGATCATGAGGAATTTGACCTCATCCGGAGGCGCTTTGAAGAGGATGCTGCAGATCATCGCATTGAGCGAGACGCTTTTCCCCGAGCCGGTCGTTCCGGCGATCAGAAGATGGGGCATCCGTATCAGATCGGCGATCACGGGAGCGCCCACGATGTCTACCCCGAGAGCGATGGGGAGCCGGCAGGGCGAATCCTTGAAAGCGGCATGATCAAGGACATCCCGCAGACGCACGGGCTCCCGCTCCTGGTTGGGGATCTCGATGCCGATGGCCCCTTTGCCCGGGATGGGGGCGATGATTCGGATGCTCGGGGCGCGGAGGGCGAGCGCCAGGTCGTCGGAGAGATTGGTGATCTTGTTGATTTTAACCCCCGGGGCGGGTTCGAGCTCGTACAGGGTGATAACCGGGCCCGGCTTTACTTCCGTCACTTTTCCCTCGACGCCGAAATCGGCGAGTTTTTTCTCGAGGGTTCGGGAATTGGCGATCAGGTTTTCCCGTTTGATCCGCAGGTCCCTTCGCTCAACACGATCGAGGAGAGTCAGGGGCGGCAGTTTGAATTTGACGTTCAAACGGCTGCTGAACTCAAACTGGGTCTGCTCTGCCCGCTGCAGCTTTTCCTTGAGGGTTTCCTGTAACGTATCAGAGATAAGCGGGGTCGAGACCTGCGATTTTCCCGATTTGACCACATCTGCGGTTTCCGGCTTTTCCCTGAACCGCTCCCAGCCACGCTTGATGAGCGCCCTTCCCTTTTTTAGAATCTCTCCCGTGATCGCCGTTGTTCTTTTGACGAAGCTCATGACCGAGAAATCGAACAGGATCATGAGTGTGATGATCATGATCAAGGTAAGCACAATCATGGCGCCGGCCAGGCGCAGGCGGGCGTTGAGCAGATTCGCCGTGACCCTTCCCAGCAGGCCGCCCGCGGGAAGAGAAACGCCATAGATCTCAAAATTTCCAATGAGCAGCGCCACCATGCCGGATGTGGTAAACACAAGGCCGATCAGCCCAACGATAGCGGCGGTTCCGAGCCGGAACTGAGGATCGCGAAGGTACCTGACGGCGGTGACCATGAGCATCACCGGCAGCCAGAGGATGCCGATCCCCATCAGCTTGATCAGGGTATCGGCACTGTACGCTCCGATCGAGCCGGTCAGGTTGTGGATAGAGGCGCCCGGATTGTAATGGGTGAAAGAGGGGTCGAGCGGGTGGTAGGAAAAAAAGGCGAGCAGGAAGAAAATGGCCAGGGCCAAGCAACACACGCCGGCTATTTCCGCCGCCCGTTTCTGAGAGGGATTTTTCTCGCTCATCGTTTTCGCACAACCGGTGTTTCCCGGTTCATCCTTTCACTCATATCGCTCACGGTTGCAGGCTTCGGAAGATCAGTGTGGCGGCTCCGAAAAACCAGCAGTAATAGGCAAAGATGCCAAGGCCGGTCCGGTTGATCATGATAAAGAGGAGTTTCAGGACCAAAAAACCTGTCACGGCGGCAGTCAGGAAACCGGCCCCCAGAGCGATCATGTCCTCCGGGGGTATCCGGGTCATGCCGGCCGTTTCCAGAACCACGGCGCCGGCAATTGCGGGAATGGACAGCAGAAAGGAAAATCTGGCTGCCGTTTCCCTGTTCAGTCCCCGAAAGATTCCGAAGGCAATGGTGGAGCCCGATCGCGAGATGCCCGGGATGAGCGCCACGGCCTGAACCAGCCCGATGACGACTCCATCCATCAGGGTCATTGCGTTTTTTTCTCTTTCTGTCTTCTTGACCCTGTCCGATAGGAAAAGCAAAGTACCCGTGATGCACAGCATGACGGCCGTCGTCTCCACGGATTCGAAAAGCCGCTCGATTCGATCCTTGAACAGGACGCCGATCACGCCGGTCAGTAAGGTCGCCACGATGATCAGGAGAGCCAGCCTTCGGTTGGCTCTCTGCTCTTCTCTCTTTGTTGCCGGGAAGATGGCCGCCCCCCATTTTTCAGGCAGCAGGGAGGCGATGATCCCGGCAATATCCTTCCGCAGGAAAAAAACCACGGCGACAAGCGTTCCGAGGTGCAGGATGATGTCGAAGAAGAGGCTCGGCTGCTGGAATCCCGGGATCAGTGCGGGAACAATGACCAGGTGCGCCGAACTGCTGATCGGCAGCGGTTCGGTAAGCCCCTGAATAATTCCCAGTACGACGGCTTCCGTCGGCGTCACTGGGTGTCCTTTCCCCGGGTCTTCGCGGAGGCATCCCCTGGGCATGTCGCCCGGCTATCTAAATTTCCGACAATGATATCGCGAATCCTCTCGATCAGCTCACCTCTGGTTTCGAGAGTGTACCCGCTCACATCCACCGGCCGGTCGATCACCATAGTGATCCTGCCCGGCCTCACATTCAAGCTCCGTTTCGGCATGATCTCGCTGGCGCCGATGATCGAGATGGGCACGATAGGGACGCCCGACCGGATGGCCAGATGAAACATCCCCTGTTTGAACGGCCTGGTCTTTCCGTCTCTGCTGCGTGTCCCTTCGGGGAAGGTGACGACCGACTTCCCCTCCCGGATCTTCTGCGCCGCCTCGTCCAGGCTCTTCAACGCCTTTTCGTGATTCTGCCGGTCGATTTCGATATACCCCGCGTTTCTCATCGCTTTGCCGAAGATAGGAATCTTGAAAAGCTCCTTCTTGGCGATCCATCGGAACTGGCCGGGGATATGGGCCAGGACGATCAGAATATCGAAATCGCTCTGGTGGTTGGCCATGAAGATCTGCGGCCGGTTCATCGAGACATTCTCCCTGCCGATCACATCCACCCGGGTGCTGGTCAGCCAGAGCAGCATCCGCGCCCAAAGATTGGCGATTTTGTGCACCTGGTTCTCGCCGGGTGAAATGATGGGAAACAGAAAGGCGCAGACCGACATGAAGGCGGTAACGGCGACGGCGACCACGACCAGAAGTGCGGAACGAATCATGACGACCTCGTAAAAAGTCTTAAAAGGTCGTG
>CAZINF010000234.1:0-3960 GCA_964540555.1 uncultured Syntrophus sp. | reverse complement strand
GCATGATGCCCCAGAAGAAAAACCCGGATGTGGCGGAGCTGATCCGGGGGAAGACAGGCCGCGTGTATGGCAATCTCGTGTCGTTGCTGACGATCCTCAAAGGTTTGCCGATGACCTACAACCGGGACCTTCAGGAAGACAAGGAACCTCTATTCGATACGGTCGATACGCTGCAGGCCTCCCTGCGGATCCTGACCGCGATGATCGACCGTCTCACCTTCAACCACAGGCGGATGGAGAAGGGTGCGGAGGGAAGCTTCTCAACGGCGACCGATGTCGCCGAATACCTGGTCATGAAGGGACTCCCCTTTCGGGAGGCCCATAGGATCGTCGGGAAAGCGGTGGCGTTCTGCATCCGGAATAAAAAGACGCTGACCGACCTGACATTAAAAGAGTTCCGGCGTTTTTACCCCGGATTTGAAGAGGGTCTCTTTGCCCGCCTGACGGTCCGCCAGTCGGTCGAAGCCAGGAAGGCGACCGGCGGCACGGCGGAAGAGACGGTTCGGAAACGGATCGAGGAGATTGAAGGCCAATGAGATCTAACCCGCGGGTTTTCCCGTTATGGATGTCGCTGTTCACGCTGATCCTGATTTCCGTCGGATGCGGACTGAAGGGGGATCCCATTCCCTCGCGGATAAAACCGCCGGCCGCGATTGCCGATCTCAGCGCCGCCTCTTCACGGGAAGGAGTTCTCCTGAAATGGTCGCTCACGGATCCGCTTGAAAAAATCGGCGCTTTTCAGCTTCTCCGGAGCGGACGGTTCGCGGAAGCGAGGCGTGCCCGGAGTGTCCGCAGGACTATAAACGATACAAGACGATACCCGCCGCGGATGCCGGCCTTCGACGCGAAGGGGAAAGGAAAATTTGGCATACCGATGCGGACGTCCACACCGGCCATTTTTATTCGTACCGGATTGTGGTTTGCGATCGGGCGGGCAATTGCAGCGCGCCGTCGAATGCGGCCGGCCTGATTCATACCGGGGATAAATAGGGACAGAAACCTATTTAATTTCCCCTATTTTAAATAGGTTTCTGTCCCTATTTAAACCGAGGAAACAGGAACGATGAACGATTTCAATTATAAGAATAACCATCTCTTCTGCGAAGAGGTCCCGATTGAGACAATCGCCCGGGAGGCAGGCACCCCCTTTTATCTTTACAGCCACCGGACCCTTCTGCGTCATTTTCGGGTCTTCGACACCGCTTTTGCGGAGGTTCCCCATATCCTCTGTTTTGCCATCAAGGCCAACCCCAGTGCGGCGATCCTCAAGATCTTCGTCCGGGAGGGGAGCGGCATGGATATCGTTTCCGGCGGGGAGCTTTACCGCGCCCTGAAGGCGGGCGCAGATCCGAAAAAAATTGTCTATTCCGGGGTCGGTAAGCGGGATGAGGAGATCGATTTTGCGCTTCAGACCGGCATCCTCATGTTCAACGTGGAATCCGCTCAGGAACTGGAGACGATCAACGCCAGGGCGGAGCGGCTGGGTATCCGGGCGGGTATCGCTCTCAGGGTCAACCCGGATGTCGATCCGCACACCCACCCCCATATCTCGACGGGTCTCAAGGAGAACAAATTCGGGATCAACGTCGATGCCTCGCTTACGGCCTACCGGCAGGCAGCCGGGATGAGGCATCTGGACATCAAAGGGGTGAGCTGCCATATCGGTTCGCAGGTGACGAAGCTCTCCCCCTTCGTCGACGCCCTCGCCCGGCTGAAGGAGCTGATTGGACGGCTCAGGGAAGCGGGGATGAAGATCCGTTATCTCGATCTCGGCGGCGGCCTGGGGATCACCTATGACCGGGAGACGCCTCCCCACCCTTCCGAATATGCCCGAGCCATCATCGACGCCGCACGGGAGATCGATTGCACCTTTATCTTCGAGCCGGGTCGGGTGATCGTCGGGAATGCGGGAATTCTTGTCAGCCGGGTCCTCTTTACCAAAGAGAATGACGGGAAAACCTTCATCATTATCGACGCCGGGATGAACGACCTGATCCGCCCCAGCCTCTACGATTCCTACCACCGGATTCAACCGGTCTTCCGGCAGGAAAGGGCGGAGATCACAGCGGATGTGGTCGGCCCGGTCTGCGAATCCGGCGATTTCGTGGCAAGGGGGCGAAAACTCCCCGCCTTCGAGCGGGGGGAACTGCTGGCCGTGATGAGCGCCGGCGCGTACGGGTTCAGCATGTCGTCCACATACAATTCCCGTCCCCGTATACCGGAGATCCTGGTAAGGGATGACCGGTATGCCGTCATCCGGAGAAGGGAAAGTTACGAGGATCTGATCCTCGGGGAGCAGATTCCTGAATTCATGAATGATAAATAAAAAGAGAAGGAGGGGTTATGTTTGGAGGCGCAATCGTTGCGATTGTTACGCCGTTCAGGGATGGAAAAGTGGATGAGGAGGCCCTGCGGAATCTGATCGAGGAACAGATCGCCGCCGGGACGGACGGCATCGTTCCCTGCGGCACGACGGGCGAGTCGACCACCCTGTCCCACCTGGAGCATGACCGTGTGATCGAAATCACGGTCGATGCGGCCAAAAAGAGGGTGCCCGTCATCGCCGGAACCGGTTCCAACAGCACGGCGGAAGCGCTCCGGTTGACGAGGCATGCCTGGGAGGCGGGCGCCGATGGCGCACTGATGGTCTCCCCCTACTACAACCGTCCGACGCAGGAGGGGCTCTACCAGCACTTCCGGACGATTGCTGAGGAGATCCCGATTCCCGTCATCATCTACAATATCCCCGGACGTACGGGGTCAAACGTCCTGCCGGAGACCCTGGCGAGGCTGGCGAAGCTCAAAAACATCGTCGGCGTCAAAGAAGCGTCCGCTTCATTGAAGCAGATGAGCGATGTCATCCAGCTCTGCGGACCCGATTTCGATGTGCTCTCCGGGGACGACATCTTCACCCTGGCGCTCATGGCCATCGGGGGGAAGGGGGTCATCTCGGTCATCTCCAATGTGGCGCCGGCCGACATGGCGGGAATGGTCGACGCCTTTATGGCGGGGGATCTGGGAAAGGCGCGAGCGCTTCACTACAGGATGAGTCCCCTGATCGACGCCCTTTTTATCGAGACGAATCCCATACCGGTGAAGGCGGCTCTTGCAATGATGGGGAAAATCGATCCTGAATTGCGTCTCCCGCTTTGCCGGATGGCGGAAAAGAACGAAGCGCAATTGAAAAGCGTGATGCAGCAATACGGGTTGATCCGTTGAGCAGGAGAAAGCAATGATCAGGGCGATTGTGACAGGCGCCGGCGGCCGGATGGGGGGCAGGATTATCAGTCTCATCGCGGCTACGGAAGGGATCGAACTGGCGGGCGCCGTGGAGAGGAAAGGACATCCCCTCATCGGCAGGGACGTCGGCGAGGGGCTGGGGCTCGGGCGGACCGGGATAGCGATCGGGGACGACCTGGCCGGTTGTATCGAGAAGGGGGACGTGGTCATCGATTTCACCGCCCACGACGTATCCGCCGCCCACCTGGAACTTGCGGCGGCAAAGGGCAGGGCGATCGTCATCGGGAGCACCGGTTTTACCGCAGAAGAGTTGAAACGGGCGGGTGAGCTGGCGGGAGAGGTCCGCTGTGTCATGGCCCCCAACATGAGCGTCGGCGTCAATTGCCTTTTCAAGGTCCTGGCCGACGTCGCCGGAATCCTCGGCGATGAGTACGATGTGGAGATCGTCGAGGCCCACCACCACATGAAAAAGGACGCCCCGAGCGGCACCGCGATCAGGATGGCGGAGGTCATCGCGGAGAGCCTCGGTAGGGACCTCGACAAGGTCGGCGTGTACAGCCGTCAGGGGATGATCGGCGAGAGGACCAGGCAGGAAATCGGCATCCAGACTCTCCGGGCGGGGGATATCGTCGGAGAACACACGGTGATCTTCGGCGGGATGGGGGAGAGGCTGGAGTTCATCCACCGGGCGCACAGCCGGGACAATTTTGCCCGCGGCGC
>CAZINF010000233.1:0-3985 GCA_964540555.1 uncultured Syntrophus sp. | reverse complement strand
GAGCTTTACGATCCGAAGACCTTCCTCACTCACGCGGCGTTGCTGCGTCAGGGTTGCCCCCATTGCGCAAGATTCCTCACTGCTGCCTCCCGTAGGAGTCTGGACCGTGTCTCAGTTCCAGTGTGGCTGATCATCCTCTCAGACCAGCTAACCATCGTCGCCTTGGTAGGCCATTACCCTACCAACTAGCTAATGGTACGCGGACTCATCCTTCAGCGAAAGCTTGCAAGCAGAGGCCATCTTTGGCTGCACAGCCGAGACCATGCAGCATTATTCGGTATTATCCCACCTTTCGGTGAGTTATTCCCAACTGAAGGGCAGATTATCCACGCGTTACTCACCCGTGCGCCACTTTACTCAGATCCCGAAGGACCCTTTCTCGTACGACTTGCATGTGTTAGGCACGCCGCCAGCGTTTGTTCTGAGCCAGGATCAAACTCTCCAGTTTTAATCCTGTTCAAGGAGATTGCTCTCCCTTTGTTACGTGTATAAAGGACCCACAAATCAATTATCCCTCTATTCAATTTCCAAAGAGCCAGTTAGTAACGAGCCGGTATAAATACACCAAATTTCATTTTCTGTCAAGAACAATTTTCAAAAATCTTTTCCAACGGCACCTCCCTCTTTTGGGAGATCAGTATTCTATATTGTCTGCCGCCGGAAAGTCAAGGAGAAATTCAAAATTCTTTTTTGCTTCAAACCGTCTTGTCAACGAACGAGTGGAGCTTCTACCTTTTCCTTTTCGAAGAGTCAAGCATAAATTTTTATTTTCTCACCTTAATGGTCGCATATTTCTTTTTCCCTTTTCGCAACCTGATTTCACCCCGACCATCCACATCCTTCAACCCGATCTTCTCATCAAAAATCGTCAACTGTCGGTCATTGACGTAGCCTCCACCCTGGCTGATCAGCCTCCTGGCCTCCGCCCCAGAAGCACAAAGGCTCGTCGCCTTAAACAACTCGAATGCCGGAACCCCCTGTTCGAGCCTGCTACGCTCTATGGACAGCACAGCCGCCCCAGAGGCTGAAAGCGACAAAGGAGGATCTTCCGCCTCCCCCATTACGATCGTGCTTGTCGGCAATGAGGATGTTGCAGAGGCTGAAAGTCTTAAAGGAGGGAGCTTTAAATTCGCTTCCCCTATCACATCAGGCCTCGGAATTGTGCTGGATGGAAATAGTCCTTTTTCGACCGGCCGGTAGCTAAAAAGCTTTGCGGTCTCATAAAAAGCTCCGATGGCCGCTTCTTCACCGTGTGTGATCTTTGTCGCCTCAAAGGCGAGAACGCCCTTGGCCATGTTGAGACGGGCATCGGTCAGAGTTCTGACCGATTGAATCTCCTCCATCGGCAGGAACGTGAACAGGGCGAGGAAACGCTCCAGATCCTCGTCTTCCACGTTAATCCAGTACTGGTAATACTCATAGGGGGACGTGAGCTTGGGATCGAGCCATACCGTCCCTTTTTCCGTCTTTCCCATCTTCTGACCGTGCGACGTCGTAATCAGGGGGAAGGTCATGCAGTAAGAGGCCTTTCCCTCCACCCGCCTGATCAGGTCAATGCCGGCTACCATGTTTCCCCACTGGTCGTTCCCCCCCATCTGCAACAGACAGCCGTAGTTCTGGAAGAGATGGAGAAAATCGTAGGCCTGTAGAAGCATGTAATTAAATTCAATAAAATTGAGGCCTTTTTCCAGACGGATCCGATAACTCTCGGCGGTGAGCATCCGATTGACGCTGAAGTGTCGTCCGATATCCCGCAGAAATTCGATATAATTGAACCGGGTAAGCCAGTCGGCATTGTTGAGCAGAACAGCCCCTTCTTCCCCGAAATCGAGATACTGGGAGAGCTGTTGCCGCAGGCCGTGCGCATTGACATCGATCTCATCACGGGTGAGAATCTGCCGCATTTCCGTCTTTCCGGAAGGATCACCTATCAGAGCGGTCCCGCCCCCGACAAGGGCGATCGTTCTGTGACCGTGTCGCTGCATATGGGCCAGCGACATGATCGGCACCAGAGATCCGATATGCAGACTTGCCGCCGTCGGATCAAACCCGATATAGCAGGTCACTCGTTCACGATCGAGGAGTTTTTCGATCAGCGACTCATCGGTGATCTGCTCTAAAAATCCTCGCTCCTTGAATATATCGTAGACGTTCCTCAACGTTCACCCTCCTCCGTCACAGGTTTTTTCAGGATCTCTCCTCTTTGCGGAATCTCTTTCAGGATGAAACATCAGCCCCCTACTCTTCCCTCAAGGACACACTGACCCTCTCGATGCCCGCAGTCCTGCCGTCCTGGTTGATCTCCACCGTCACCCCCTGGAGGCGGACATCTCCTTTGGCCACATCAAACTTATTGGGGATCTGCATGAGAAATCGCTGCATGATCGATTCTTTCCTGATCCCAATGACGGAGTCAAAGGGACCGGTCATGCCGACATCGGTGATATATCCGGTTCCACTCGGCAGGATCCGCTCATCCGCCGTCTGGACGTGGGTGTGGGTCCCCAGGACAGCGGTGACCCGGCCGTCCAGGTACCAGCCCATCGCAATCTTTTCCGAAGTCGCCTCTGCATGCATATCCACGATGATGACACTGGCCTTGCTTTTCATTTTTCCGATCTCCCGATCGGCCGTTCTGAAAGGACAATCAAGGGGATGCATGAAGACCCGGCCGGCCAGATTGATCACACCGACGCCGATCCCGTTGGGGGCGGTCATCACCAAGCTTCCCCGTCCGGGGGCCTCTTCAGGGTAATTGGCCGGCCGGAGCAGCGTTTCATAGCCCTCGACGCAATCGATGATCTCCTTCTTATCCCAGATATGATTCCCGGAGGTGAGGACGTCGATATTGTAACCATACAGCTCTTCGACCACATCACCGGTAACGCCAAACCCGGCTGCCGCATTTTCGCAGTTGGCGATGACAAAATCGATCCTGCGATCTTCGACGATCCCGGGAAGCAGCTCGCGGACCGCCCTTCTTCCCGGTTTTCCCACAATGTCCCCAATAAAAAGTATCTTCATTATATTTCTATCGCGCAAAATCCGAGACCCTCGTCTCCCGTATGACGGTGACCTTGATCTGACCGGGATAGGCGAGCTCCGCCTCGATCTTCTTTATAATATCCTTGCAGAGCATTACCGTATCATTATCGGAGATCTTCTCATTCTCCACCATAATCCGGATCTCTCTTCCGGCCTGGATCGCAAAACACTTGTCTACGCCGCTGAATGAATTTGCAATTTTTTCAAGCTCTTCCAAACGCTTTACATAGCTCTCAAGCATCTCCCGTCGCGCCCCCGGCCGTGCGGCCGACAGGGTATCCGCCGCCTGGACCAGAACGCCAAGCAGGGTGTTGGTCCTGCCGTCGTCATGGTGGGTGGCAATCGCCTGGGTGATCCGCGGCGATTCGCTGAACCGCTTGGCATAATCGGCGCCGATGGCCGCATGGGTTCCTTCCACTTTGTGATCGACTGCTTTCCCGATATCGTGAAGGAGCCCCGCCCGTTTCGCCTCCTTGATATTCATTTTCAATTCTGCCGCCATCATCCCGGTCAGATGGGCCACATCGATGGAATGCTGGAGGACATTCTGTGAATAGCTTGTCCTGAACTTGAGGCTGCCGAGCATGGTGATCAGCTCGGGATGCAGGTCATGAACACCGACATCGAAGGAGATCCGCTCCCCCGTTTCCTTGATGATGTTCTCCACCTCCGACCGCACTTTCTTTACGATTTCCTCGATCCTCCCCGGATGGATCCGGCCATCCGTGATCAGTCTCTCGAGGGAAAGTCTCGCCACTTCCCGCCGAACGGGGTCGAAGCTTGAAAGTACCACGGCCTCCGGGGTGTCATCAACGATCAGATCGATCCCCGTCGCCGCCTCTAGAGCCCGGATGTTCCTTCCCTCGCGGCCGATAATCCGCCCCTTCATCTCATCGTTCGGCAGGTTGACCACCGATACGGTATTCTCGGCCACATAATC
>CAZINF010000232.1:0-4013 GCA_964540555.1 uncultured Syntrophus sp. | reverse complement strand
TGAACCGGGGGAAAAAGGGCCTCACGCTGAACCTGAAGTGCGCGGAGGGGAAAAAGATCTTCCTGCAGCTTGTCGCCAATGCGGATGTCCTGGTCGAAAATTTCAGGCCCAGCGTCATGAAGCGCCTCGGTTTCGATTACGAGAGGATCTCCCAGGTGAATCCGAAGATTGTCTATGCCTCCATATCCGGCTTCGGCAGCACCGGCCCGGACAAGGAGAAGGGCGCTTACGACATGGTGATTCAAGGGTATGGCGGGATCATGAGCATTACGGGGTATCCGGACGGTGAACCCGTCCGGGTGGGGTATTCCATTGCGGATATGGCGGCGGGGCTCTACGCTGCCCTGGCCATCACCGGCGCCCTTCGGGTGCGCGACCGGCTTCATCAGGGGCAGCATCTGGATCTGTCGATGTTCGATTGCCAGGTCGCGTTGATGGAAAATGCCATCGCCAGATATTTTGCCACCGGAAAAATCCCGGCGCCATTGGGCAGCCGTCATCCCTCCATCGTCCCCTTCCAGGCCTTCAAGTCGAAAACGGGATATTTCACGGTCACAGCCAGCACCGATGAGCAATTCCGCAATCTCTGCGATGCCGCAGGGTTGGCCGACGTGAAGAACGACAAGCGCTTCCTGTCGAAGCCGGACCGGGTCAAGTACGTGGATGTCCTCGTCGAAATATTGGGGAAGGTGTTTGCGGAAAACTCCAAAGAGTACTGGATTGAGCTGTTGGAGAAGCGTGGCGTCCCCTGCGGCCCGATCAACAACGTAAAGGAGGTGGTCGAGTCGCCGCAGGTGAAAGCCCGCGGGATGATCATCGAACTGGATCATCCCAAGGTGGGGAAAATCAAGACGGTGAACTCTCCGATCAAGGCATCGCTGACCCCCGTGGCCGCTCAATCTCCACCGCCGCTCCTGGGCCAGGATACGGAAAGCATTCTTTCCCGGCTGGGGTATAGCCATGAGGAGATTGAATCCTTCCGGGAGGGGGGGGTCGTTTGATCGAGATCTCGTGAGGCGGATCGGTACGCCGATCATCGCTCGAGAGAGCTTCGCAAGGTCATTGTGGACAGCACCCGCATCCGGGCCGGGATCGAGGCGATCCGTGTTTACATGGTGGCCTTTGCCAGCGGAGTGTACCGGAACCCCCGTTCGATCTGCCCTCGCCACCGCCTGATGCTGCCGACGCGGCCACCCTCGCGGCCGGCAACCCATCAGTCGATCGTGGCGCCGGTGAGTTTGATCAGTTTGCCGTACTTCTCGTAATCCTCGGTCAGGCGTTCGGCGAACTGTTCGGGCGTCATGATCCACGGCTCCGCGCCTTGCATGGCAAGCAACTGGATCACGTCCGGCATTTGCAGGACGCGGGCAGTCTCTTGATTGATCTTCTCGATAATGTCTTTCGGCGTAGCGGCGGGCGCGAAAAACCCCATCCAAGCATTCATATCGTAACCCGGTAAACCGGACTCGGCCACCGTTGGCGCCTCGGGTAGCGACTTCAGCTTTTTGCCGGCCGTTACCGCGATCGCTCGCAGCCGTCCTGCCTGGATTTGCGCCATCGCGCTGGCGAGTGTCGCGACCATGACTTGCGTTTCGCCCGACAGGAGAGCAGTGATGGCCGGTCCGCCTCCTTTGTAAGGGATGTGTACGAGGCTGACGCCTGCCATCTGTTCGATCAGCGCCATCGACAGGTGCGGCAGGCTGCCGTTGCCCGACGACCCGAAGTTGATCGATTTCGGTTTCGCTTTGGCGAGCGCGATCAGGTCCTTGAAGGTTTTCACCGGATACGACGGATGCACCACCACCACGCCAGGCTGACTGGCGATCAGGCCGACAGGTGCGAAATCCTTGAAAGTGTCGTAAGGGAGTTTTTTATAAAGCCAAGGGTTTCCGACGTGCGTGGTCGAATGCACCAGCAGCGTATAGCCGTCGGGGGGCGATTTTGCCACCACATCCGCGCCTATCGTACCGGCTGCCCCGCTGCGGTTGTCGATGAAGAATGGCTGGCCCATGACCTGCGAGAGTTTTTGCGCCACAACGCGCCCCGCCATGTCATTGGAGCCGCCCGGTGGCCATGCGATCACCACGCGAACCGGCTTGGCGGGATAGGCCTGCGCGGTCTGCGCCGCCGCCTGATCACACCACAGCGAGGCCGCCGGCGTCGTCAACAGCGCAAAGAGCAGCGGTAATACCGGAATGTATGCGAAAGTTTGCATGATTTCTCCCCTTGTTTACAATATATAACAGGTTACGGTAAGGTGAATCGAATTGTCAAGGCAGTTTTACGGGAAAGACCTCTTTTTTTTCTGTTTTTTTTCTTGACATCTCGGGATTTCTTTCCTAAAATTGAATCCGCGCTATTTTCATTTTCCGCCGGGCCGGCGCTTACCCTTTTTCGGCCTGACGACAAATTCTTCACGAACGGCAGGCCGTGCTGCTTCACAGCACGGTGATTCTTGTGCCTGTCCCGGACCCCGATCCGGGATTCACGGTATGACCACTCTGATGTCTATTTTGACTTTTTGCGGGCGTATCAACCTTAACTTAACAAAAAAGGGGGGAGTGTTATGAAAAGGCTGAGTTTTTTGAAGGTCATCCTGGCGGTGTCTTTAATGATCATGGTGATCAGCGTTCCCGTCTGGGCTGCCGGGACGATCAAGATCGGCGTCATCGGTCCAATGAATTTTGTCCAGGGCAAGGGACACTGGAACGGCGCCATCATGGCCGCCGAGGAGATCAATGCCAAAGGGGGTGTTCAGGTCGGCAAGGAGAAAAGGAAGATCGAGCTGGTCAAGGCCGACTCGAATGAATTCCTCAACGTGACCGACGCCACCAATGCCATGGAACGGTTAATGACCCAGGATAAAGTGGATTTTGTCGTCGGCGGATTCCGGACCGAGGCCGTTCTGGCCATGCAGGACATCGCCATGGACTACAAGAAAATCTTTATCGGCTGCGGGGCTGCCACGAAATCACTCTGCGATCGGGTGGGTGAGAATTACAGCCGCTACAAATACTGGTTCCGGGGCACTCCCTTCAATGACACTTATCTGGTACGGACCAGTTTTGCCCATCTGGCCATGGCCGGGGCAGTCATGAAGACAGAATTGAAGGTTCCCGTCAAATGCGCCATTGTGGCTGAAAAGGCCGCCTGGACAGAGGGCATGATCAAGGCGGCCGAAGCCACGATCCCCAAAATGGGCTTCGAGCTGGTCGGTGTCTGGCGGCCTTCTGCCGTGGCCACGGACGTCACGGCGGAGCTTTCGGCCATTCAGAAGAGCGGGGCCAATCTGATCTTTACCATTTTTTCTTCCTCGGTGGGTATCCCCTTTGCACGGCAGGCCGGAGAGCTCAAAATCCCGGCCGCCCAGGTGGGCATCAATGTAGAGGCCCAAAAAGACGGCTTCTGGGAGGCCACAAAAGGGATGGGGAATTATGTCTTCACGATGAACACCTATGCCCGGGGGATTGAATCGAATGAGCGTACAAAACCCTTTGTAGACACATACATCAAACGGTTTGGCGAGACCCCCACCTACACGGCCGACACCTATTCCGCCATCCTCGACGGCTTGGTCCCGAGCATAGAAGCCGTAGGGAGCCTGGATGCCGATAAGATCGTAACCCATCTGGAAAACCGTGAGTACATGAGCCCCAGCGGGAAGGTAAAATATGAAAAGGACGCGCAAGGCCGCCCGACCCATGATCTGACATGGGGACCGGGGTATCTGACCAGCCTGGGGGTCCAGTGGCAGGACGGCAAATTGGTCGGGGTTTGGCCCAACAAGTGGGTGGCGGCCCCGGGGGCGCCCGAGATCACCTATAAAGGGATGGTTCCCCTTAAACTGCCGCCCTGGATGAAAAAATAGCAGACAATCCGTTTTTCATAGCCCCATCCCTCCCCGTGCTGCGGGGAGGGATGGGAAGAACGGTTCTCCCTTATCTGTCGATCGATGAATTCTTCTGAGGCGTTATGAATATTATCATTACCGGTCTCATTACCGGCAGCATGCT
>CAZINF010000231.1:0-4053 GCA_964540555.1 uncultured Syntrophus sp. | reverse complement strand
CATCGGAAGGGATCTCTCTTCCTGTGGGCAGAAACATTTCTGAATAACGCATGAACTCTCCTATTTTATGGACTTCTTGGACTTTTGCGAGATCATCCTCCTTGACGGGTTATCGACGATGAAGATGGCCGGTATTTGTCATCTCTCCAATCTCTGCGAGTAACACCAGGATGAATTCCTCTTCCCGGATCTTTCGGACAACCTTTCCTTTTTTGAAAAGCATTCCCATCCCCCTTCCTCCCGCGATCCCGATATCCGCCTCAGCGGCCTCTCCGGGACCGTTCACAATGCAACCCATGAGGGCGATCTTTAAAGGGGCCTTCATCCCCTTCAGTTCGGTCTCTACCCTCTCCGCCAGTCCCGCGAGATCGATTTCGCAGCGTCCGCAGGTCGGGCAGGAGATGATATCCGGACCGACATTCCGGATTTTCAGCGCCCGGAGGATCCCATACGCCACACCCATCTCCTGGGCGGGATGGCCTGTGACCGAAACACGGAGCGTGTCGCCTATGCCTTCATGCAGGAGGACCCCTATGCCGATGGCGGATTTTATAGCCGCCTGAATGAGGGTTCCCGCCTCCGTCACACCCAGATGCAGGGGATAGTCCGTCATTTGGGAGACGAGCCGGTAGGCTTCGATTGTCGTCGCCACATCCGAAGACTTCAAGGAGAGCTTGATGGCGTCAAAATCCATTTCCTCCAGGAGACGGATGTTTTGCATCGCACTCTCGACGAGGGCCCCTGCGGTCGGTCCACCATGACGGCCGGCAATTTTCTTGTCGAGGGATCCGGAATTGATCCCGATCCGGACGACCTTGCCGCTGGCTTTGGCCAGTTTCACGATCTCCCGGATTCCAGTTGCGGAGATATTCCCGGGATTGATACGCACCCCATCCGCCCCGCAAAGCATTGCCGCGATGGCCAACCGATGGTTGAAATGGATATCCGCGATCAGGGGGATATGAATTCTGTCTTTGATCTCCCGGATGGCAGCGGCTGCCGTTGCATTGGGAACGGCAACGCGGATGATTTCACAGCCGGCCTCCTCAAGCTCCCATATCTGTGCGACCGTGGCCTGGATATCACGGGTATCCGTGCAGGTCATGGATTGAACCGCGATCGGCGCATCTCCGCCGATTTGTACACCACCCAGATAAACGGGTTTTGTTTTTTTCCTTCTGATGAACGGATTCAAGAGAACACCCTTTCCGTGCGGATGATATACCAACCGCATGCGTGAATCCCGCAGCAGATCGAATGAGAGGAAACCTTTTGTTGATTTACCGACCTCGCCAGCAGTAGAGGCACAATTGTTCTTCCGGCAGTCCGATGGCGGCGACCATCTCTTCGATATGCAGATACTTTAACGAGGTCACATCTAGGTCTCGGCGAATCCAGTCGACCATGTTCCGGTATTTTGTTGAACGATGATCGAGATATTCTTCCGGATATTGTTCTTTTCCCCCCTCCAGGTCACGAATTGCCCGGTGGGCGGCCAGTTCGGCGACAGACCTTGTCGATGACGCATATATGCATGGGAACATCAGCGGCGGACAGGCCGGCCGGATATGAATCTCTTTCGCCCCGTTGTCCCAGAGTTTCCGGATCGTGTAATTCTTCAGCTGCGTCCCCCTGACAATCGAATCCTCGCAGATCACCATCCGGTTGCCCCGGATCACATCTTGAATGGCGCTGAGCTTCATGGTTGCGACAAGGTCCCTGATGTCCTGCGAAGGAGGGGTGTAGCTTCTACCGTAACCCGGCGTATACTTGACCAAAGGTCTGCGGTATGGAAGCCCGGACTCTTTGGCATAGCCGATGGCATGGCCGACACCTGAATCCGGGACGCCGGTCACAAAGTCCGCTTCGACATCATCGCCTCTGGCCATGGCCTGGCCGCACCGCTCTCGTGCATTTTCAACGCTGATCCCTTCATAGACCGACGCCGGATATCCCGTATAGATCCACAGAAAGGCGCAGACATGTTTTTCATCGCCCGCCGGTCGTTCTCCCCGGATTCCTTTTCCATCGAGACGGACGATCTCCCCCGGCCCAAGGGAACGGACCTGCTCATAACCCAGGTTGGGAAAAGAACTTGATTCGGTGGCTGCTGCGTAGCCGGGCGAGGACCCGTCGCTTCGGATCTCCCGTCCGATCACCAGAGGGAAGCGACCATACCTGTCCCGGGCGGCATAGATTCCCTCCCTGGTCATCAGGAGCAGACAGACCGATCCTTCGATCGCCTGCTGCATCCTGACGATCCCGTCAACGATGTTCTCGCCCCGGTTGATCAGCTTGGCAACGAGTTCCACGCTGTTCACACCTCCATCCGCCATTTCGTTGAAGGAGGCATCCTCCCGGAGGAGTTTTTCGGTAAGAGCATCTTTGTTTGTGATCAGGCCGGTTGCAGCCAGGGCGTAGGTTCCGAATTTTGAACGGATGATCAGCGGCTGGGGAGACTGGTCATCGATAGCGCCGATGCCTGCCCATCCATGAATTTGCTTGTAATCATCGACAAAACGAGACTTGAACTGGGCCTGGCTGATGCTATGGATCACGTTGCAGAAGCCCTCGGCGCCGAAGACAGCCAGCCCCGCATTCTCCGTACCGAGATGGGAGTGATAATCCGTTCCGTAAAATAGAGGTTTCGTGCAATTCCCGTTGCATACGACACCAAAGATGCCACCCATATTCTCCGTCTCCAAAAGTATGATCTTTTATTACGAGAGCTTCAAAAGCGCCTCGTGGATTCGCTCCAGCCCTTTTTCAATCTGCCCCATCGATGTGGCATAGGAGATACGGATATGGCCGTCATGGCCGAAATCCCCCCCCGGGACAAGGGCCACGTTGGACTCGTCCAGGAGGTAAGTCGCCATCTCAGCAGAATTCTTGATGGTCTTTCCACCAAACGAACGGCCATAGTAATGGGAGACATCGGGAAAGACATAAAAGGCCCCTTTGGGCTTCAGGCAGGTGACGCCGGGAATGGCGTTGAGTCTCTCCCAAATCCAGTCCCGCCGCCGTTGAAACTCCCGCTGCATCACCGTAACGCTCTCCTGCGGACCGTTCAGGGCTTCAACCGCCGCCTTCTGGGCGATAGAGGTGGGATTAGAGGTATTTTGACTCTGATACTTCGTCATCGCGGTGATGATCTCTTCGGCGCCTGCGCAATAACCGATCCGCCACCCCGTCATGGCATAGGTCTTCGAAACCCCGTTGACCACGATAGCGAGGCGCTTCAGTTCATCACTGAGCGAGGCCAGTGTGTAAAACGGCTGATCGTCATAGATGATCTTTTCATAGATGTCGTCCGAGATGACGATGATCCCTTTCCGGACGATCACCTCGGCCAGGGCTTCCAGTTCCTTCAGGGTGTAAGAAACGCCGGCGGGGTTCGACGGGTAGTTGATGATGATCGCCCGGGTCCGAGGTGTGATGGCCGCCTCCAACTGCGAAGGCTGGAGCTTGAAATCATCGCCGATGTTCGTCTTGATCACCACCGGCTGCGCGCCGCTCAGATAGACGATATCGGTATAGGAGACCCAGTAGGGCGAAGGGATCAGGACTTCATCTCCTTCATCGAACAGGACATGGGCGATATTGAAGAGTGTGTGCTTGGCTCCGCAGGAGATGACCACCTCCGACCGCTTATAGGTGAGACGATTGTCTCTGTGCAGTTTGCCGATTACCGCATCCTTCAGTTCATCGATGCCGCCAACGGGGGTGTATTTCGTGAATCCCGCCTCGATGGCCCGGACAGCAGCCTCCTTGATGTTCTGGGGCGTATCGAAATCGGGCTCCCCGGCGCCGAAACCGATGATGTCCCGGCCCGCCGCCTTCAGGGCATTGGCTTTGGCCTGAATGGTCAGCGTGGGTGACGGTTTGATAAGCGATATCCGTGCGGCTAATTTCATAATCTCTCCTTTTTGCTTGCATATTTTTCCACCAGTCTCTGATTCACGATCTCCGGCACCAGCCCCTTTACGGAACCGCCGAGACTGGCCGCCTCATTGATGATGGTCGAACTGGTGTAAAACCACCTGAAGCCGGTCA
>CAZINF010000230.1:0-4066 GCA_964540555.1 uncultured Syntrophus sp. | reverse complement strand
CGAACGGATCGGCATCGCCGTAACTCATCGCTATGGCGATTCGCTTGCCGGCAAAGGGTTCCTTCGCATAGGCGGGCAGGGCGAAGCAACGGTCCATGAAGAGCTTCGTCTGCGCCGACATGGTGAACCAGTAGACGGGGGTCGCGATCACCCAGGCGTCCGCCGCAAGAAGCTTCGGATAAACCCCCTGCATCGCGTCGTCTATGGCGCAACCCTTGCTGTTTTTCTTCTGGCAGGCGTAACAGGACTTACACGGGGCAATGTTCAGCCCCTGAAGAAAAACCGTCTCCACCTTCACCCCCGCGCTTCCGGCCCCTTTGGCGATCTGTGCGGCCAGGATGGCGCTGTTCCCTCTTCTCCGCGGACTCCCCAATAGTACGAGGACCTTCTTCGCTTTTTTTTCCGACATCACCCACCTCCGATTGATTGCCCTTTTGAAACACCCGTATGGCCCGTGGAATGCAACCCGAGAGCTTCGAAGATCTTGCTCCAGAAGCACGCATTGGAGATTTTTCGGGGCCCCCTGCCCCCGCAGCGCAGTGCCCGCAAAGACGACTGTCTGAGCGCTTCAGCGCGAGTTTCGTCTTTGCAACGAAGCGAGGAGGTGCAGGGTCGAAAAATGTCCAGCGTGCGGAGGGAGCACGATCTTCAAGTTACGCAAAAGTCTCGATCTGGTTTCCATACTGCCATATCTTTGCTGCTAGCGGCAAGCTTTTCCTTTTCAATACCCCCCCAGACGGAGGCGGTAGGGGGGAACAGAACCTCCGGAAAACATGGTTATGCCGGCGGGGGCGACTGGCGGGGGATGACGTGGACCGACGTCGCTTTGAAGGAGGCGGTGACTTCTTTTCCCTCCTCCAGCAAGAGCCCCTCGAGGGACTGGCGAGTCACATAAGCCACCAAATCGAAGCCGCAATCCATATAAACCCGATGAAATAATCCCAACGGTGTGATCTTCCGGATCTTTCCAGGAAAGACGTTCCGGGCGCTGGTCTTGGAGGGTTTATTGTTCGTGGCAATGGTTATGTTTTCCGGACGGATGCAGCAGAGCACCAGGGCGCCCATCCGGACCAGACCTACCGCCTCGATCTCGCGCCCCCCTTCCACCAGTGCCGTGAACAGCCCGTCCGAGACCCTGATGACCCTCCCAGGAAGGACCGTTTCCACCCCCACAAAGGAAGCGACAAAACCGTCCGCCGGATGGTTCATCACCTCGGCTACCGGCCCGATCTGTACGATTCTCCCCTCGTTCATCACCGCCATCCGGTCTGCCAGCCGGAGTGCCTCAATCTGGTCATGCGTCGATATTACTGCAGTCGTTTGCGTCTCGCACAGGATCTTCTCGAGATCCCCGATCAATCCTTCCCGCGTTGGAGAATCGAGAGATGAAAAGGGTTCATCGAGAAAGATGATCTCCGGTTTCGTGACAAAAGCACGGGCAAGGCTCGTCCGCTGCGCCTCACCGCCCGAGAGCTTCCGGGCGGATCGCCTGGCCAGGTGGCCGATGCCGAAACGCTCCAGGCATCCGGGAACGATCCGCACGATCTCCATGATTCCCACGCCGCGGATCTTCAGCCCGGAAGCGACATTGTCAAAAACCGTCGCATCGAAGAGGAGCGGCTCCTGGAAAACCATCGCGACGCGGCGCCGGTAATCGAAGAGATCCGCGATCTGCTTTCCCTTGAAGAGAAACCTTCCCCGAAGGGATTTCAATAGTCCGGAGAGGGTCAATAGCAGCGTTGATTTCCCCGCGCCGTTCGGACCGATCAGAGCCAACACCTCGCCCTGAAACACGCCAAGTTCGGATATATCAAGGACCGGCGCTCCACCTCTGCGAACCAGGATATCTTCGGCGCCCAGCAGGATCTGCGGACGAGCTTCGGGGGTCATCGCGGCCTCTCCCTTTGCTGGATCTGCGTGAGGAGGGCGTTGACGAGAAACGACAGGAGCAGCAGAATGATTCCAAGCGCGATGGCGACATCGAAGTTTCCACGGCTGGTCTCCATCACGGTCGCAGTCGTCAGGACACGGGAGTAGCCCTTGATGTTTCCGCCAACCATGATCGAGGCGCCCACCTCGGATATGACGCCGCCGAACCCCGCCATCACGGCGGCCAAAAGCGGCAGGCGGGCCTCCTTGACGAGCATCCAGACCATCTGGACGCGCGTCGCCCCCAGGGCGAGAATCTGGAGACGGAGATTCGCGGGTAGATGCTGGATAGCCGCCAGGGTGATCCCCGTGACGATAGGGGTGGCGATGACGGCCTGGGCCAGAATGATAGCGGTCGGCGTGTAGAGGATCTCCAGAAAGCCCAGAGGACCGTTCCGCCAGAGGAAGATCGTCACGAACAGACCAACGACGACCGGCGGGAGCCCCATCCCCGTATTGATCAGGCTCACAACGATCTGACGCCCGGGAAACCGGGCGAGGGCCACAGCCGTCCCCACCGAAATCCCGATAACGAGGCTGATCAAAGTCGCCAGCCCCGACACCTTCAGCGACAGAAGCGTGATACCGAGGACTTCCCTGTCCAGCGTGAAGATGAGGGAAAAGGCCTTCTTGATGCCTTCAAGGATCAGATCCATCTACTTTCCGAGAGCCTCCTCCTTTTTACCTGCATCGGGGAAGAAGAGCGGCGATCCGAACTTCTCCATACCGAATGTCCCGATGATCTTCTGAACCTCTGCGGAGACCATAAAGCCGGAGAAGGCTCTGGCCCCGCCGGCGTTCACCCTGGGCCATTTGGCGGGGTTGACCGCGATGACGTGATAGACGTTCAGCAGGATCGGGTCCCTTTCTTTGAGGATGGGAAGACCCAGGTTCTTCTGCAGAGGACGCCAGGTCCCGCGATCGGCGAGGATGTAGCCCTTCTTTTCGCCCGCCACGTTCAGGGTCTGCCCCATCCCGAGGCCGGTCTCCTGGTACCATTTTTCCCCTTCCGGGTTGATCCCGGCCGCTTTCCAGATCCCCCTCTCCTTGGCGTGGGTCCCGGAGTTGTCCCCCCGCGAGAGGAACAGGGCGCCGGCCGCGGCGATCTTCTTGAATGCCTCCGGTGTGGTTTTCGCTCCCCTGATTGCCGCCGGATCGGAGGACGGACCCGCAACAACGAAGTCGTTGTGCATGACGATCAGTCGTTTCTCGCCGTGCCCATCCGCCATGAATTTCTTCTCCGCGTCGGGGGAGTGGACAAAAAGGACGTCGGCCTCGCCCTTCTGCCCCATCGCCATCGCCTGCCCCGAACCGACGGCGATGGTCTTTACGAAATAACCGGTCTTCTTTTCGAATATCGGGATCAGGACATCCAGAAGCCCCGAATCCTGGGTGCTGGTCGTCGTCGCCAGGATCAGGTTTTTCTGCGCCGGCCCGGCCGCAGAGACAGGAAGCGCTATCCCGATCATGAAAACCAAGGCAGCCAAAACCGCCATACAACACGTCTTCGAGTAACCCTTCATCATCAATACTTCCATAGTTCTAATCATAGCCCTACCATATTGACGGCTTCGTAAAAAGCCCGGATGCTGCGTTGCGCTTCATCCTTCGTCATTGCAGCGTACGCCAAAGTACCCCTCATGAATGGGGACGGATTTCAAATCCGTCCCCGCGCGCGCCTTGGGCGACACGTCGATGCTACGGCTTCACATAGAGGATCCTGCCGGCGCTTTTGAAGTCATAGTTTCCCAGATTCTCGACCCTCTTGCGGAACACATTGCCGTTGAGCACCTCCACCAGAGCCTGAACCTCTTTCTGGAAAAAGATCGACTGGTCGCAAATCATATCGAACCGCTCCCGGGTGATCGAGACAAAATCGAGGCCGAGGAGGCTCGAAACCGCCGCCGTGGCGATCCCGGTATCGGCGCCTCCGGAGAGGACGGCCAAACCGACCTCGATATGGGTGGAAACATCCTCATCATAACCGGCGATCCGGTCAGAGGGAATCCCCGCCTTCTCCAGATGATGATCCAGGAGGAGGCGGGTCCCCGAACCGGCCTGTCGGTTGACGAAACGGACCCCTTTCCGGGGCAGGTCCCCGAATGCGCCGATATGGAGGGGATTTCCCTTGGCCGTC
>CAZINF010000229.1:0-4085 GCA_964540555.1 uncultured Syntrophus sp. | reverse complement strand
CCCAGAAGTCGGTCGGTTCCGAGGTAGATCTGGGCGGGCGGGTTATCGAGGGTGACCCGGCCCAACTCGTCCGTCAGCAGGAGGCCCTCGGCTGAGTTGTTCACCACTGCCGTGAGCTGGGAGACCCGGCGGACCCCCTCGCTTTGGATCTGGCAGATTTCTATGGCGTTTCTGACCGCGGTACGGATCATATCCATCCCTTTGTAAAGGAGAATCCCCCGGATTCCCATCTCCTCGGCTACGCCAACGGTGAAGCTCGCCCCAATCATCACGCGGTAACCCGTGGCCTTGAACTTCTGACAGGCCTTTCGGTACTCATCGCTCGTATCGCAGTACGAAGAGGCGAGAGAGACCTCCATGACCTGGGAGAGCAGGGGGATGTCGAAGTCTATGTCCTCCCGAGAGAGGCAGAGTCCTATGCGCCGGTCTATACGGCGAGCCTCGTTGACGGCACGGATCAGATCGGGAAAAGTAGGCCGGAAGGCGATGATGGGGATAGAAAGCCGACCTGCGTACATACGGCGTGTCGAGGGTCCGGCAAGGACAATGTCGGCCGTTCCTTCGATCTCGCGGAGCTTGGGTAAGGCCTCCTCCAGAAGGCTGTTGACAAAGAGGAAGTCCGCCTTCCGTCTGAATTCGGAGGCAACCTTCCGGGCGATGGCGATGACAGGGCTGTAGCCCACGATGCAGAGCCGCGGCTTCATAATGTTGCACTTATGAATCATCTGGTGCTTAAATGCAACATTTTTTGTGAAATCGTTGGACCCTCCTCAGACCGTTTCGCTTTTCTCTATCTCCGCGGCCGGAAAAACCTTTTTGTCCCCGGCCCAATCCCCTCTGAACCCTGGCACCCCTTTTGCAATTATTCACGCAAGATGGAAAAACTGTCGTCGCCGGCAGGTGGGAACTCTCAGAATAGCCCGTGATCCGGCCTTGTCTCGGGGGCGGTAGCGGGGTTATGTACATAAACCGTTACGCTTTATTTGCAAGAGGTTTTCGATTGAAGATCATCGACGTAAAGGCGGACAATCTGACGATTCCCTATCCGGGAGAAGTAAGGCCGGCCTGGCAGCCGGGCCTCGTCGTCACTTCTCACAACTTCACCCTGGTCCGGATCGTCACCGACGAAGGGATTACCGGGTTCGCCGGAACAAGCGGTCACGCTGCCGGCACCGTCCTCGGTCAGGTCCGGCCCTATCTCCTCGGCGAGGACCCCTTTGCCACGGAACGGCTGGCTCGCATCTACCGCCATGCCGGCAGCGGCCTTTGGTGCATCGACATGGCCCTGTGGGACATCATTGGAAAAGCGGCCAACCTTCCCTTGTACAGGCTCTGGGGCCATTACCGGAACCGGGTTCAGGCATACGCGAGCGCCGTCGAGATGGGAACTCCGGAAGATCGGGCAGAGCTGGCCCTCCACTACCAGGCCCAGGGGTTCAACGCCATGAAACTCCGCCTGCACAATGAACGAATTGCCGACGATCTGGAGCTCATCGATGCTTGCATCAAGGCCACGGAAGGGAAGATGGGTTTCATGGTCGACGCCAATCAAGCCACGAACCTCCCATCGCCCGAACGGGGAGTTGTCTGGGATTACCCGCGGGCTCTGCGAACGGCCCGGGAACTGGAGGCCCGGAGTGCGCTCTGGCTCGAAGAGCCCCTCTCCCGTTACGATTTCGACAACTTGATCCGGCTCCGGGAAGCGACGGAAATTGCTATATCCGGAGGCGAGAAGAACATGGGCCTCCATGAGTTCCGTTGGTTGATCGAGCAGGGGGTGTATGATATCATCCAGCCCGACGCGGCTATGTCCGAAGGGGTTTCACAGCTCCGAAAGATCGCGGCCATGGCGGAAATCTACAAACGTCAGTTTGTCCCCCACCACAGTATGAGCGGCATCGGACTGGCGGCGGCATTGCATCTGTGCTGCATCTTTCCCGGGACGACATGGCTTGAGCTCATGTACGAGCCGAAGACCCGGACTATCGAGTGCTATCAGCAGTTGGGTGGGATTATTGAGTCGAAGATCTGGATCGGACCGGACGGTTTCGTGGCTGCTCCTGAAGGGCCGGGGCTGGGCGTAGTGATCAACGAAAAGCGGATCGAAAAGTACGCGGTGTGAATCCCCGACCGGGGAAGAGCCCGAAATGGCAGGAGGACGGGGTGGAACAGGTCGGATCAGCGGCGAAGGCCAGGATTAAGAACATGGATAAACTGCTGTCGACGGGCGACGGAGAGAACCGCAAAGTCCTCCTGGAGATTGTGACGGAGGTACTGGAGCGCCTGGACAGCCATCGGGTCATTGGGGATCTTCTCCGGTGGGACGGCCGCCACCTCTCCATCGGCGAGTTTAGATGGGACCTTCAGCGGAGGAGGCGGGTTTTTGTGGTAGGGGCCGGGAAGGCGGCCAACGCCATGGCTCGGGCTGTTGAGGAGAAACTCGGTAACCGCATTGACGGTGGGATTGTTATCGTCAAGACCATCGAGCCGGGTGACCGACTCGAACGCATCGAGCTTGCTGAGGGGGGGCATCCCCTCCCGAACGAACGGGGGCTGGAGGCCAGCAGGAAAATCCTCCGTCTGGTTGACGAAGCAGGACCCGACGATCTCTTCCTCGGTCTGATCAGCGGCGGGAGTTCCGCCCTGATGAGCTGTCCCGTCCCGGGGATCTCCCTGGATGACGAGATCAGGGCAACCGAGATGCTCCTCAAGAGCGGCGCCCGGATCCTGGAGATCAACGCCGTGAGGCGCCATATCTCCGCCACCAACGGTGGCCGCCTCGCACAGCGGGTAGAAGCGCGGGGTGCGGAGATGATCAACCTGATTCTCTCCGATAGCGTGGGCGCCCGGCCGACAACGGACCCGGCGAAACCGGCTGCCTTCTTCGGGACCCCCGTGGCGCCCGACGGGACAACCTTGGAGAATGCCCGGGAGGTCCTGAAGAAGTACGGCCTCACCGATCGCATTCCGCAGGCGATTCGGGATTACGTTGAGACGGAGGACCCCGCCAGGGAGACGCCCAAAACCCTGGGGCCGACCATTCACCACTTTGTTTTCGAACGGCCGGCGGACGCCTGCGAAGCCGCGTATGTGGCGGCAGAAAAGCTCGGCCTTCCGGCGGTGATCCTGACCACGGTCCTTGAGGGGGAGAGCGCCCAGGCGGGTGGGTTCCTTGCCTGTGTTGCCCGGGAGGTCCGCCTGAATGGCCGGCCCGCCTCGGCGCCCTGCGTTCTCATCGCCGGAGGGGAGACCACGACTCGGGTGGATGGGCGGGGCAGCGAGGGGGGACCTTCCCAGGAGTTGGCCCTGGGGTTTGCCTTGGAGGTTGCCGATCGACCGGGCTTCTGCATCGCCGCCATCGACATGGACGGAACCGATGGCCCCACGGCGTTGGCGGGCGGTATGGCCGATGACCGGACCGTAAGTCGGGCGCGGGCCCTGGGCTTCAATGTGTACGAAAGCCTGGCCGGCCACGACAGCTCGGCTGTGCTCCGGGCCCTGGGCGACGAGATCGTTACAGGCAATACGGGGACAAACCTCTGTGACCTCAATTTGATCTATGTCGGTCCGGAACGTACAACGGGGTAATCCAGACCATGGAATTCGTAACGCTTGGCGACCTATGGATCGCAGATCACCACAAGATGGCGATGGAGGAACAATGACCGGGACGGAAATCGTAAAGATCAAAGCGCGGGAAGTGCTTGACAGCAAGGCGCGACCCATGGTGGAGGCAGACGTCTTGACCGCCGATGGATCAATGGGACGAGGTTCTTCCCCTTGCGGTACTTCGGTGGGAAGGCATGAGGCTTTTGTGCTGCGTGATGGAGGAAATCGTTACGGAGGGCTGGGAGTTCAACAGGCTATAAAAAACGTAAACGAAGTTATTTACCCGGTATTGAAGGGTAAAAGTGCTCTCGATCAGCGGGGGATTGATAACCTCATGATTGAGTTGGATGGCACCCCCAATAAGTCCCGTTTGGGGGCTAATGCCATCTACAGTGTCTCTATTGCGGTGGCCCGGGCCGCGGCGAATTTCCAAGGGATTCCCCTTTATCTTTATCTGGGCAAAGGAAAAGGGCACG
>CAZINF010000228.1:0-4096 GCA_964540555.1 uncultured Syntrophus sp. | reverse complement strand
TACTTGGGCATGACCATCTTCCCCGTCCTGCTGCGGCCTCCCTCGATGAAGAATTCCAGCGGCAGCCCCTCTTTGAGAAGGACCTTGATGTATTTGGCAAATACTTCGGCATAGAGATCATTTCCTTTGAAGCTCCGCCGCAGAAAGAATGCCCCGGATTTCCGGAAGATGTACCCCATCGGGAAGAATGAGAGGTTCGTTCCGGCCGCAACAAACGGCATCTGGATGTTGTTTTTGTAAAAGATGTGGGAAAGCAGGAGATAGTCGATATGGCTCCGGTGGCAGGGGATGATGACAAAGGGCATCTTTTTTGAGACATTTCTGATCTTTGCAATGCCTTCAACGTCGATCACCAAACCGTCGTAGATGTTGTTCCAAAGCCAGTCGAGGATCCTGTCCCAGATCTCAATGAAGATTTCACTGTAATCGGATGCGATCTCATCCAGGTATTTTTTCGCTTCCTTGCGGACGGCGTTTAAATCCCGTTTCCCCTTTTTCGCTTTCGACGCCGCCTCCTCCATGCAGGTCACGAGCCCTCTGTCCCGAAGAACCAGTCTCATGATCTCTTCCCGGGATTTCAGGAGCGGCCCCACGATCGTCGCCTTTTCCTCATCGATCCGGGCGATCAATTCGCCGCGGAGATTCCGGATACGCTCTTCCCGAGAGGCCCCTTCGCCCGTCTTGACAAAATCGGCCAGATTGACCGGCTCGGCGGAGATGACGGAGGCCTTGTTGGAATACCGAAGGAAGGTGATGAGCCGTCGCAGAGGGTCGGTCGTATCGCTCTGGCCGAAGAGGATGTTGATCAGGCTTTCCTTTTCCTTCTCTCTTCTTCGCCCGTAAGTAATCAGTTCCGGAGCGAGATAGACCGGCCTGTTGAGTGTCGCCTGCGCCTCCATCAGTTGGGAGAGGGTCTCCTCCACAAAAGGGTTTTCAAAGAGTTCCGATTCCCCGAGATGAATGATCACGCTCTTCCCGTCCCGCACGAGTTCTTTCAGATGAGCGGTCCGTGCTGTATCGAGGTTGGTTTTGTTGAAGATTCGATGGGAAAGATGGGACATGAACACCCGGAGGAACATGGGAAACGGCTGCCAGGTGATCATATTGATCCCATGACAGTAAACGGGCTGAGGGATCCCCATCCTTGCACAGAGCTCGCGGAGAATCAGGCTGTTGAGCTGACTTTTGTTTTTCAGGGCGTAGACGACCACTCCCTTCGACGAGAGCGACTTCAGTCTTTCCGCCGTCTCATCGGAGATCCGGACTTTGGAGAGCACCTTCCGGACCAGCCAGTAGAGGGGGAAATTGTCCTCCCGGTAGAGACTCCCCGCATGGTAGAAGCCGATCTCCGTGGTCCATGATCTGATGCTCGCCAGGATGGACATGCTATCTCAACCCCTTATGTTGTCACTGACCGTTCACCTGAAATTCCTCCGGGAAGCGTTTCCGCATGACCGCTTCGACAAAGGCCCGGATCTCCACGCTCGAGGAAAGGGACATCGCCTTTTTCAGGAGGGCTTTCGACTCCTTCAGCGTGGATCCCCGGATGATCTTCTTCACACGGGGAATGGCCAGAGGATTCATGCTCAGTTCATCCAGTTCCAACCCCAGCAGGATCATGGTATAGACCGGTTCTCCCGCCATCTCTCCGCACATCGCCACCCGAATCCCCGCCCTGTGACCGACATCCACGACCTGCTTGATCAAGCGCAGGACCGCCGGATGGAGGGGTTCATACAGGTAGGTGACCTGTTCATTGATCCGGTCGATCGCCAGGACATACTGGATAAGATCATTGGTTCCGATACTGAAAAAATCCACTTCTTTGGCCAGCTCCTCCGCAACGATCACCGCCGACGGGACCTCGATCATGACGCCTATTTCAATATCCTCCCCCACCGATTCCCCTTTTGCCAGAAGCTCCTCTTTCACCTCGAAAAAAATCCGCTTGGCTGCGCGGATCTCCTCGATGCCCGAAATCATCGGGAACATGATCCGGAGCTTCCCTTCAGCGCTTGCCCGGAGTATCGCCCGGAGCTGGACCTTGAAGAGCTCTACCTCTTTCAGGCAGAACCGTATCGCCCGAAGTCCCATTTGTGGGTTCAATTCGCGGGAGGTCTTTTTGTCCGGGTAAAACTTGTCGCCACCCAGATCAAAGGTACGGATGGTCGACCAGGAAAGTCCCTTGACACCGATCACGGAACGGTAATTGGCAAGGTGATCCTCCTCGCTGGGGAGCTCTTCCCGGTTGATGTAAATGAACTCCGTCCGGTAAAGCCCGATCCCATCCGCCCCGTGGGCAATCGCGGAGGGAATCTCCTCGACGAACTCGATGTTGCCGCCGATCTCCACCCTGTGGCGGTCTTTAGTTACCGCCGGTAGACGGGCATGATCCAAAAGGTCGTCCTGGGCGATCTTATAAAGTCTTTTCTTCTCTTCATAACGCCTGCGGACTTCGGGATCCGGGTGGACAATGACGACTCCGGCCGAACCGTCGACAATGATATCGTCGTTCGTGCGGACATCGCGGGTGACAGTCACCAGACCCACCACGGCGGGGATCTCCAGCGACCGGGCTACAATCGTCGTATGGGAAGTCTTTCCGCCGATGTCCATGGCCAACCCGAGTACACGGTCGAGCTTCATCTGAGCCGTATCTGCAGGCGACAGATCCGCGGCAATGATGACGATCCTTTCCCCCCTGTCGATCGCCGCCCGTTTTTTCCCTGCAAGATTCGCAAGGATCCGCTGTCCGGCATACTGGATATCGCTGATGCGTCCCCGGAGATAGTCATCCTCCATCCGGTCGAAGATCTCCCGATACTTGTCGATGGTCATCCGGACGGCCCATTCGGCATTGACGCTCATCTTCCGTATGTTCTGGATGGTCTGGTTCACGAATTTCCGATCCTTCAAGATCATGATATGGACATCGATGATGTACAGCGGATCCATACCTCCGCCAAGATCGCTGAGACTGTTCTTCAGTTCGAGGAGTTGCTTCTCCGAATCCCTTAACGCCTTCTGGAAACGCTGGATCTCTACGTTGATCAGGTTCGGATCGCTTAGCTTGTAAAAGGGAACCTGGGCATCCAGCCGGTCAAAAAGATAGGCTTTGCCGATGACGATTCCCGGGGAAACACCGATTCCCTTGATAAAGAAAGTTTTTTTTGGGTCATTGCCGCTCATGGAATCCCCTATTGTCGTATATCAGATAACGGCCATTTTGGCCGCGCCGTCACGTCTCTCCGAATTTATCCGCAATCAGCAAAGCAAAGGCCGCCATCGCCTCTTGTGCATCGACACCCTCCGTACAAATTGTCAACCGGCTCCCCTGAGGGCAGTGGAGAGCGAGAATACTGAGGATGCTCCGCCCGTTCACCTCTACCCCATCCTTCTCCAAAGAGACCTCCGCTTTGAAGTGGTTGGCCGTTTCTACCAGCTTGGCGGCCACCCGGGCATGGATCCCCAGCCGGTTGGTGATCTCAAACGTTCTTATGATAAACATAAGCATATCGAATAGACAGCGCCATATGCCAGAATGCCGCTCAGTAGATGAAGGCGCCTTCCGGCGCCGAGCGATGGCGTTGCGTAACATGAATAGCCCCTGAAGTCAATCCATTCACCCCTTTCCTGCGGCAATTTTTTTGCCGTTTCGGCCATATCGCATTTCGATTTTTTTCATTTATTTTCATTTTTTTCCTTGACAACGCCTTTGTATTTTGATAGCAAGGCACGCCTTTGAGGAGAGGGAATCACCGACCCGGCTTGGCCATGAACGTGGTTTGGAAGTGGGTCGGTTTTTTTCGGTTTTAAATTGAGATTATAGAAGGAAAGAGGAGAGGAACATGATTTGTCAAACGATTAAAAGCGGCATAGAGTGCGGCTTCATGGCAAAAAAGGGTTGCGGATTCAACGGGGGGAGCTGTCTAGCGATCATCGACAAGTGCGAAGGATGCGGCAAGGTGATCGCATGCACAACGGGAAACTATTGCCGGGTGTATCCAGACCCGGTCGGAAAATGGCGGACAGGGAAATGCCCGACAGCCAGCCACATCAAAGTCGAAGTCAAGGAAGGGGCGCAGAAAGTCAACCC
>CAZINF010000227.1:0-4125 GCA_964540555.1 uncultured Syntrophus sp. | reverse complement strand
CGATCGCGGGGAGGATCTCTTTCGCGGCCTGGGCGAAAGCGGCAAGATCGACCCCCCGGGCAGCCATCGATTCGTAGAAATTGCCATCGAAAAGGTCGAGGTAATCCTCCTTGCCCTTTACGATCGGCGTCCCGATCCACTCGAGACACCGCGCCACGGCATCTGCATAAAGGTCCAGCGAATCAGCCAGGACACCGTCAAAATCGAAAAGAAAAAGAGATTTCATTTTAAGAATGTAAAATAATACCTGGCGACTGTCAAATAATAACGCCCAACAAAAAAGCGGGGGTATAGATAATGCCAATTCTTGATGGGAGAGAGCAGGAACGAAAGGGAATCTTGGAGATCGCGAATCTCAAGTATCCTCAATGCCGATAATCGTCTTTACTATCGGATCGGAGCGGTGGCCAGAAGGCTCGGCTACATGCCGGAGGCAAGTGTCATCATAGGGATTCCTCTTTCCGCCACGGGGAAAAACCCGAATTTTGACAGGGAAAAAGGGTAAGCCGATATCTTATCGAACTATCGGAACACGCAATTGAAAGAAGGAAAGCAAAGCGACGCCGCATGGCTCATTGGGCTGTGTCTGAGCCGCATCGGTTTTGGTTTTGTTTTTACCGCTTACTCGGCGACGCTGCCGCTGTTGAAAACCGACTGGAACATGTCGGCAAGCGAGGCCGGCCTGGTGCAATCCGCATGGCACGCCGGCTACCTGATCTCTCTGTTTGCCGTCGGCTTTATGACCGACCGTCATGGCGCAAAAAAAGTTTTCCTTGCCGGCAGCGTCCTCGCCAGCGCCAGCGCAATACTGTTTGCGTTTTACGCCGACAGCTATGGTTCAGGTTCATTGCTCTATGGATTTACCGGGTTGTGTTCGGGGGCGTCGTATACGCCCGGATTGACACTCGTGACAGAGCGCTTCGGCGCACATCAGCGTGGCCGCGCCATGGGCTGGTTTCTTGCTTCCGCTTCACTCGGTTACGGTGTATCGCTGATCCTGAGCGGGCTCCTGATGCCGCAAGTCGGCTGGCGCGGCGCTTTCATCGCTACCGCTTGCGGGCCGCTCATCGCAACGGTGATCTCGTTTCGGACATTGCGCGCGACACCCAATGTGGTGCATCCGCTCAGCGCCGAAAAAGCCCCCGGCTTTTCGCTGCTTGCGGTCTGGCGGAACAGGCCGGCCATGCTGCTGATCTGGGCTTATGTATTCCACGGATGGGAACTGCTGGGCTTATGGGCATGGCTGCCTGCCTACCTCGCGGCGTCGATCACGCACGGCGGCGGTATGACGATGCAGGCCGCCGGCGCCGGAGCGCTGTTCACCGCCCTGACTTACGTCACCAGCATGAGCGGCAGCATCTACGGCGGCGCACTGTCGGATCGGTGGGGGCGGACCAGGATTATTCAATGGGGCGCGTGCCTGAGCCTGCTTTGCTCTTTCACGTTTGGCTGGATGATCACGCTGCCGCTATGGCTGCTGGTAACGGTCGCCGCCTTCTATAATATCACCGCAATCGCTGACTCGTCGGTGTATTCGACAGCGCTCACCGAACTCGTGCCGCCCCAATATCTGGGCTCTGCCTATGCGCTGCGGTCGCTGCTCGGCTTCAGCGCCGGGATCATCAGCCCGTGGGTATTCGGGCTGGTATTCGATTGGGCGCGCGGCGAGCCCCTGCGCTCGGAAGCCATGGCATGGGGGCTTGCCTGGACCTCCCTCGGCGTCGGCGCCCTGCTGGGGCCACTGATGACGCATAAACTGCGGGGCACGCCGGAGGCATGCGGCATGGCGGGTGGAAAGAGGTAGGAGGTATCCATTTTGTTTCTTCGATAATTATGGTATGGAAAATCCGGGAAATAATGAACCAAACGTCCTGTTGGAGAAAGAAGAAGGAGGAGATCATGTCAAGAGGAACCATTCGGTATCTGCTGTCGTTCTTTTTTATGGCAAGTGTCTTGTTCACCGGTTTGTCACTTCATGCAGCCCCGCCGGATAATTTCACGGCGACCATGGTTTCTTCGGGAATGGAGATGCCCATGGCAAAGATGGGAATGAAGAGTCGAATAGAAAACCCGGCGATGAAGGGCTTGGTCACCATCACTCTCGCGGATGCCAAAAAGACGATCATGCTGAACATTGCCGGTAAGACCTATTTCGAGCAACCGATCCAGGATCAGGAGGGAGCTCCGAATATACACGACGCCGATATGGTGTTCGAAAAGAAAAAGGTGGGCGCCGATACGATTGACGGTCACCCGTGCATCAAATACGATGCAGTCTTTTACCGGAAGAGCCAGCCTGGGGAAAAGTACAAAGCGATCATCTGGGAAGCTCAAGATCTCAAGGGGTTTAATATTCAAAGCGAAATTACCGTTCCGGCTAATCCGAAGCATCCGGGATCCGGGGGTACGATGGTCATGAAGTTCAAGGACATCAAATTGGGTGCGGCCACCGCTTCCATGTTTGAAGTGCCGAGGGATTACAAGAAAGTAAACAGCATGCAGGAAGTGATGGGTTTCGGCGGTATGGGGAATATAGAAGAGATGATGAAAAAAATGCCCAAGGGTCAGAGGCCGACAAAACCCTGACAGCGTAAGAACGCCATCCCCATCAGACCCATATCGGGAAAGCAACCCGCAAACCCCGCCGCACAGGCGGGTAAGGCTTAGGGATGCACAGATGAACATTCAGGGGGGAGGAATCATGGAACGTATCGGATTTATCGGTCTCGGCGCGATGGGGAAGCCCATGACGCACAATCTGATGAAGGCGGGCTACACGGTCAATGCCCTGACCCGTACCCGCTCCAAGATCGAGGATCTGCTTGCCGAGGGTGCGACGTGGTGCAGCACGCCCAAGGAAATCGCCCAGAAGAGCGATGTGGTGATCACGATGCTGCCGGATACGCCCGACGTCGTACAGGTCGTTGCAGGCAGTGACGGCGTGTTCGACGGCGGACGCCCGGGGATGCTGATCATCGACATGAGCACGATTTCGCCGATTGCGGTGCGCAAACTTGCCGGCGAAGCCGAAACGCGCGGCTGCGATTTTCTCGACGCCCCCGTCAGCGGCGGCGAAATCGGCGCGAAGAACGCGACGCTTTCGATCATGGTCGGAGGAAAGGAAGCGGCGTTTGATCGCGCCCTGCCGGTTTTCCAGGCGATGGGGAAAACGATTTTGCGCATCGGCGAGTCGGGTGCGGGGCAAATCACCAAGGCGGCAAACCAGATCCTCACTTCCATCCACATCGAGGCGGTCGCCGAGGCGCTGGTGTTTGCCGCAAAGGCAGGCGTCGATCCGGTCAAGGTGCGTCAGGCGCTGATGGGCGGCTCCGCATACAGCCGCATCCTGGAGACCCACGGGCAAAAGATGATCGACCGAAACTTCAAACCCGGCTTCCGGATGCGCCTGCATCGCAAGGATCTGGACATCACCGTGGAAGCCGGCAAGGCGTTCGGCGCAGCGCTTCCGGTGGCGTCACAGGTGCGCGAGCTGATGACCGAAACGCTCAACGACGGCCAGGGCGACATGGACAATTCCAGTTTTATCCTTCTGCTGGAAAAACTCTCGAACAATATTCCCTTCTAATATTTGACGGCTTGAGGCCCTTTCAGGTTTAGAATGCTCCGAGCTTCCTCCGGGGTTGCTGGCTCCAGATCGTGCTCCCTGGCAATCCGGATGATTTTCTCGACTTGTTCGGCGCTGCTTTTGGCCAGCTCCCCCTTTCCCAGGTAGAGATTGTCTTCCAGTCCGACCCGGGTGAAACCGCCCATCAGGAGCGCTGCATTGCACATCTTGAACTGATTCCTACCTGCCGCACATACGGACCAGACAAAGTCTGTGCCGAAAATTTCCCTGGCTGAATTGTGCACAAAGACCAGATTTCTCGACCACGACCACGGCGGATCCTTTCATGACCAAATATCTTTTTCCGGGGGGCAATATGCCGTCCATCGCGCAGATCGGCGCCGCCGTTGAAAAGAGCTTTGTGATGGAAGACTGGCACCTGATCGGCCCCGATTACGACAGGACGTTGATGGCCTGGTTTGAAAACTTCGATTCGGGCTGGGATCTGCGTATTCCGGCGCAAGCCGCCACCCGATTCCGATTCATTCCGCCACCTGATT
>CAZINF010000226.1:0-4149 GCA_964540555.1 uncultured Syntrophus sp. | reverse complement strand
TCTACCGTCTCCTCGTCCGTCAGATCGTGCATCTGCTGGAGGATCAGACTCCCCAGAGCGGCCTATAGCTCTTTCGTCGGTCGGCCTGAGCCTTCGGAAAAATAGGGGGCAATCTTATGAACGGGCAGCTCCCGGAGAATGTGTTCTCTGAAAACGCCGGCCCAGGACTCTTCCATAAGCCTCCGTCTTTTGGGACCCAGGTAGCTCCAAGGATCGAAAAGGTAGTCCGTTTGGTGATCGCGCGTATGAATCATGTAATCCACCTGCAAACATTTGATATTTTAGATGATTCATACCATTTCAAAGAACAGATGTCAAGAGAAATATTGCAATATCGTAAATTATTTTAATGTGTTACACTAATCTGACTTTTTACGAGGTCGTCAATAAAGGATCTTGGCAAGAATAAGCAGCAGTGATAGAATCCGATTATGGGTAAACTCGAAAAGCTTTACGAGCACATTCTGACGCGCAGGTCCGACGCGAACGTCCCATTTGAAACGTTATGTGCCCTACTAAGGAGATTTGGGTTTGATGAGCGCATCAAAGGCGATCACCACATTTTCACCAGGGTTGATATTGAGGAGATTCTCAACCTGCAACCCAAGGACGGAAAAGGGAAATCCTACCAGGTCAAACAAGTTAGGGATGTGATCCTGAAATATCACCTTCGTATTGGGGGCTGACGATGGATAAAAAATACGAAATCATTATTTATTGGAGTTCTGAGGATGATGCTTACGTGGCCGAAGTACCGGAACTTCCCGGCTGTATGGCCGACGGCAAGACATACCATGAGGCTCTCGGCAACGCGGAGCAAATTATCGACGAGTGGGTCGAAACTGCTAATGAAGTCGGTAGACCAATTCCTCAGCCGAAGGGTCGTCTTGCGTATGCCTGATTAGCGCCGTGGTCCGCACAACAATTCACTCAACCCGACCGGGAATATCCCTTGTCGGTTTTTTGCCAGGTCATCGGCCCGGCAGGTTATTTACGGCGTTATGAACAAGGATATGGAATGCCCTACGTGATGTTTCATCAGTACTTCCCAGAGATAGCAGAAACGGAAACTCGGAGCGTGAAGATACTCCACGACGCTGATTATGATCTACCTGCCGGTAGCTATGGGTTTCTCGAAATGTTTTGTGATGAGCCAGGGTGTGATTGTCGACGTGTCTTTCTCTGCGTAGTTTCAGAGAGATCGAATCGCATCGAGGCGTACATCACGTACGGATGGGAAAGCCCAACCTACTACAGAAACTGGCTAGGACTTGACGACCCTCATGCGATCAGCGACCTCAAAGGGCCAGCATTGAACGTTGGCAGCCCGCAATCGAGTCTTGCCCCTGCTCTCCTGAACCTGGTCAGGGAAGTCCTGCTCCGAGACAAGGAGTACCTTAACCGCATAAAACGCCATTATCATATATTAAGAGCCAGAATTGAAGGCAGCGGCAAGATCGGAACGTCGCGCAGTAGGAGAAAGAAGAAGCATACGCCATAATAAATAAGCGGCTGCAAGCGATGCGGCCATGCCGCGCGCCTGAGCTGGGCCGTTCGCGGCGCGCCGCGAACGGGGTGAGCTGCTTCGCCAGCGCCTGTTCTTCAGGCCGCCAAAAAGCGGCCATACGAACCGTCGCTGGAGCGCTTTGCCACCTAAGAATGGCGTGTGAACACGCCATCTTAGGCGGCACGCGCTCGGCTCGCCCCGTTGGGCGGCAAGACAAACGAATTTTAAACGGCGGATAATATGAACGAATATGACAAAACCGGCAAAATGAGCGCAGGCAGTTTGGTGGACGGTGAGGAGATTTTTGTTAAGGACCAGTGGAAGCGAGAGTATCGGTTTAGGATTACATCGTTTCCTGTACCTACTGGCATAGCGTGGGAGGCCATAGAACTGCCAAAGGATGATAGTCCTGGTCATTCCTTCGGCATTCTTTCAGACTTTGATGTTGATCCCACCGCTGCGAAACAACAAATAATCCGCAAGATCGAACGAGGAATTAATCGTCGTCATTTGAAAAAACGAGATGGCCAGTGGGAAATCGGCGAACGAGCCATCCTTCGCGGCAGGATCGAGTGGAACGATGATTTTTCAGATACCGAATATTCTAGGATCTTTGTTGTTGACGGCAAGCGACTAACAATTGAGGAGTTTGGGCGGCTGTTTGAACCCTGGGAGGGATGGCATTTCCACTTCAAGATTATAGATCGCAGCGATGATGACACATAGGGCATTCGAATAAATTCAGGGGGGGGTATAGGGACGTCTGGAAAAGCATAAAAAAATGCCCAACCAGTCGCTGCACTTGACCGTCAGGCCTGGCGGCCTTCCGGCAAGTGAGCTCTGCGAGGGGCGAGTTTCGGGGACAGTATACGTGATTATTTTCGGAATTACCGGAGCAGATTTTCCAGATCGGCGATGCTTTGAAGAACATAGTTGGGACGAAAGGGGGATGCCTCGAGGGTTTTCTGGTCGGTCACGCCGGTCATGACGAGGGCCGTCTTCATGCCCGATTCCACACCCATGCGGATATCCGTTTCCAGACGGTCGCCGATGAGGAGGCAGTCTTCGGGCTTCAACCCCATCACCTCCAGGGCCACCCGTATAGTGAGGGGGTTGGGTTTCCCCACGATCACCTCCACTTTTTTGAGGGTCACCGCTTCCAGGGCGGCGATCACGCCGGCGCAGTCGGGCAGCTCCCCTCCCTCCACGGGGCAGGTTCGATCGGGATTGGTGGCGATGAAGCGGGCCCCCTTTTTGATGGCCTGGAAGGCGATGTTGTACTTCCGGTAGTCGAAGGTCCGATCGAAGGCGGCGACGACATATTCGATCTCGTCCGGATTCTCGGTCAGACGGAAACCGGCCCTGGCCATCTCCGCCACAAAGGGGAGCTCCCCCATGACGAAGACATTGGCGCCGGGCGCCGTCTTCTCCAGATAGCGGATCAGGACGAAGGTCGAATTCACCACGTCCGCCGGCTCGGTCGGGATTCCGAGGCGCGTTAGTTTGGCCGCATAGTCTTCACGGGTATAGAGGGGCTTGTTGGAGAGAAAGACGACCTTTCTGCCCGCTTCGCGCAGCAGGCGAATCACTCGCTCGGCGCCGGGGATCAGGCGCTCGCCGAGATAGACCGTCCCGTCCAGATCGAGGATGAATCCCTTGAACACTTAGCCGAAGACACCCCCCATCTTGGAGCCGGCCACGCGGTTGATGATGAACAGACAGGTCGCGCCGAGGATGATCAGAATGAAACCGAGGGCGGCGGCCTCGTTGACGGACCCGCCGATATAGAAGTTGAAGATGCCCACCGTCATCATCTCATGGCCGGGTACGACCAGAAGCAAAGTGGCAGAGGCCTCCTGGAGCGCGAGGATGAAGGAGTAGAGAGACCCCACCAGGACCCCCTTCCATATGAGGGGCAGTGTGACATCCTTGAAGGTCTTCACCTTGGTGGCGCCGACGCTCTCCGCAGCCTCCTCGAAGGAGCGATGGACGATGAGCAGCGAGGCGAAGGTCCCCCGCACCGTATAGGGGAGCCGCCGGACTGCAAGGACCACGGGGATGACGATCCACATGCTGATGAGGGCCGCATTCATCAGGGGAAGAGTATCCCTGAAGACGCGCATATAAGCGATGCCGATGCCGGTCCCTGGCCGGAGAAAATCGTACCTGAGCAGGAGAAACGCGATGGCAACACCGATGATTTTTCTTCTTGACGTAGATCTATGATGGAATTAGAATGCCGCAGTAGAAATCTGGTCGTTTATGAGCCGAATCCGAAATTAGAATATAGAAATTATAAACAAATTTATGGGAGAAATTTGAAAAGCATGGCATAAAATAGTGCATTAATTCAAAAATGAAAGGAGGTTTTACCGGAAAGAGATTGGTGGCGGGTCAACGAATTATAGGCTGGAAGAGTGTATTTATACGGAAAGCGGCGATTGAAGATTTCAAAAATTATGTATGTTTTCTATGACAACCTCACCATAAGGAGGTCCAAATGAACAAGAGGGTCCTGACTGCAGCATTCTTGGCTGTCTTTTCAATTGCGGTCCTTATTCCAGCCTTTGCAACCGATGCACAGGCGGCCGATAAACTGGGATGGATCGGTCCCGTTTACAAGGAGTTATCCGACAGCCTGA
>CAZINF010000225.1:1233-4185 GCA_964540555.1 uncultured Syntrophus sp. | reverse complement strand
CCGAGATAAAACTCCTTGACGTCCTCGTCCTCCCTGAGGACCGAGGGCTTCTCGGCGCGGACGATCCGTCCGTTCTCCAGAAGAAAGGCGAAGTTGGCGTATTTCAGGGCCATGTTGACGTTTTGCTCCACCAGCAGGATTGTCACCCCCTGCTTCTCATTGATGGTGCGGATGATGTTGAAGATCTCCTGGGTCAGCACCGGCGACAGGCCAAGGGACGGCTCGTCCAGCATGAGGAGTTTCGGACGGCTCATCAGCGCCCGGGCGATGGCGAGCATCTGCTGCTCCCCGCCGCTCAGATGGCCGGCTTCCTGATCCTTCCTCTCCTTGAGGATGGAAAAGTGGTCAAACACGTTATCGATGTCTTCCTTGATGCCCTTCCTGTCCCTCCTCGTGTAGGCGCCCATCATGATGTTTTCCAGGACGGAGAGTTCCGGAAACACCTCGCGTCCCTCAGGGACATAGCTGATCCCCATCCTGACGATCTCGTCGGTGCTCTTCCGGTCGATCCTCTCCCCCATGAATTCGATGGTCCCCTTTTCCGGCTGTTCCTCCTTGAGGTCGTAAAGAAGGCGCATGATCGTCTTGAGGGTCGTCGATTTCCCCGCTCCGTTGGAACCGAGAAGAGCCACAATGTCTCCCTGTTTGATCTCGAAGGAGATGCCGTGCAGGGCGCGGATCAGATCATACCAGGTTTCGATATTGCTCACCTTCAGCATCAGTGCTCCTCCCCCAGATACGCCTTGATCACCTCCGGGTGGCTCTGGACCTCTTGAGGCAGCCCCTCCATGATCTTCTCCCCATGATTAATGGCTAATATCCGGTCGGAAATGCCCATGATCATGTTCATGTCGTGCTCGATCAACAGAATGGTGACATCGCACTCCGCCTGTATGTCCTTGATCCAGATGTTCAAGTCCTGCTTCTCTTCGGTGTTCATGCCGGCGGAAGGCTCGTCCAGCAGGAGGATCTTGGGTTCCACGGCCAGGGCGCGCCCCACCTCCACCAGTTTTCGCTTGCCGTAGGGCAGGCTGGCCACAAAATGATTTCGGACCGATTGCAGATCGAGAAAATCGATGATCCCTTCCACGATTTCCCTGTTCTTGATCTCCTCGCGGGCGGCCTTGGAGCCCCTCCCCCAGAGGAACGCCCCTGTAAATACGCCTGTGTTCATATGGATGTGTCTGCCCAGCATGAGGTTGTCCATGACGGTGGCATTCGAAAACAGCTCGATGTTCTGAAAGGTGCGGGCCACGCCCCGGCGGGCGACCCGATCCGGCGTCAGGCCCACCAGATTTTCACCTGCAAAGACGATCCGACCCAGATCAGGCTTATAGATGCCGCTGATCATGTTGAATATGGTCGTCTTCCCCGAACCGTTCGGCCCGATGATGGAAAAGATCGAATTTTTCTCAACGCTGAAACTGACGTTGCTGACGGCCTTCAGTCCGCCGAAACTGATGCACAGATCTTCCACTTTAAAATAGTCCATTGCTATTTTTTCCAGGTGGCCAGATCGTTGGTTGTCCAGTCCTGCAGCAGGATGTAGCTTGCATTGGGACCGCATTTCTGGATCATCACCGAGTCCGTCCCCTGATGCTGCTTTTCCGTCCAGGAGATCTTAGGCCCGATCGTCTGATAATCCTTGATTGAATTCAGCTCCTTCAAGACGGCCCCGACGCTGAGGTTCCGCCCCACTTTCTTCAAGGCCTCGATGAGCGGATCGGCAAAGAGGATGCCTGCATAATAGAAAACCCCCCAACGCTCTTGCGGGTTCAACCTTTTTGCCGCGTCGCGATATTTGACCATCAGGGGACTTTTGGAATCCGGGGTCTCCCCGAAGGCCCCCGTGATCACCCCCTCCCAGAGCCCTCCGGAGATCTTGAACATCAGGGGATAATCGGAAAGGGTGTTGGAGGAGACCCACTGGGGCTTGAAGCCCACGTTGGCGGCGGTCTTCAGGGCGATTACCGCCGCGGTCGGGCTGACATACAACAGAACCACCTCCGCCCCCGAGTTCTTCAGTCGGAGGATCTGCGAGGCGAGGTCCTTTTCCGTGGGTTCCACCGGAATTTCCGCCACCAGGCTTATTTTGTACGTGGCCAGCCTCTCCTTTGCCCCTTCCAGGCCGTCCTTTCCGTACGCGTCGTTCTGGTAGAGAATCCCGATCTTTCTCATATTGAGCTTCTCCACAACATATTTGGCCAGGATATTCGCTTCATCACGATAGAGAGGATATATCGCAAAGAGATAAGGATTCAACGGCCTGGTAAAATCCTGGTCTGCAGCGGACGGACCGACCCAGGGGATTTTATTGGCCGCCAGATAATCCTTGACCGCCATGCCGGTGGCGCTGCCCACACCGCCGACAAAGGCGAAGACGCCCTGACGCTCCACCAGCTCTTTCACAACAGCCACTGTCTGGGCGGGGTTGTACATGTCGTCGCGGATGAAGTATCTGATCTTCCGGCCGTGGATGCCCCCTTCTTCGTTCACGATATCAAACAGCAGTTTGCTGCCCCTGGCCACGGATCCCCAGGGCGCCGCGGGACCCGTCTGGGGCCCCCACTGACCGATGCGGATCTCGTTATCGTCGAAACCGGCAGGTAGCGCCGCCTGGGTGATACTGGCGACCGCCAGGACAACCAACGCCGCGAACAGGCAAATAAGCATCTTCTTTCCAAACTTCATGGCATCCTCCTTTTTGATTATGATTCGAGTTCCTTGTCCAACTATCATATCCTGTTACACTTTTTTAACATAATGTTTGGCAAAAAGCCCGCTCGGGCGCAGGCAGAGAACGAGGATGATCACAATAAAGGCCACGATCGGTTTCCAATGCGGCCAGTAGTATCCGAAGAAGTTCTCGATCAGTCCCATGAGACCGCCGCCGATGATCACCCCGGGGATGCTCATGAGTCCCCCCAGGACGGCGGCGGCAAAGGCGCGCAG
>CAZINF010000225.1:0-1133 GCA_964540555.1 uncultured Syntrophus sp. | reverse complement strand
AAGATGATGATCCCGATCATGATCAGTCCGATGGCCATGCTGCTGAAATTCTCCAGACCGACCGTGGTAAACCACCGTTGGGAAATGTCCATCATAAAAGCGCCGAAATATGGGACTTCGCCGATGTTTTTCAGAAGGTCGTATTGAAGATAGGTAATCAGGCAGGCGCCCATGATCCCCCCGGATACGGTGCCCAGTCCTCCGACCACCACCATCACAAGAAAGATGATCGACAGGATCATATTGAAGGTAAAGGGATCGAAGAAACCCAGGACAAAACCGAACAACCCCCCGGCGATACCCGCATAAAAGGCGCTGACGGCAAAGGCCAGGGTCTTGTAAATGGTCAGATTCACCCCGATGACCTCCGCGGCGATATCGCTGTCCCTGATGGCCACGAAAGACCGGCCGACCCTGGTCTTGAGGATGTTTCTCGCACCGATGACCATGAGAATAGTGATGATCAATATCAGATAGTACTTCTGGAAATCGGTCTTCAAAACCCAAGCGACGCCCAATTGGCTGATCCCCAAATCGAGCGGCGGCACCTTGACTCCCATTCGGCCCCCGAAGAGATCGACTCCTCCGATGATATGCATGATCGTCAGCCCGAACCCCAGGGAAGCGATCGCCAGATAGGGGCCTTCGAGTCGCAGCGCCGGCAGGCCGAGGATAAAGCCGAAAAACGCGGCGATAAATGCAGCCGCGAGGATGGCGAAGACAAAGGGGATTTGAAGCTTGGCCATCAGAAGGGCTGTTCCGTAAGCGCCGATGGCAAAAAATCCGGCATGGCCGAGCGATATCTGGCCGGTGGATCCCACGAGAATGTTCAAACCCACGGCCAGTATGATATGGACCATGATGATATTGAGGAGATAGACGTGATAATTGGGTGCATACAAGGGAAGAGTGAAAAGGAAAAGCAGCAGCGCTATCGTCCAGAAAAGAACCACTCCACTCTTGAAAAGCCTGATATCCTCATAATAGTCGCGCTTCATGTCCATCGTATCACCTATAACGCAAAAAGTAGAATCAGGCGAGAAAGTGGATCTTCCTAACAAGCTTTCTCACGCCTGTCAAGAAATAATTCCTGCCGGATTTTTCGTCTTGACATGGAGGGCGCTAATCACTAT
>CAZINF010000224.1:2120-4198 GCA_964540555.1 uncultured Syntrophus sp. | reverse complement strand
CATCGGGAATCGGGTGTTCCACCGGGAACAACCGTCAAAGACGGCAAACCATATGGTGGTTGTGCCATTTGTTGAAATTTCTAACCCTAATAGATCCGGGAGGAGGAGACCATGAACGGAAAGCATAGCAAAGGTTTGGCCCTGGGACTGGTACTGGCGTTTGGACTGTTCCTGACGCAGGCCCAAGCGGCCGACAAACCCAAGGACTATCCCAACAAGCCCGTCACGATCCAGGTGGGCTTTGGCGCAGGCGGGAGCAGCGATGTGGGCGTGCGCATCCTGGCCGAATCCCTCAAGAAGATCATCGGGCAACCCGTCCTGGCGGAGAACAAGCCGGGCGCCGGCAGCCAGGTGATGTTGACCGACTTCAAGAACAACGCCAAACCCGACGGCTACACCATGGCGTTGATCAACATCCCGCAGTTGCAGACCATCGTCTTCGACGCCACCCGAAAATCCCTCTTTTCAATGAAGGACTTCCAGCCCGTGGCGAACCACGTGCAGGACCCGGGCGCCGTCCTGGTCAGGAAAGAGAGTCCCTACAAGACTCTGGAGGACCTGCTCAGCGACGCAAAGGCAAAGCCGGGCCAGGTGAAGGCCTCCACGACGGGGATCGGGAGCGACGACCACCTGGCGGTTTTAGACGTTGAGAACCGGGCAAACGTCAAGTTCAGCACCATCCACCTGCAGGACACCCCGACGGCCCTCACGCGGGTCCTGGGCGGCCACACCGATGTGAATTTCGACAACATAGGCGGCTTCCTGCCGTCGGTGAAGTCCGGCCTGGCAAGGATTCTGGCGGTGATGATGGAGCAGCGGTACCCGGATCTGTCGGACGTCCCGACATTCAAGGAGCGGGGCCTCGACATCATCTCCTCCTCGACCCGCGGGTATGTGTTCCCGGCCGGGACCCCGATGGAGATCGTGCGGTACATGGAGCAGTCCATCAAAAAGGCGATGGCGGATCCGGAGCATATCGCACGGATGGAACAGGCGGGACTTACCCTGAAGTTCATGGGCGTCGAGGAGTTCGGCAAGTTCCTGGATAGTCAGAACGAGCGCGCGAAACAACTGGTCGGCATGTACCGCAAATGAACCGCGTCAACACCATCATCTGGGGAGTGCTGCTCGCCTTGGGCGTTTTCGTCATTCATGAGTCGCTGGACCACAAATACTATGGCAGTGACTTTGGGCCTGGCCCCGGATTCTTTTCCTTCTGGCTGGGGATCCTGTTGATGGTCTTGTCCCTTGTCCAGATCGTCATGACTTGGCGCCGACCGGCAGAACCCCTGCCGGTCGGGTTCATCCCGGGCGGGGAGGGCGTCAGGCGCATGCTGTACGTCATGGGTGCGCTCACGGCGTCGCTCCTCCTGATGAAGATTTTGGGGTTCGGCCTGACAATGCTCGCATTCTGCATCTTCCTGCTGCGCACCCTGGGTCAACGTCAGTCGTGGTGGCTCACACTGACCCTCGCCGTCGTGGCCAGCTTCGGTACGTTCTACCTGTTCAGGCTTCTCCAGGTGATCCTGCCGAGGGGATTCCTCGGCTTTATTTAAGGGAGGGAAGCGCTTGGAGGCAATTGGGCATCTGATGACGGGGTTCGCGGCGGCCTTATCCCCGATGAACCTCCTGTTCGCCACCATCGGCTGCGTCCTGGGGACATTGATCGGCGTCCTGCCGGGTCTGGGGCCCGCTGCAGGGACTGCGCTTCTGATCCCCATCACGTTCAGACTCGAACCCACTGCGGCCATCATCATGCTGGCGGCGATCTACTACGGGGCGATGTACGGGGGGACCATCACCTCGGTCCTCATCAACGTCCCGGGCGAGGCCGCCAGTGTCGTGACCTGCCTGGACGGCTACGAGATGGCCAAGCAGGGACGGGCGGGGGCCGCCCTGGGCATCGCGGCCATCGGATCCTTCATCGGCGGTACGGTGGCAACCTTCGGGCTCGTCCTCGTAGCGCTCCCGCTGACCCGTTTCGCCCTGAAGTTCGGTCCCGCGGAGTACTTCTCACTGCTGCTGGTCGGCCTCTCCCTGGTCATGGGGCTGGCGGGAAAATCCCTGGCCAAGGCCCT
>CAZINF010000224.1:0-2020 GCA_964540555.1 uncultured Syntrophus sp. | reverse complement strand
TGGTCGGCCTCTCCCTGGTCATGGGGCTGGCGGGAAAATCCCTGGCCAAGGCCCTCGTGATGGGGGTTCTCGGATTGATCTTTTCGTTCGTCGGCGTGGACCCCGTCGAAGGGGCGCCGCGCTTCACCTTCGGCATCGCGCCCCTGATGGACGGAATCCGCTTCGTTCCCGTTGTCATGGGCTTTTTCGGTATCGGAGAGATCCTGATCAACGCAGAAAAATCCATCACGGGCGTCATGGCGCAAACCGGGAAAGTCACCTCATTTTTCCCGCGCCGCGATGAGCTGCGAATCAGCGTCACATCGATACTGCGCGGCACAGGGCTCGGGTTTTTCCTGGGCTTGATCCCGGGGACGAATTCCGCCGTCGCATCCTTCATGTCCTACTCGATCGAACGGAAGTTCTCGAAGCACCCGGACAAGTTCGGCACGGGGGTGATCGAGGGGGTGGCGGCGCCGGAGACGGCCAACAATGCATACGCCAACGCCGCGTTGATCCCGCTCTTCACGCTTGGCCTGCCGGGATCGCCCACGATCGCCATTTTGATGGGGGCCCTGATCATGAACGGGCTGATGCCGGGACCGCTCCTCTTTACACAGCATGCCGGGTTTGTCTGGGCGGTTATCGCCAGTCTCTACATCGGCAACCTGATCCTGTTGATCCTCAACCTGCCGCTTGTCGGCTGGTGGGTAAAACTTCTGAAAATTCCATATAATATCCTGATCGTGTTTATCCTGGTCTTTTGCATCATCGGGGCTTACAGCCTCAACAACAGCATGTTCGACGTCGGTGTCATGATTCTCTGCGGGGTTTTGGGGTACGTCTTCAAGAAACTCGATTTCCCGCTCGCTCCGGCGATCCTCACACTGATCCTCGGTCCGCTGATGGAGCGGAGCCTGCGCGAGGCTCTGTCGGTCTCCCAGGGGGATTTCAGCATTTTCTTCACACGACCGATCTCGCTGTTCTTCCTGGTCGTGACCGGGGTCATCCTGGCAACTTCCGCCTGGCAGGCATGGCCGTCGGTTGTGCGCGAGGAAAGCAAGGGAGCCGAGGTTTAAAGGGTGTGCGTTGCGGCCATATACCCCTGTCATCCGAACAGCTCCCTGAACCGCTCCGTCCGGGGCGCCGAATACGGGATACGACGCCTTTGAAGAGCATGACGTCCAACGGCAATGCAGAAGCCATCTTGGCGCGAAAACACTGGGTATTCGACCTCGATGGGACCCTCACGCTGCCCGTCCATGATTTTTCCGTCATCCGGAACGCCCTCGGCGTCCCCCAAGGGACCGACATCCTTGGCTACCTGGCCTCCCTCGACGCTTCGGAGGGGCAACCACTCCAGGACAAACTCAACGACATCGAGACCGGACTTCTGACGAGGATCGAGCCGGCGCCGGGGTTGCTTCCGCTCATCGAAACCCTGAACCGACGGGGTGCGCGAATCGGCATACTGACACGAAATACACGGGACATTGCGCTGAAAACCATCGAACGTCTCGGGATCGGCGACTACTTCCAAAAAGAATGCATCCTCGGCCGGGACGATACACCGCCGAAACCCGATCCTGAAGGACTCTTTCGCCTTTCCGTACGATGGGACACGGCGCCTGTCGACATGGTCATGGTGGGCGACTACCTCTTCGACCTGCAGACCGGGAGGAACGCGGGGGCCGCCACCATTCACGTGGACCGAACCCGCATTTTCCCCTGGCCGGAACTGACCGATATCGGCGTGGGAACCCTGAAGGAGCTGCTGGACCTGATGCCGGCTTGAAACATGAAGCTCCCCGCCCACAGGGCGGGGCTTTAAGGGTTGCGCTCACGGTCAAGGCGTGCAGTCATCTGCGATCATCACAGTCACGGGACGTACCTGCCTGTCATATGACCGTTTTCTTTATATTTTCTCGAATGCCCTTCTCGTCATCCCCCTTTTCATGCTATATTACAATAAGAGGTTAAACGGCAGTAACTGCTCAGGTAGCCCCACCATGGAGCCACAATTGACTGGCGAGTAGTATAT
>CAZINF010000223.1:0-4344 GCA_964540555.1 uncultured Syntrophus sp. | reverse complement strand
TGATCTCCCGGGCCTCGGTTTCCCGGGCATAACGGCTCATCCCGCCGGTGGAGATTGTCATGTCGGCGAGCGCGGCGACTTCGGGGCGGCACTCCGGATGGACCATCACGACGGCGCCCGGATGAAGGGCCCGCGCGGCTGTGACGTGCTCCGGCATGATCCTCGCGTGAGTGGGACAGAACCCCGGCCAGGTGATGAAGTCGCGCCCGGTCTTTCCGGACACAAAGGCGGCCAGATACCGGTCGGGGACAAAGATGATCTCCCCGGCATCCTTGAGAACCTCCTGGACCATCCGGATGGCGTTCGCCGACGTGCAGCACAGATCGCACTCCGCCTTGACCTCGGCCGAGGTGTTCACATAGCAGAGGACTTTTGCCCCGGGATGTTCCGCTTTCAGAGCGCGGAGCTGCTCGCCCGTGATCATGTCCGCCATGGGGCAGCCGGCGTTCTTGTCCGGCAGGAGAACGGTCTTTCCCGGCGAGAGGATCTTGGCCGTCTCCGCCATGAAATGCACGCCGCAGAAGACGATGACCGCCGCGTCCGTCTGCGCGGCCTTGATGCTCAGATCCAGGGAATCGCCCACGAAATCGGCAATGTCGTGAACCTCGGGCAACTGGTAGTTATGGGCCAGGATGACCGCCTGGCGCTGCTTCTTCAACTTTTGTATCTTATCAATGAGCTCCACGATATATCTCCTGAATTATCCCTCCGCCCAGAACCGTTCCATCGTCATACAGGACAACGGACTGTCCCGGGGAGACGGCCTCCTGAGGCTCCGCGAACCGGACAGTGAGGCAGTCCCCATTTTGTGAAATACGACATCTTGCCGCCCGGTGGGCGTAACGGATCTTGGCCCAGGCCTCCTCCGGGAAGGCATCGACCAGATAATTGACCTGATCCGCCGCCAGGCCTTCCGATAAAAGCTCCCTCTTCTCTCCCGCAACGAGGCGGTTTCGTGCGGCGTCGATCGCCGTCACATAGAGAGGCGCTGGCGAAGCGATTCCGAGGCCGGTTCGCTGACCGATGGTGTAACAGGCGATCCCCCCGTGCCGCCCGATCACCCGCCCCCGGCGGTCGACGATCTCGCCCGGTTCGATCCCGACCCCCCGGCTCCGGAGAAAGGCCCGATGGCCCTCGGCCGGAATGAAGCAGATATCCTGGCTCTCCGGCTTGTCGAAGAGGGGCAGGCCGGACCTCTCCGCGATGCCCCGCACCTCGTCCTTGGCGTATCCGGCCAATGGGAAAAGAACCTTCGCCAGCGCCCCCTTCGGCACCGCATGGAGAAAGTAGGTCTGGTCCTTCCGTCGGTCCTTCGGAATTTTCATCCGGTATAGGCCGTTTTTCTCCTCGATGGCGGCATAATGCCCCGTGGCTATACCGTCAAAGCCCCAGGCCAGCGCCTTCTCCAGGAGCGAGCCGAACTTGATCCACCGGTTGCAGGCCACGCAGGGATTGGGGGTCCTCCCCCGGCAATATTCCTCGACAAAAGGCCGGATGACCTTCTCCTCCAGATCGGCGGCAAAGTCAACCACATAATGGCGGATCCCAAGCGCACGGCAAACACTCTGCGCGTCCTCGATCTCCTGGGGGCCGCAGCACTTCACCCGCCCCCCCTCGGCAGGGGCAACGCCGAGGCACATGGTCACCCCGACCACGTCATGACCGCTATTTTTGAGAAGCAGCGCAGCCACCGCCGAATCGACGCCGCCGCTCATAGCGACGGCCACCTTTTTCATCACACGTTCCTGTCTATTCTTTATTAAATGTCGGCGACAGGGACCTGAGCCGTCCAACGACCTGCGGCAGCGTCTCCAGCACCGTATCGATGTCGCTCTCCCTGGTATGCCGTCCCAGACTGAACCGGAGCGAACCGTGGGCAAACGCTTTCGGGAGACCGATCGCGGTGAGGACATGCGAGGCCTCCATGCTGGAGGATGAGCAGGCCGAACCGGTCGAACAGGCGATCCCCAGCATGTCGAGGCTGAGGATCAACCCCTCCCCTTCCACGGATGTCAACGAAAGGTTGATGTTGTTGGGGAGCCGCCGCGTAGGATGGCCGTTCAGGCGGATCCCATCGAGCCGGTCGAACAGCCCGCGGATGAAGCGGTCCCGCATGGCGGTCAGCCTCGCCGCCTCTTCGGCAAGCAACACCCCCGCCAGTTCCACCGCCTTCCCGAAACCGACGATACCCGGCACATTGAGCGTGGAGGACCGGCGGCCGTTTTCCTGCTCGCCGCCGTGCATGGAAGGGACAAGCCGCGTCCCCTTCCGGATGTACAGGAGCCCAATCCCTTTCGGTCCGTAGAGCTTGTGGGCCGAGGCGCTCAGAAGATCGCAATTGAGTTCATCCACCGTAAACGGGAGATGGCCGAAGGTCTGAACGGCGTCCGTATGAAAGCAGACCCCCCTCTTTTTCGCGATCGCTCCGATCTCGGCGATGAACTGGATGGTCCCGATCTCATTGTTGGCGTGCATGACGGAAATGAGGATGGTTTTGTCCGTGATCGCACCAGCCACGGCGGCCGGATCGACCAGGCCGTCCCCGTCCACGGGAAGGGTGGTCACCCTGAACCCCTCCTTTTCCAGAAACCTGCAGGTTTCCAGGACCGCATGGTGTTCGATGGCGGAGGTGATGATGTGGTCGCCCTTCTTCCGGTTCGCATAGGCCACCCCCTTGATCGCCAAATTGTCGCTCTCCGTGCCGCCGCTGGTGAATACGATCTCCGCCGTTTCGGCGCCCAGAAATGAGGCGATCCTCTTCCGGGCCCCTTCCACGGCGGCCTGAGCTTCCTGGCCGAAGGCATGGAGGCTGGACGGATTTCCGTACACTTCTCCGAAGCAGGGCAGCATTGCCTCGACCACTCTGTGATCCGTCGGCGTCGTTGCCGCGTTGTCCATGTAGATCTGATTCATTTTTGACTACGCCCTATTCTCATTGCGACGAATTCCTGTCTCGACGTTTTTCGTCCCGCGTCAAAGGTGGATGAACCGGCGCCGATGACCTCTTTCCGGATCAGACAAACCGCCAGATCATCCTGGCTGTAGGCCGGGATCATCTCCCCGATCATCTTCTCCGCGGCCGGATCGACCTCGCCCGCCGCCAGGACTGTCGGCCCCCGGAAATCCTCCGGCATAAAAAGAGTATCCCCCGGAACGGCCAGGGCAAGGAGCCTCTCGTTCTCCTCCATTGTCCTTCCGAATACCGCCCGCAGGGAGGGATTCAGGCGGAAATGGCGGCCGATGGTCAGAAGGACGAGATCCCGGTGGGTGTATCCGGGGACATGGGCAAAGAGATCCCGCAGGCGAGCCGCAACATCCGGATCGGTCAGGAGGCACCCCCCTGCCGGACAGGGATAATCCCGAACGCCGAGCTGCTCCGCGAGCGCAATTTGTTCCTTCCGCGACCGGCCGGAAATGGAGAGGAGACGGGCCCGATCCACGATCCCTTCTATTTCCGGACGCGTCGGCGGGAAATGATGCGCCGACAGGGGACGAAGGATCCGCCCCGCGAGGCCGCTTTCTTTATCAATGAGTTCAATTGCCTGTCTATGCTGCGACATGGGACGTTGGCCCAGCACCTCGCCGGTGACCACAAAGGACGCCCCGATCTCCTCCATCATCCCGGAGACCTTCCGCAGCATGTAGATGCGGCAGTCGATGCAGGGATTCATCCCCCGGCCGTAACCGTGGGGCGCCTCCTCAACAACCCGCAGGTAATCCATCCCCTTGACGACCACCCGGATCGGTACGCCGAATGTCTTGGCGGCCCGCCGGGCCTGATTTCCGCAACCCGTATTCCTCGATGAGCAGTTGCAGAAAGGACTGGTGAAATGGACGGCAGTGAGTTCGACCCCCTGCTCGACCATCATCTTTACCGCCAGCATGCTGTCCAACCCTCCCGACAGCAGGGCCACCGCACTTCCTTTCATCCCTTCCTCCGTCATTGTCCTGAGAGTCGCTCCTGGGTCAACGGTTTATTACCCTCCCCCAGGAAAGAAGAAAGATTGCACCCAGCGCCCTGAGGTTGGGCCAGAGGGCGATCGTTTTTTGCCCGTTCAAAAAACAGGCCTTCTCCACTGCAAACCCCTTCTCGGTGCAGAAATCCCTGAAATCGTTGATGCTTAAAAAGCGTACGTTGGGGGTGTCGTACCAGCGGTAGGGAAGCGACGGCGTCATGGGCGCCTTCCCGCCAAAGCAGAGACAGATGCGGGCGTTGATGTAGGCAAAGTTGGGAAATCCGACGATGACCCGGTTCCCCACCCGCAGCGCCTCCCGGAGGATGAAAAAAACCTTCCGGATCTCCTGAAGGCTCTGGTTGAGGATCACATAATCGAACGAACCGTC
>CAZINF010000222.1:0-4372 GCA_964540555.1 uncultured Syntrophus sp. | reverse complement strand
AAGATCTCCTTTGCCGGCGCCACATCGGTCGGGATGGAGAGCCGGGGCGAATTTGCAGACATCCGGATTCAGGACCCTCATGAGAAGCTTCACCTACTCACCGCCCGGATCAATACCGCCCTGCCCATGGGTATGACGATCACCGCAATGGTTGAGTTGCCTCCCCGGGCCTTCTCCTTGGCGGAACTGGTCGTGGGGTTCATCTATGACCTCATTCTGCCCAATGATTCGGTCGATGAGGAAATGGACCGATTCGAGGCGAAGATCCGCACATTTCTTGAGGCGGGAAATTTCCATGTCACCCGGGAAACGGACGGAAAACCGGTCATCAAGGAAATTCGTCCTTTCGTGACCGGCCTGGCCTTGGATCGCGCCGGTCGTCGGATGCTTCTTTCGGCGCGTTTCGGTCCCGAAGGGACGGTCCGGCCCTCCGAAGTGCTCACCGGCGTCATTGGTCTTTCTCCGGAGGCCCTTCTTCGAATGCGGATAGTGAAGACCGGCACGCGACTTGCCGATTTTGCCGGTATGGCTGACCAGCAAATTTTTTCCGGCGATTCTTATAACATCTAATAAATTCACATCAAATAAATTCTATTGACAAACGGTATCCATTTTCGTTATGGTGCCACGTCAAAAAATTTTCAGAAGGATATGAACCATGTATGCAGTGATCAAAACAGGCGGTAAGCAGCACAAGGTATCCGAAGGAGACGTGATTGCCATAGAAAAGATCAACGGCGACAAGGGCGACGCGGTTGTTTTCGACCAGGTTCTGATGGTTGAGAAAGAAGGCGAATTTCACATCGGAAGGCCTGTGGTGGAAGGCGCAAAGGTAACGGGCGAGATCCTCGCCCTGACCAAGGCCGCCAAACTCACCGTTTTCAAGATGAAGAAGCGGAAAGGCTACCGTAAAAAGACCGGACACCGCCAGCAATTGACGAGTATGCGGATCAAAGAAATATCCATTTAGGCGGAGGGCATTATGGCACACAAGAAGGGACAGGGAAGCTCCCGGAATGGAAGAGACAGCAACTCCCAGCGGCGGGGCGTAAAGGTTTACGGCGGCGAGAAGATCAATGCCGGTTCCATCATCGTCCGTCAAGTCGGAACCGTATTTCATCCCGGCAACAACGTCGGATTGGGTAAGGACTACACCATTTTTTCGAAGATCGATGGCACCGTGAAGTTCGAGAGACTCGACAAGAAGCGGAAGAAGATCAGCGTCTACGCCGCGGCGTAGACGTTTTTTTACTCATCCTCTATCGATACCTGTTCATGGAATGACATCCCGTGATAAGCGGACGGACGAGTGTTTGCCGTTGAGGGGCGTCCATTTCTCAAGTCGCACCGGATAAATGGTGCAGTTGCTCACTCCCTCCGCGGCAACCCAGTCCAGGCGCCTTCCGTCCGCCCCTCCACATGAAAAGGCGCAAGCAAACGGCATGAAATTTATCGACGAAGCAAAGATCTACGTCAAGGCAGGCGACGGCGGGCGCGGTTGCGTCAGCTTCCGAAGGGAGAAGTTTGTCCCGCACGGTGGACCTGATGGAGGCGACGGAGGCGACGGAGGCGACATCGTCATCAGAGCCTCACGGGGCCGCCGAACCCTTATTGATTTCAAGTTCCGCCAGCACCACATCGCGAAACACGGCGGTCACGGCGAGGGAAGCAAGCGGACCGGGAGGGACTCCAAAAACGTCGAGATCGTCGTCCCGGTTGGGACGGTCGTCCGCGACGCAGAGACGGGAGAACTCCTGGCCGATCTGACCGCCGACGGCGCCCTCTTTGTCGTCGCGAAGGGCGGCATGGGCGGCAGGGGAAACGCGAGGTTCGCCACCGCCACCCGTCAGGTCCCCCGTTTCGCCCAGCCCGGCATCCCAGGCGAGGAAAGGTGGATCACAATGGAGCTCAAGCTCCTGGCGGACGTGGGAATCATCGGATTGCCGAACGTCGGTAAATCGACTTTCATCTCACGGGTGTCGGCAGCCCGTCCCAAGATCGCCGATTACCCCTTCACAACGCTCGTCCCCCATTTGGGCGTCGTCCGGTACGGGGATGAAGAATCGTTCGTCATCGCCGACATCCCGGGACTGATCGAAGGGGCGCACGACGGACTGGGGATGGGCATGCAGTTCCTCCGCCACGTCGAGAGGACCTCCGTCCTGCTCCATATCATCGATGTCTCAGCCGAAGACCATGAGGGCGCCTGGCACGACTACGAAGCGATCAACCGCGAACTGGAGCTCTTCAGTCCCGCAATGCTGAAAAAACGGCAGGTCGTGGCGATAGGCAAGCTCGACCTCCCCACCACCCGTGAGAGGATGCAAAAGGATATTGACACTTTTGCGGAAAAAGGGATAAAATTGCTTGCCTTTTCGGCAGCGACCGGGGAAGGCGTCCCGGAGGCGCTCCGGGAACTCATCGGGCTGATCCCCCCGCATCCCCCCCCGGTCGATGGGGACGACATTGCGGATCAGCCGGAGGAATGTCCGCCATGACACGAAAAGAGACACTGGCCGATGTCCGTAAAATCCTCGTCAAGGTCGGCAGCGCCGTCCTGGCTGGCGAGGACGGCCTTGACCTCACAATCATCGAACAGCTCGTCGACGACATCGCGACCCTCCGGGAGCGGGGTTATCAGGTCATCCTGGTCAGCTCCGGGGCCATCGCCTCCGGGAAGCACCGGCTGGGGATCCCTGGTAAGCTCAAAAGCATCCCCCAGAAGCAGGCGGCGGCGGCCGTCGGCCAGGGCCGTCTGATGCGGGTTTACTCGAATGCCTTCGGGAAGCATGGTCTCTTCGTCGGCCAGGTCCTCCTCACGATGAGCGACATCACCGACCGGAAACGCTTCCTGAACATCCGCAACACCCTCTTCACCTTGCAGGAATGGGGAGTGATCACGATCATCAACGAGAACGACACCGTGGCTGTCGACGAAATCAAATTCGGCGACAACGACCATCTCGCCGCGATGGTCGCGAACCTTATCGAGGCACATCTCGTGATCAACCTGACGAGCACCGAAGGGCTCTACGACCATAATCCGGCCGACTCCAAAAAGGCGAAACTCATCCCTCTCGTCACGGAATTCACCCCGGAGATCGAGGCCGCCGCGACCGAAGAGGCCACACCGGTCGGGATGGGCGGCATGAAGAGCAAGGTCCTCGCCGCAAAGAAAGTCACTGCCTTCGGCATTCCCTACATCATCGCCCACGGCCGGCGTCCCGGGGTTCTCCAGGAGATCATGGACGGTAAAGAGACGGGCACCCTCTTCCTTCCGATGGCGGACCATCTGAAAAGCCGGAAATACTGGATCGCCTTTACCCTGAGAGCGAGAGGGCGTCTGTTTATAGACGAAGGGGCAAAAACGGCCCTCGTCGCAGATGGCAAGAGCCTCCTCCCCTCCGGAGTGACGCAGGTGGAGGGGGATTTCGTCCTCGGGGACCCGGTGACCTGCGTGGACGCCGCCGGCAGCCCGATCGCCAAGGGGCTGGTCAATTACAGCGCCGAAGAGATCCGGAAGATCATGGGGCTGAAGACCGCGAAGATCGAACAGGTCCTCGGCTACAAGGACTATGACGAGATCATCCATCGGGATAATCTTGCCGTCATGATCCAGCCGGACGGGAAATCAAAAATCTGAACCCGAACCTATGACACCTCACCGAAAGGAGAACACCATGAAAAAGAGCATTGCCCTGCTGACCGTTGCAATCTTTGCCGTCGCCGTCTTTGCCTATGCGGCAGGAGACGCCAAGCCGGAACTGCGCCCCGCCCAGATACTGATGCAAGCCCGAGCGGCCTGGATGAAGGCGATGAACGATAACCTCGGCGCGAAAAATTTCGAGGCCATCGTCAAGGACGCCGACGGTTTGGCCGCCCAGACCAAGAAGGTCGGCGAGGGCCATCCCAATCCTCTCGCCAAGGAACTGACCCTTGCCATCTCCTCTCTCGCCACGGAGGCGTCAGGCGCAGCCGCGACAAAGGATGGCGACACGGTCAAGGCCAAGCTTGGGGCGGTCAAAGACAAGTGCAGCGAGTGTCACGCAAAGATCCGCGACAAGAAATAATCTGACAAACCCGTATCGGAAACGACGACGGCCGGGAGCGATCCCGGCCGTTTTACTTTGCGCCGCCTGACCCTTCATTCGTAAAAGCGTCACTCACGCAGGGCTTTCCCTTTCGGCGTCAACCAGCATGCATCGTAGGGATCCCCCGCAACGGTCCCCCCCAACCCGGTTTCGGCCAGCCCCTTTTGGCAGAGCGTGCCAAGCACCGCCCTGTCATTCTCGGTGCGACAGATCATCTCAATCCATGTGGCGCGTTTATAGGCGCCTCCGCTGTACCGGTTGTTTTCGATCCTGTCGAGCAT
>CAZINF010000221.1:0-4438 GCA_964540555.1 uncultured Syntrophus sp. | reverse complement strand
GCGATCGTCGGCGAGGTGATCTTGGCGCCGGAGGGGATCATCCGCGTGGAGTGACTTGACTTTTCTCCCAGAGCAGAAATGCACAGATCAGCGTCACCGTGAGGACGGCGCCGCCGGCGATCGTAAAGGCCGTCGGAAAGCCCAAACGGTCGATCGCATAGCCCAGAACCGGCGTCAGAATGCCGCCCCCCTCCATGCCGGTAAAAAAGTAAATGCCGAGGATCGTCGAGCGGCGGTCCGGCGGCGTCTTGCTGACGATAAACGTTTCCGAAGCGGACATCCGGGCGAAGATGACCGTTCCCACGAGGACGAGCAGCGCAAAGACGCCCAATCCGTAAGGGAGAACCGTGAACAGAAAGATGATGGGACCGGCGATTAAGCAGACCGCGAAGGTCACCCGGACGCTCCCCACACGATCGGAGAGATAACCGCCCAGCGGACTGGCCCAGAAGACGGCGACATAGATCAGGGAGAGAAGCGCCGCGGCCGCTTCTTTACTCACGTGGAAGTGATCGACCAGGAGCAGCGGGATGAACGAGACCACGGAGATGATGATCGCCGCCGTGAAGGTCGAGAAGATCAGGAAGATGACGATCCGGCTCATGCGTTCCGGACGGAAATCGACGGATCCTTCTTTCTTCGCCATATTGTCGTGGCTTGCCTTTTCCCGGGCGTTGAGTTGGCCGAGGCGCAGGTAGAAGAGGATGCCGAAGACGGCGGTCGGGATACCCATCGCGATGTAGGCGTTCTGCCATCCCCAGGCGTTGGCGACGGCGACGGCGATCAGCGGCGTCAGGAAATGGCTCGCCCCTCCGCCGATATTGTGTAAGCCGAGCGCCCGCCCCAGGTTCTCCGGTCTTACCCATGCGGCGATCAGCGGCGGGGCGGTCGGGTGGTAGCCGCCGGACAGGATCCCCATCAGGACAAGAGAGACCAGCATCAGCGCGTAGGTCGGGGACAGACCGACCAGGATCCCGGCCAGTGCGACGCCGGAGATGCCGACGGTCAGCAGCTTGCGGGGCTCGACCCGGTCGGCGAGCCAGCCTGCGGGCAGCTGGCCGATCCCGTTGGCGAGGGTGAAGGCCGAGATGACCAGACCCGACTGGGCGTAATCCAGGTCAAAGGCGCTGCGGATGAACGGGATCAGAGGCACGGTGATCGAGGCGAGGACATGGTGGCTGAAGTGTCCCACGATGAACAGGGGCATCATTACCCCGAGAACGGCGCGCGGCTTCAATTTCTGGAAAACCTCCCGGTTACGATTGAGTAGAATCCGCATAGCCGAAAGAAGGGTGTGGCGTCAATAGGTTTTTCCGTTCATGCGATCCGGAGGATCTTCGCACCGCGGATGTTGCCTCCCCTGAGTTCGGCAAGGGCGTGGTTCGCATCCGTCAGGGGATACTCCTCCACCTCGGACCGGAGAGGGATCCTGGCCGCCAGGGCGAGGAGTTCGGAGATGTCGCGGCGAGCGACGTTGGCCACGCTCTTGATCTCCTTCTCCAGCCAGAGGTGTACGGGATAATCCAGCCGCAGGAGTTCGGCCTTGTCGTTTTCCTCTTTGCGGATCGCATTGATGACGAGGCGTCCCCCGGGGGCAAGATGTTTCAGCGCCTCAACGACCGGCTTCCAGGCGGGTGTCGTGTCGATGACGGCGTGGAGCTTCTCCGGGGGTGCGTCTCCCGTCGCTCCGGCCCAGGCGGCGCCGAGCTCGAGAGCAAAGGCCCGTTCCCGTTCGCTCCTGGCGAAGACAAAGACTTTTGTGCCGGAAAACCGGTGGCGGACGATTTTGAGGACAAGGTGCGCCGAGGCGCCGAAGCCGGAAAGGCCGAGGGATTGTCCGTCCCTGAGACCGGTCAGGCGGAGCGATCGGTATCCGATCGCCCCCGCGCAGAGGAGCGGCGCCGCCTCCGCATCGGAGAAGATCCCGGGGATATCGTAAACGAAGGCTTCCGGGACCGTCATGAACTCTGCATAGCCGCCATTGACATCGCGGCCCGTCGCCCGGAACCGCTCGCAGATATTCTCGTTTCCGGTCCGGCAGGCGTCGCAGATTCCGCATGCCCAGTGGATCCAGCCGACCCCCACCCGATCGCCGGTTCGGAACCGCCCGGCGCCGGGCCCCAGGGAAGCGACCTTCCCCACGATCTGATGACCTAAAATGACAGGGAAGACCGGCGGCGGCGTCCGCCCTTCGATCTCATCCAGCTCCGTATGACAGACGCCGCAAGCCGAGACCGCAATCAGGATCTCACCTTCGCCCGGTGTCGGTTCAGACATCTCGGTCAAAACGAGCGGCGCGGGATTCTCTGCAAAGCGGGAAATGCCTGTCAAAACCATTGCCTTCATAGGATCATGTTGCCTCTGTCAATCCATATCGGCGCCGGGATATCCACAGCCCCTACATCTCGCTCGCCGACACGCGCACCATCAGGTCCCCCTGTCGGATCGCATCCACGACATCCTGCCCTTTGACGACTTTTCCGAAGACCGTGTGTTTTCCGTTCAGGTGCGGCTGCGGTGAGTGGGTGATGAAGAACTGGCTCCCGTTCGTGTCCGGTCCTGCGTTCGCCATCGAAATCACCTTGGCGGCGTGGGTCAGCGGGTTTCCCTCGAGTTCGTCCGAAAACCGGTATCCGGGTCCGCCCCGGCCCGTACCGGTCGGATCGCCCCCCTGGGTCATGAAATCGCCGATCACCCGGTGGAACATGACGCCGTCATAGAAACCCTCTCCGGCGAGAAATACGAAATTATTGACGGTCCTGGGTGCGTATTTCGGGTCCAGCTCCAGCTCGATCGTTCCCCGTGTCGTCTCTATCGTGACAAGATACCTCTTCTCCGCGTCGATCTGCATCTCCGGCGGCCTGTCCCATTGCTTTACAGTCATTCGATTTCTCCTTGGCAGCTTCGTAAAACATGAATGGGGACGGATTTCAAATCCGTCCCCGCGCACGTTGTGGATTTAGGGACGGATTTCAAATCCGTCCCCATTCACGTTGATCGGTTAATCAGGCTGCTACATACATGGAATTTTCACATTCGGCAACTGTTTCCTGGAAAATCCGGTTTCGAAGAAATCCTTTCGACAAGATCGGCCGTCTGCGGTATAAATCATTCAGACCTTACCCGTCCTGATCATCGCCGCGACCGCGAGGGTCGCCCCTCGATCGGGCCACTTTTTCTCAGGAGGTTTCCATGGCCTTTCTGTTAGCCCTGGATCAGGGGACGACCAGTTCCCGGGCGATCATTTTTAATGCTGCCGGCCTGCCTGTTGCATCGGCTCAGAAGGAGTTTCATCAGCACTATCCCCGGCCGGGGTGGGTGGAGCACGACCCCCGCGAGGTCTGGGAATCCCAGGCCGGCGTGGCCGTACAGGCCCTGAGAAATGCGGGCCTGGGCGGCGGAGATATTGCCGCTCTCGGAATCACGAACCAGCGGGAAACGACAGTAGTTTGGGAGCGTGACACAGGCCGGCCGATCCATAACGCCATCGTCTGGCAGGACCGGCGCACTGCCGACGTCTGCGACCGGCTCAAAGCGGAAGGTCTGGGGTCTCTGATCCGCGAGAAGACGGGCCTTGTCCCGGATGCCTATTTTTCCGGGACCAAGATCGCCTGGATCCTCGATCATTGTTCCGACGCCCGCCGGATGGCGGAGGAAGGGCGTCTTGCCTTCGGGACGGTCGACGCCTGGCTGATCTGGAACCTTACCGGCGGGGCGCGGCATGTCACCGACCTTTCCAACGCCTCTCGTACGATGCTCTGCAACATCCATACGGGCGATTGGGATGATGAACTTCTGCGGATCCTGAATATCCCCCGGGCAATGCTTCCGGAAATCCGTTCCTCCAGCGAGGTCTATGGGGAAACGCATAGTCCGGCCTTTCCGGCGGGGATTCCCATCGGCGGCGCCGCCGGCGACCAGCAGGCAGCCCTCTTCGGACAGTTGTGCACCAGACCGGGGATGGTGAAAAATACGTATGGCACGGGATGCTTCATGCTGATGAACACCGGGATGACCCCTGTGGCATCGGCCAACAACCTGCTCACCACCGTGGCCTGGAAGATCGGAGAAAGGACAGACTACGCCCTTGAGGGGAGCGTTTTCATCGGGGGCGCCGTCGTCCAGTGGTTGCGGGACGGACTCGGCATTGTCGGGTCATCTGCCGACGTGGAAGCGCTGGCCTGTCAGGTGACGGATACCGATGGCGTCTATATGGTGCCAGCTTTTGTCGGCCTGGGCGCACCCCACTGGGACCCCTATGCCCGGGGGATCATAGTGGGAATCACCCGTGGGACCCGGGCGGCCCACATTGCAAGAGCGGCCTTGGAGAGCATTGCGTATCAATCGGCGGATCTGCTGGAATGCATGCGGGCCGATTCCGGAATCGGCATCGAGGAACTGCATGTCGATGGCGGCGCCGCCGTGAACGACACCCTGA